>NZ_PJBT01000107.1:0-1155 GCF_002836035.1 Halomonas sp. MES3-P3E | reverse complement strand
GTGACCGCATGGATTGGCCTTGTTGCCCTTGATGTGATCGTGACCGGTGCCCATGCATATGGTGCAGTCATCGGGGTCCACCTCCCGCCAGTTCGCTAGCCAATCAGCTTGCGTGGTGGCGCTCTGGATTTCTTTGTCTAAATCCTGATAGATGACTAGCCACTGACCCTCAAGCGGGCCGGTGCCCTGGTGCTGGGCTACCTCGTTAAACTTCCCACCGCTCTCGCGGTGGGTGTGGGTGGGCTGGGTCATTGGCTGGCCTCCACGCGCTTGTACTCAGCACACCGCACAATCGATACGCCTTTACTCTTGCTGAGCACCTGCATTTCATTAAACGGCAGATGGCGGCAGTCTTTATGCTGGCGGGCACAGGTGGCGCACATGCCGCCCTTAGGTTGATAGTTCACTGCACACCTCCGATCATTTTCCCGGCGTCGGCAATATGCTTCAGCGGACGCGCTAGCGGTGAGCGCTTGGCTTGCTCGATGTAGCTGGCGCGGGCCTCTTGCGTTTGGCGCTCACGAACGGCGTCGCTGACGCTGCCTCGCTTTTGGTGGGCAATGAGCTCCATGCCCCGCTTGCCCGCCAGGTGGCGGCTGTAAACGGTGCCCTTGGGCAACTGGTAACGTATAGCCAGCTGGTTTAGCTCGATCTGCTCGCCCGTGTGTGGGTCGGTTGTCATGATGGCGTTATGCATTGCCGTCGCCCTCGCTCGTGTTTGCCGCTGGCTCCTGCTTGCCGTCGTCTTCTTCCAATGCGTCAAGCACTGGCTGTTCGTACTCCATTAACTCGCATAGCTCGGTGACGACGCCCACCATGCCTTCCACTTCACGCATAGCCATCATTCGCCAATCGTGAGCGTCATCGCCGCCGTCATAGTCTTCGGGTTCCAGCGGTGCGAAGTCGATTCCCTTGAAGCGGAACTGGTGCGTCAGGCGGAAGGACATAGCGGCAGGCGGAAAGGTCAGGCCGATCTCTTCCACTTCAAAGCCGTCGCCCAGTTGGTGTAACAGCTCATCGTTGCTGGCTAGCCATGTGCCCTTATAGGTGACGACCTCCACCGGTTCGCCTGGGGCAAGCTTGCGGCGAAGGCGCGCCATGTCGTCAGCCTCTAGACGGCCAAAGGGTAATTCTTCGCTAGCGGAGCCAGCGGCA
>NZ_PJBT01000106.1:0-1186 GCF_002836035.1 Halomonas sp. MES3-P3E | reverse complement strand
TAGCCCGGATTTCTCATGAGGGGATAAAAGAAAGCGGCTGAAAGTGCTATAGTTTCAGGACCTTACACCGTTCACCAAGCACCAACAGCCGCTATCCAAAATGGTACCTGAAAAACTGACCTTCTCGCCACTGTCTCGCCGTCAAATTGAAGCCGATTTCTCCGGTGGTCATATCACCTCCGATGCCGGCCTGCTTTTGCTTCGCGAAGTCGACAACCAACACCAGCTCACTCAGCGCCTGGCTACGGTGCTGGACGATGCCCGTAATCCGGTACTGGTTCGCCACAAGCTTCAAACCATGATCCGGCAACGGGTCTTTGGCGTAGCCGCCGGATACGAAGATCTGAACGATCACGAAACGTTACGCGCTGACCAGGCACTTCAGACCGCGACTGGCGAAGAGGCCATTCTGGCGGGCAAATCAACACTGTGCCGAATGGAGCAGCGCGTAGACCGGCAGGCCGTGGTCAAGGCCCACGAACTGCTGTGGCATCACTTCATTGAACAGCACGAGACTCCACCCAAGGAAATTGTGCTGGATTTTGATGGCACCGACGTTCCGGTGCATGGCGACCAGCCCGGCAAGTTCTTTAACGCCTACTACAATCACCATTGTTACTTCCCACTGTACGTGTTCTGCGGTCGCCATCTGCTGGTGAACTACCTGCGCACCAGCAACCGAAGCGACAGCCGCCACAGCTGGGCCATTCTGGCCCTGCTGGTGAAATTCATCCGGCAGTACTGGACGAATACCCGCATCGTGTTCCGGGGTGACAGCGGCTTTTACCGTCCCCGATTGCTGAGCTGGTGCGACCGGAACAACGTGGACTATCTGGTGGGCCTCAGCAAGAACAGCCGGCTGCTCAAGGAGGTAGACGTACCCTCGATGCTGGTTCGCAAGGCTCACAACGAACTGGGTGAAAAAGTCTGCGCCACCTATCGATTCCAGTACCAGGCCCACACCTGGAAACACCCCCGCTGGGTGATCGCGCGTCTGGAGGAGGGCGAACTGGGTGCCAACCCCAGGTTCATTCTCAGCTCCCGTTACGACGACGGCGTTAAACTCTACTACGAGCAATACTGTGCCCGGGGTGACATGGAAAACCGGATCAAGGATCAGCAGTTGTGTCTGTTCGCAGATCGCACCTCCAGCACGCGGTGGTGGACCAATCAGTGGCGGTTGCTC
>NZ_PJBT01000105.1:0-1204 GCF_002836035.1 Halomonas sp. MES3-P3E | reverse complement strand
TAGCCCGGATTTCTCACAGGGTATAAAAGAAAGCGGCTGAAAGTGCTATGATTTCAAGAACCTAACCAATCCATCAAGCACCAACAGCCGCTTCCAAAATGGTACCTGAAAAGCTGACCTTCTCGCCACTCTCACGCCGCCAAATTGAAGCCGACTTCTCCGGGGGCCACATTACGTCGGACGCCGGATTACTCCTGCTTCGTGAAGTCGATAAACAGCATCGCCTGACACGCCGCTTGGCCGCCGTGCTTCATGATCCCCGCGCACCGGAACAGGTTCGTCATAAGCTCGACACTTTGGTTCGTCAGCGGGTGTTCGGTGTCGCCGCTGGCTATGAAGATTTCAACGACCATGAGGCCCTGCGCTATGATCAGGCCCTTCAGACAGCGCTCGGTGAAGAGGATACGCTGGCAGGCAAGTCGACGCTGTGCCGGGTGGAGCAGAACGCCGATCGGCAAGCAATAGTGAAGGCCCATGAGTTGCTGTGGCATCACTTCATTGAACAGCATGACGAACCACCAAAGGAGATCGTGCTGGACTTTGATGGCACCGACATCCCCGTGCATGGCGAGCAACCCGGCAAGTTCTTTAACCGTTATTACGATCACCACTGCTACTTCCCACTGTATGTCTTCTGTGGGCGCCACTTACTGGTGAGCTATCTGCGCACCAGTGACCGCAGCGACAGCCGCCATAGCTGGGCGATCCTCGCCTTACTGGTACGCTTTATCCGTCAATACTGGCCCGATACGCGCATCGTGTTACGAGGTGATAGCCACTTTTGTCGTCCCCGGATGCTGAACTGGTGTGATCGGCATCACGTCGACTACATCGTGGGAATCGCCAAGAACAGCCGGCTGCTCAAGGAAGTGGACGTCCCCATGATGCTGGTGCGCAAGACCCAATGGCAGGTGGGAGGGAAAGTAGCGGGGACGTTCCGCTTCCAGTATCAAGCCCACTCCTGGAAATACTCACGCTGGGTGGTGGCCCGCCTAGAAGAAGGCGAGTTAGGCTCTAATCCCCGGTTTATCATCAGTTCCCGTTACGATGATGGCTTCAAGCTTTACTACGAGCAGTACTGTGCCCGGGGTGACATGGAGAACCGGATCAAGGATCAACAACTGAGCCTGTTTGCTGACCGGACCTCCAGCACGCACTGGTGGGCCAATCAGTGGCGGCTGATCTTGTCGGGCTTCGCTTATAC
>NZ_PJBT01000104.1:0-1224 GCF_002836035.1 Halomonas sp. MES3-P3E | reverse complement strand
GGAAACGCTGCATAAATACAGCCGTGGCTGCCTAAGTGCCACCGGCAGGGTAAAATATCGTCTTCCACTGTCCGACTGAGTTTCCAATGAAGCAGATCTCGTTTGCTCAGGCTGAGCACCAGAACAAGAAGAAGGTCACCCGCCGGGAACGGTTTCTGGCGCAGATGGAGGCCTTGATGCCATGGCAACGCTTGATTGGGGCGTTGTCGCCGTCCTACTTTCCGACGTCGGCGGGCAAGCGCGGTCGGCCACCCATCGGTCTGGAACGGATGTTGCGGATCTATTTCCTCCAGCAATGGTATGCACTGGCCGATGAGGCGCTTGAAGATGCCATCTATGACAGCCAGGCCATGCGCGACTTCATCGGTATCGACCTGGCCATCGAGAGTGTTCCCGACGCGACCACGTTGCTTCGCTTTCGCCATCTGCTTGAGAAGCATGCCCTGACTCAACGGATCTTCGAAGAGATCAATGCCAGTCTGGCTGACCAGGGCCTGTTCATGCGCGAGGGCACTATCGTTGACGCCACCATTGTGGCGGCGGCGCCTTCCACCAAGAACAAGGCCAAACAACGTGATCCAGAGATGAAGCAGACCCGGAAAGGGAATCAATGGTTCTTCGGGATGAAGGCCCATATCGGCGTCGATGCCGTGACGGGGCTGACCCACAGTGTGGCCGCCACCTCGGCTAATGTCGCCGATGTCACCATGACGGGGCATTTGGTTCGTGAGGATGACAAGCGAATATACGGCGATGCGGGTTATCTCGGCATGGAAAACTATCTGGGTGAAAATAAGCATGACCCGGACACTCGGTGCTGCGCCGCTGCCAGACGCGGCGCCATCAAGCGAATGGAAGACAGTCGAAAGAAAGCGCTGCTGCTGGCCTTCGAAAAGACTAAGGCCAGTATCCGCGCCAAGGTCGAGCACCCGTTTCATGTCGTCAAAAATCTCTTCGGCTACCGCAAGGTTCGCTACCAGGGACTGGCCAAGAACCAGGCGCAGCTGCTTAGCTTATTTGCACTGGCTAATCTGGTGCTGGCGGGACGATGTCAGAGACATCTTGGTGGGGGTAGTGTGTCTTGAATTCGGCTGGGCAGCCGGAAAACAAGGCTGCCAGGTAAAAAACGCCACTGACAGTGGCTAAAGATTGATCGCGGAGATAGTACTCGGGCCACATTGGGAACGTCAGTTGCCCACATACAAATTGATCAGCGTTTCCCTA
>NZ_PJBT01000103.1:0-1256 GCF_002836035.1 Halomonas sp. MES3-P3E | reverse complement strand
CGGATTCGCCGGGTGTTGCGGATAATGACGGCCCCCACCTTGATCAGCTTGAGCCGCAGATTGCTCGGGCTCATACGCGCGAAGGGCGTCTTTTTCAGGTGTGTTCGTAATCGCTCGAACAGCGTATAGGCAAAGCCCGATAAGATCAGACGCCACTGATTGGCCCACCAGTGCGTGCTGGAGGTACGATCAGCAAACAGGCTCAGCTGTTGATCTTTAATCCGGTTCTCCATGTCGCCCCGAGCGCAGTACTGCTCGTAGTAGAGCTTGAAGCCGTCGTCATAACGGGAACTAATGATAAACCGGGGATTAGAGCCCAGTTCGCCTTCTTCCAGACGGGCCACCACCCAGCGTGGATACTTCCAGGCGTGTGCTTGATATTGGAAGCGGAACGTCTCTGCCACTTTCCCTCCCACCTGCCATTGGGTCTTGCGCACCAGCATCATGGGCACATCCACTTCCTTGAGCAGCCGACTGTTCTTGCCGATACCCACGATATAGTCAACGTGATGCCGATCGCACCAGTTGAGCATCCGGGAGCGACAAAAGTGACTATCACCTCGTAACACAAGGCGCGTATCGGGCCAGTACTGGCGAATAAAGCGCACCAGTAACGCCAGGATGGCCCAGCTGTGATGGCTGTCGCTGTGGTCACTGGTACGCAGATAGCTCACTAGCAGATGGCGGCCACAGAAGACATACAGCGGGAAGTAGCAATGGTGGTCGTAGTAGCCGTTGAAGAACTTGCCCGGCTGCTCGCCGTGAACCGGGATATCGGTACCGTCAAAGTCCAACACAATTTCCGCCGGTGGCTCCTCGTGCTGCTCGATGAAGTGGTGCCAAAGTAGTTGATGGGCCTTCACTATCGCCTGCCGATCCGCCTGCTGCTCCATCCGGCACAGCGTGGACTTGCCTGCCAAGGAGTCGTCCTGGCCAACCGCCGTTTGCAGCGCTTGATCAAAGCGAAGGGCTTCATGATCGTTCAGGTCTTCGTATCCAGCGGCCACGCCAAATACCCGTTGACGAACCATGGTGTCTAGCCGGTGGCGAATCTGTTCTGGATCCCGGGGATCGTGAAGTACCGAGGCTAGTCGGCGAGTCAGGCGATGTTGTTTATCGACCTCGCGCAGCAAAAACAGTCCGGCATCGGAGGTGATGTGACCGCCGGAAAAATCGGCTTCAATTTGACGGCGAGAGAGTGGCGAGAAGGTCAGTTTTTCAGGTACCATTTTGGATAGCGGCTGTTGGTGTTTTTT
>NZ_PJBT01000102.1:0-1257 GCF_002836035.1 Halomonas sp. MES3-P3E | reverse complement strand
CTGGTCTTGCCCAGTAACAGTAGACACCTCAAAAATGTAATACGCTACGATGAGGTGAACCATGGCAAGATCGACAACATCAATGAAGAAAAAAACTTATACCCGTTACTCAGATGCCTACCGTCAAGAAGCGTTAGCGCTGGCTGATCGCATTGGTGTGGCAGCAGCGGCTCGTGAACTGGGCATACATGCGAGTCAGCTTTATCAGTGGCGCTCCAAAGCGCAGCGTCAGCAAGACACCTCTGAACGAGAGCAGTCGTTGGCAGAAGAAAACGCCCGCTTGAAGCGCCAATTAGCCGAAGCAAATGAAGAGCTGGCCATCACAAAAAAGGCCGCGGTGTACTTTGCGAAGAGCCTGAAGTGAAGTACGCCTTTATCCATCGTCATCGCCAGGCTTTCAGTGTTCAGCGTATGTGCCATGTTGTCGGGGTCGCTCGGAGTGGCTACTACGCTTGGCGGCAGCGCGAAGGAGCTTTGTCCCCAAAACGCAGCCAGCAAGCCATTATCGATCAGCGCGTGGCGACGGCTTATCACCAACGTAAGGGGCGATCAGGCGCTCCGAGATTAGCACTAGACCTTCGAGATGATGGGCTGCCGGTCAACCGTAAGACGGTGGCTGACAGCATGCAGCGTCAGGGTTTGCGCGCTAAAGCAGCACGTAAGTTTAAGGCCACCACAAACTCTCGACATTCGCTGCCAGTAGCGCCGAATCTGCTAGCGCAAAACTTCACTGCCTCAGCCCCCAATCAAAAGTGGGTGAGTGACATCACCTACTTGGCAACGGGCGAAGGCTGGCTTTACCTGGCAGTGCTGATTGACCTTTATTCTCGTAAGGTGGTTGGTTGGGCAATGAGTGAGCGTATGACGGCCGATCTTGTCTGTGACGCGCTACAAATGGCGCTATGGAAACGCAAAATGCCTAAAGGCGTGATAGTCCATTCGGACAGGGGCAGTCAGTACTGTTCCATGCTTTACCAATCGCAGCTTACACGGTATGAGCTTAAGTGCAGCATGAGCGCCAAAGGCAACTGCTATGATAATGCCTGTGCCGAAAGCTTCTTCCACAGTCTCAAAGTTGAAGCGATCCATGGGGAGCAATTTAAAACGCGAAACGACATGAGGCGCCAGGTGTTTGAGTACGTTGAACTAGACTACAACAAACAACGGCGGCACAGTGCCATTGGGATGATCAGCCCAGAGGTATTTGAAGCCCGAATGATCGCTTAAACCAGTGTCCACTCTTGCTGGGTAAGATCA
>NZ_PJBT01000101.1:0-1306 GCF_002836035.1 Halomonas sp. MES3-P3E | reverse complement strand
TGAACCGCCCCGTCTTTACCGGAGACTCCATATCTTGAGAGGATGGAGTTATGAACTCACCAAAACGATATTCCCCGGAAGTGCGGGAGCGAGCTGTTCGTTTAGTTATTGAACAGCAAGGCGAATACCCGTCCAAGTGGGCGGCGATCTGTTCCATTGCCAGCAAGTTCGGTTGTACACCAGAGACCTTGAGAGCTTGGTGCAAACGCACAGAACTCACGCAGGAAAACAGCTCGGTTAACCTGTCTGAACATGAACGACTCAAGCAGCTAGAGCGTGAAAACACCGAATTGAAGCGTGCCAATGAAATTCTCCGTAAGGCGGCTGCTTTTTTCGCCCAGGCGGAGCTCGACCGCAAACCCAATTGATGGTGTCATTTATCGACGAGCATCGTGCTCAGTTCGGGGTCGAGTCGATTTGTAGCCAGCTGCCAATCGCCCCATCGACGTATTACCACCACAAGGCACTTGAAGCTGATCCTGAACGGCGGGCAGACCGGTATCGGCAGGATGAGCTTCTGACGGCTGAGGTTCAGCGGGTGTGGGAAGAAAACTTCTGCGTCTACGGTGCCCGTAAGGTCTGGCGGCAACTCCGCCGTGAAGGCGTTAAGGTTGCTCGTTGCACTGTAGAACGGCTCATGCGCCGCCTGGGAATTCGCGGCGTGGTGCGAGGCCAACGCCCCTTCACGACCATCAGTGATCCCGGCCAGAAACGGGCACCTGATTTAGTGAAACGTGACTTTACGGCCATGCGTCCTAATCAGCTTTGGGTGGCCGATTTTACCTATGTCGCTACCTGGTCTGGCTTCGTTTACGTTGCGTTCGTTATCGATGTTTATGCACGCTGTATCGTGGGTTGGCGTGTAGCGACGTCGATGAGAACAGCACTGGTGCTGGACGCTCTGGAGCAAGCTCTGTGGGCACGAAAACACAGACAAGGGTTGATCCACCATAGTGATAGGGGAAGCCAATATCTCTCGATCCGCTACACCGAGCGTATGGCTGACGAGGGTATCAATGCCTCAGTCGGTACCACCGGCGACTCCTACGACAATGCGCTGGCCGAGACCATCATCGGCTTGTTCAAAACGGAGGTGATCCATCATCGTGGCCCATGGAGGGGACTGGATGCCGTTGAGTATGCCACGCTAGAGTGGGTTGACTGGTTCAACAATCGTCGACTGCTGGAACCCATCGGAAACGTTCCACCAGCAGAACGAGAAAGGACGTATTATCGTCAATTGGAGGAGTCGGGTGAAGCTGCCTGACTCAAACAAACCGGTCTCCGGAATAACCGGGGCGGTTCA
>NZ_PJBT01000100.1:0-1342 GCF_002836035.1 Halomonas sp. MES3-P3E | reverse complement strand
ATCAAACGCTGTAGTCGTGTGGTAACGCCGTTTTTCACGCCGCTAATGTGGATCGTGACGGTCTGCACCTTGCCAGCCAGCTTGACCAGCGCGCCCATGAAACGATCAACATCACTGGGCGAGGTGGCATTGATGAACAGGAACTCGCTTTCGATGTGGTAGTAGGCCTCGACATACTTGGTTTTTACGAACGCCTTCTTGCAAATCTCCATGCTTACGTCAGCAAAAAGCTTTTCCATCTCCTCTTCTTCGAGCGGTTCGCCACGCTCCTCGGCTAGTTCCTCCGCGCGCTTAAAAACAGCGGCTTGGATGGCCCCGCTAGGGATCATCTTTTCTTCACAGCGCAGGCGCAGCGCATAGCCAGAAGGGAAAAAGGCGACTTTTTCACCCTCCTGGATCGGGACGAAGGCATCGCGACGGAATTCAGCCTCCGCGATCTCGCCCCACTCAGCGGCTTCTAGCTGCTGGCGCAGCAGGGCCGTTTCAGGAAGCAGGGCTTTCAATACGATGGCGTTTTTTAGCATGGTCATGTTAGTTATCCCTTTGCTTGTTCTGATCAGCGCCCTTAGCTGGCGCTGGCTGTTTGAAAATTCGGTCGAAGGCGGCTTGGTCGATCACGTGATTTCTTTCTCGAGCTGTTCAAGGCGCTGGGTCGCTAGGACGCCAGCCTCGGCCTTTTGCTTGAAGTTCAGTACCGGCA
The DNA here is from genome assembly GCF_002836035.1 of Halomonas sp. MES3-P3E. Lineage (NCBI taxonomy): Bacteria > Pseudomonadati > Pseudomonadota > Gammaproteobacteria > Oceanospirillales > Halomonadaceae > Halomonas > Halomonas sp. MES3-P3E. The sequence goes on along the minus strand of NZ_PJBT01000100.1, from coordinate 642 downwards.
CTGGCACAAACGGGATGCCCGCCTTGGCGTAGGCATTGGCCGCTTCTAGCGAGCGGCGAGTTTCAATGGGGCTTGCTTTGTTCATGGGCACCTCACCTCAAAACTGAACAAACTGGTTGAACGGCACGGTCTCGGGCATCGCCAGCCGTGCGGGGGAGTAGTCGCTGGGTAGCGCTGGCCCTGCTGGGCGCATGCCTGGGCAGCTGTTTTCCGCGATGCCCTTGTAGTCGGGTTGGCCGGTGCGTAGCTCTAGCGGTACGCCGCGCGCTTCTTCGGCCTGCCATACAGCGGCATCGGTGCAGTAGGTGGTCAGCCAATCGTCTTGCTCTTTGGCTTCGCCCTGGGAGAGTTGGCCCAATACCAAAACGGCGGTAATCGCGGCGCCTGCCAGCAAGGCTCTTTGGGTTTTTGTACTCATGCGGCTTGCTCCTCTGTTGCCGTTGTCGAGTGGGGATGTAGGTTGATGCGCTTCTCAACGTGCGCGCCCCAAAGCACATCGCGCAGAGCGTTGCGGGCGGCTAGCTCAGTGGGTAGCGGGGTGTTCATGCGCACGATGATTCGCGTGCCCTCCTTGCCGACAAACGCAGGCAGGTAGCCGCCGGGCACTTTCTCGGCGTAGATCACCGTGCTGTGCAAGGTGCG
>NZ_PJBT01000099.1:0-1370 GCF_002836035.1 Halomonas sp. MES3-P3E | reverse complement strand
CTCAGCGATACCGACACGCTGCGCCGTGATCCGCTCTGGCAGCTGGCCTGCAGCGATGCGCGCGGGACAACGCCCCTGGCCCAGGACCGGCCCTCTCAAGCCACGCTGTCGCGGCTGCTGACCTGCCTCGGGCGCTGCGACAATATCGATGCCGTGCACGAAGGCCTGCTGCGACTGGTGATCTGGCGCCTGACCGCGCTGAAGAACGGCGAGCGCCCCAAGCAGCTGACGCTGGACATCGACGGCCTGCCGATCGAGGTCCACGGCCACCAGGGCGGCTCGGCCTATCATGGCCTGTACGGCGCGCGGATCTATTCACCGCTGGTCGCCTCGCTGGCAGAAACCGGCGACATGGTGGGCGGCCTGCTGCGCGAGGGCAACGCCGGCCCGGCCGAGAACGCCGACACCTGGATCCCGCATCTGGTGCGGCGACTCAACGAGAGCACCGGCGCCCAGGTTCGGGTGCGCATCGACGCCGGTTTCACCGACAACGCGACGCTGGAGGCCCTGGAAGAGTGCGACATCGAGTACCTGGGCCGACTGCGCAGTCACTCCGGCCTGCAGAAACTGGCGGCACCGCACCTGAAGCGGCCACCCGGCCGGCCACCCGAGCAGCCTCGCGAGTGGTGCCACGATCTGGAGTATCAAGCGGGCTCTTGGTCGGCACCGCGTCGCGTGGTGCTGGTGGTGCAGGAACGCCCCGATGACCTGCTGCTGCATGCCTTCTTCCTGGTCACCAACCTCGGCAAGTTCGACTGGCCGCCGGAGAAGGTCCTGGCGCTCTACCGCAAGCGCGGCAGCGCCGAGGCGCACATGGGCGAGGTGAAGTCGGCGCTCGACGTGCACCTCTCGTCGACCGATCGCGGCGCCTCCACCGTTCAGGACGTGATGGCCCGCAACGAGGTGAGCCTGCTGCTCAGCCTCTACGCCTACCAGGTCCTGCATGGCCTGCGCTGCCTGCTGGAGCGGCAGACCCGGCAAGGCTGGAGCCTCAGCCGGATGCGCGAGCAGGTGCTGAAGGTCACCGCCACGCTGAGGCTGCACGCTCGGCGAATCACCGTTCATCTGGGTGCCGCCGCCGACAAGTGGTGGCCGACGCTGCTGAAGGGGTTGCCGAAGCTGACCGCACTGAGCTGACGCTCCTGCGAGACCACCACAGCATCAGAAAGCGAGCGACCGGAGCGGCGGTCGGCGATCACGGCTGCTTGGACGGCCGCCATTGATTCCAAAGAGCTATAAGTAAGTAGGAAAAGGGCTGCGTTCTGGCATTACTCAACAGCCACTCGCGCTGAAGAGGCGAATCCTGATAAGCAATGCCAACAGCCAGTACCTTCAGACCGCTCAATCAGCGCCCTCGTGAATAAGGCGGG
>NZ_PJBT01000098.1:0-1383 GCF_002836035.1 Halomonas sp. MES3-P3E | reverse complement strand
GAGTTAAGCTCAAGTCTGGTGTATGGGAGGAGGTAGGAAGGGTGGCGTATCCTGTTGATTGATCACGACCAAGATCTCAACCAACACGAGTGGATACGCCATGACCGATTCTACCCTCCGGGCTCTTTCACAACCAGAACCCCAGGTCACTGACCCGCTGCACGAGCTGCTGCGACGAGGTGCCCGTGACCTGATCGCCAAGGCCGTCGAGGCCGAGCTGGCCACCTTCCTGGCGCAGTATGCCGATCAGCGGCTCGACGATGGACGTCAGGCCGTGGTCCGCAACGGCTACCTGCCCGAGCGCACGGTCCAGACCGGGATTGGGGATGTCAGCGTGCAGGTGCCCAAGGTGCGTGACCGCAGCGGCGGTGGTGCTCGCTTCAACAGCAGCCTGCTGCCGCCCTACCTGAAGCGGGCCCGCAGCATCGAGGAACTGATCCCCTGGCTCTACCTGAAGGGGATTTCCACTGGCGACTACCAGGAGGCGCTGGCGGCGCTGCTGGGCGACCAGGCCAAGGGGCTCTCGGCCAACACGGTGTCTCGGCTCAAGAAACAGTGGGAAGACGAGCATACCGAGTGGCGGCAGCGTGACCTGTCAGACCGTCGCTACGTCTACTGGTGGGCCGACGGCGTGTACAGCAACGTGCGCATGGATGACCGCCTGTGTCTGCTGGTGATCATCGGCGTCACGGAGCAGGGCCGCAAGGAGCTGGTGGCCGTCGAGGACGGCTTCCGTGAGTCGGCAGACAGCTGGGAAACGCTGCTGACGGGGCTGCGAGAGCGCGGTCTGACTCAAGCCCCCAAGCTGGCGGTGGGCGACGGTGCCATGGGGTTCTGGTTGGCGCTGAGCAAGATCTACCCGGAAACCGACCATCAGCGCTGCTGGGTCCACAAGACCGCTAACGTGCTGAACAAGCTGCCGAAATCAGTGCAGCCCAAGGTCAAGGCCGACCTCCATGACATCTGGATGGCCGAGACCCGCGACGAGGCGCACAAGGCCTTCGATCGCACGTTGAAACGCTTCGAGGCCAAGTACCCCAAGGCGATGGCGTGCCTGGCCAAGGATCGGGACGAGCTGCTGGCGTTCTACGACTATCCAGCAGAGCACTGGGTGCATATCCGCACCACCAACCCGATCGAGTCGACCTTCGCCACGGTCCGTCTACGGAGCAAGCGCAGCCGGAACTGCGGATCCCGGGCGACGACCCTGGCGATGGTCTTCAAGCTGCTCCAGAGCGCCGAGAAACGCTGGAAGCGCATCAAGGGGTTCAGCAAGCTGGAGCTGGTCGTGAACAACGTCCGGTTTCAGGATGGGGAGCAGGTAACCGATCAATCAGACAGGACTGCCGCCTGACTGCCATCCACCAGATTTGACTATAACTC
>NZ_PJBT01000187.1:0-132048 GCF_002836035.1 Halomonas sp. MES3-P3E | reverse complement strand
CCATGATGACATCCTCAATGCTGTGCTGGATATAGGTATTCATCAGCTGAGTGAAACCCGACATAAGACCCCTCAAGCTGGGGGGCTAGTGGTGGCAACGGATATTGAGCATGCCCACCAAATTGCTGCAATACTGAATGCTAAGCATCAAAGCTATGTCGTGGTCACCAGTAAAACACCTCGGGCTCAGCAACTAATCGACCGGTTTCGGCATGACAACACCTGCTGGATTGTAGCGGTTAGCATGATTTCTGAAGGCACAGATATACAGCGTCTTTCAGTTTGCTGTTACCTCAGTCGCATTCGTACCGAGCTTCACTACAGGCAGGTTCTTGGTCGCATCTTAAGAAAGATGGGCACTGATGACAGAGAGGCGTGGCTTTACGTGATCGCTGAACCTACCCTACGTAAATACTCGCAAAGAATCGCCAATGACCTTCCCGAGGATCAATCCACGCTGCAGGCAAAAAAGCTTAATGATCGTCTAACTAAATCCCACGCTGAGCACGCCGATGGCAATACCGAGGGCGCAAAAGAAAGTGAAGATAATCCCCTTTCCGTAAAAGAGCAGAACGGTAAGCGCGAGCTGCAAGTTACTGAGGCTTCATTACTGACGCTGAGCTTTTCTCAATACTACCGGCAGTATCTATTATCGCTAATGTAGTTTTTTCTTTCCATGGCTACCCCCACCCATCTTCAAGGTTCATAAAGTGTACCTTTTGACACGCTTCTATTATCTTTAAAACTCAATGGGTAATAAGTGTCGTTTGGGGTTATAGCTAAGGTTCAAAAGAAAGCCCCATTTTATGATCCAAAATTGAGAATACAGCTCAATGGCGACGATCGGCTACCTCCGAGTCAGCTCTAGCGAACAAAGCACCCAATCTCAACTTAGCGAGATTGCGAATCGACAAAATGTCGAATGTTGGTCATATGCTCATGCATCTGAAGCTTCTGCTAGCTCAGGAATTTGAAACACTCTATCTCCCATCGAATATCTCAATTCATCTGTCGAAAATTTATGCCATCTGATTTAGAATATTGGTTATGAAGATTTTGATTTGTTATTTATTTATAACTTTTATTTTAATGGTGGTTTATGAAGCCTAAAGAAAAGATGGATTTGAACAAGCTTTATAAAAAAATAAGGGCTAACGCTGGGAGAGCTGTTTGTGATTATTCTATGATTGAAGATGGTGACAAAGTAATGGCTGCCATAAGTGGTGGCAAAGATTCATTTGTTATGCTTGATACTCTGTTGTATTTGAAGAGAGTAGCACCGATTAAGTTTGATGTGGTCGCTGTGAATCTCGACCAAAAACAACCCGGTTTTCCGGAGCATGTTCTTCCTGGCTTCTTCAAAAAGAATAATATTGATTATTATATTATAGATAAGGATACATATTCAATTGTTAAAGAGAAAACTCCTGAAGGGAAAACTACTTGTTCACTTTGTTCGAGACTTAGAAGGGGTTCTCTATATGGGTTTGCTGAGGAGATTGGGGCTACAAAAATAGCTCTTGGCCATCACATGGATGACATTGTAGAAACTCTTTTTTTGAATATGTTTTTTAACGGTAAGTTAAAGGCAATGCCTCCTAAGCTGCTAAGTGATGATCGCAGAAATATTGTAATAAGACCGCTTTCTTATTGTCGTGAGAAAGATATTGCTAAGCTGGCATCAATTGTAGAATTTCCAATTATTCCATGTAATCTTTGTGGTTCTCAGGAGAACTTACAAAGACAGAATATAAAAAACATGTTGGCAGGCTGGGAAAAACAAAAAGCGGGTTGTATTGAAAACATATTTAACGGTATCCAGAATGTAAGTCCAAGCCAACTAGCTGACTTAAATCTTTTCGATTTCCACAATCTCGATATCGACAGGTCTAGTAAAGTCATCTCGAACCATACTGGCAGTGTAGATGTTTCTTCGACCAATTTTATAGAAGCAATCAACCTATGATTTTGTAAAGAATACATTGGTGTATCTGGGCTGTCTTTGGTTATATTTTGATCAACTGCATTTGCTTAAAGCTTTTTTTTACAAAAAATGAATTTTTTGTATGGCTTGTGTTTGTTTTCTTTAGAAGAAAGAAAATTAAGTGACTGTATTGTAATGCTTTACTCACTCACTCACTCTTCCTCTTTTAAAAAATTTGGCATATAAGGAAAAGACAGCTATACGATGCTGGAGATTTTGCGCAATTTGCAGCGCAATGCGCCGGTCAATTTCTCACTGGTGGCGGTCAATCTGGATCAAAAACAGCCCGGTTTTCCCGAGCACGTGCTGCCTGCGTATCTGGATAAGCAGGGCGTGGAATATCACATTGTCGAGCGTGATACTTATTCGGTGGTGAAAGAAAAAACGCCAGAAGGTAAAACGACTTGTGCGCTCTGTTCACGCCTGCGCCGCGGTTCGCTGTACGGGTTTGCTGAAGAGATTGGCGCCAATAAAATCGCCCTGGGCCACCACCGCGAAGATATCCTTGAAACGCTGTTTCTCAATATGTTCTTTGGCGGCAACTTAAAAGCGATGCCGCCTAAGCTGCTTTCTGATGATGGTAAAAATATCGTCATTCGGCCGCTGGCTTACTGCAAAGAGGCGGATATTGCCGAGTTTTCACGGATGATGGAATTTCCGATTATTCCCTGCAATCTATGCGGTTCGCAGCCCAATATGCAGCGCCAGGTCGTCAAAGAGATGCTCGCTGAGTGGGACAAAAAATTCCCCGGCCGTCTGGAAAGCATGTTTAAGGCGGTAACTAATATTGCGCCTTCCCAGCTGGCGGATCGCAGCCTGTTTGATTTTGAAGGGCTAGAAGCCAAACAGGCAGAGCTATTGGCCGGGCGCATTCAGGCATTTAACGTCAGTTAACCGTTTGCTGCTCCTCTTCGGCGAGGGTGATTAAGCGCTGCATATCAAGAATATTGACCTCTCGCCCGGACACCGCCACTACGCTCTGCTGCTGAAAGCGGCTTAAAATACGGCTGACGGTTTCCACCGCTAAACCCAAATAGTTGCCGATATCGGCCCTGGGCATGGAAAGGCGGAAACTGTAGGGCGAGTAGCCACGGCGACGAAAACGATCCGAAAGTGTTATTAAAAAGCTCGCTAGCCGCTGGTCGGCAGTTTTACGTGACAGCAGGCGCATCATGCGCCGGTCATCGCGTAACTCTTTGCTCATGCTGCGATACAGTTGGCCACGCAGTTCGGGCAACTCCTCTGAGAGTGAGTCCAAGCGATCAAAGGGAATCTCGCAAACGGTGGTCGTTTCCAGGGCAATTACACTTCCTGGGTAGTGCTCCTCATCAATCCCGTCCAACCCCACTAGTTCGCTCGGGAGGTAGAAATTGGTCAGTTGTTCGCTGCCGTTTCCCTCTGATGTGACTTGTTTCAAACTGCCCGAACGTACCGCATAAACGCTGGTAAAAGTATCGCCTTGGCGAAATAGTGGCTCGCCTTTTTTCAGCGGTGCGCGACGACGAATAATGGCATCGAACTGGCCCATATCGTCTATCTCAAGGGCAAGTGGCAAGCATAGTGAGCTCAAGCTGCAGGTTTGGCAGCGAGCTTCATGGAGTAGCGAGCGTCGGCGGCTCATGGGTTCCAACATGCATAACTCCTTGAGTAGCGTCGTGAGTGGCAGGTAATCATTACGCCGTGCTGAGGTAGGCTTCTCTTAGTATGGAAGCTTCATTTCGTTAGCGATAGCTTGTTTACACAATCTTTGAGTAGTGCTTGCCTGATTGCTGCGGCAGGTGAGCATCAAACGCCATGGCTAAGTGACGAATCAGCAGCCGTCCCATGGGCGTCGCGCTAAGCTGGTCGCCGCTGCGCGTCAGCAGGCCATCTCGCTCGGCGCCCTGTAAGTGCTCAAGCGCTTGCGCAAAGTAACGCGGGGCATCAATGTTCCAGCGTTGACCGATGGCGGCCAGATCAATGCGCATATCACACATTAGTCGCTCAATAACGTCCCGGCGGATCAGGTCATCGTCACTTAAGCGCAGCCCACGTACGGTTGCCAATTGGCCTTGATCCAGCGCTGCTTCATAGCGGGCCAGATCGCTAGGGTTCTGTGCATAGACGTCATCGACGCGAGAAATCGCCGACACGCCAAGCCCGATTAAGTCGCACTGGGCGTGACTGGAGTAGCCTTGAAAGTTGCGCTGGAGCGAGCCTTCGCGCTGGGCGATCGCCAAGCTGTCATCAGGACGAGCAAAGTGATCCATGCCGATGTGCACATAACCGGCCGCGGTGAGCATCTCAATCGTGGTGCGCAGAATCGCCAGCTTCTCTTCGCTGCCCGGCAGGTCATCGATGTTAATCCGCCGCTGGGGGGCAAAGCGCTCGGGCATGTGGGCGTAGTTAAACACAGAAAGCCGTGCGGGATTTAACTCGATCACTTGGCGCAGGGTGTCTGCAAAGCTTTTTTCAGTCTGAAAGGGTAAGCCGTATATTAAATCGAGATTGAGCGAACGAAAGCCCAGCCGGTGTGCTTCATCCATCAGCGTCTCGGTGAGTACCCGTGGCTGAATACGGTTAATGGCTTTCTGCACCAGCGGGCTTAAGTCCTGCACGCCTAAACTGATGCGATTGAAACCGAGCGACTGCAGGTGGCGCAGCGTAAATACGTCCGCTTCGCGAGGGTCGATTTCAATCGCGTAATCGCGATCAGACGCGGACGAGAGACCAAAGCGCGCGTCCAGGCGATCAATCAAGTCGCCCATCTGGTTCAAGTTAAGAAACGTCGGTGTTCCGCCACCCCAGTGCAACTGCTTCACCGGTCGTGTGGTATCCAGGTGGCGAGCGGTCAGCACCATTTCACGGTCAAGCCGGGATAGGTACGGCTCGGCCAGGGCGGTGTTCTTGGTGGCGATTTTATTACACGCGCAGTAAAAGCAAATTTTGCGGCAGAAGGGGATATGCACATACAGCGAAAGAGGACGTTGGCTGGCATTGCTGCGCTCTAACGCCTGAGTCAAATCGCTCGGGGTAAATTGGTCGTGAAACGACAACGCCGTGGGGTAGGACGTATAGCGCGGGCCGCTGGTGTCGTAACGGCGCAGCAAGGCTTCATCCCATTTTTTCTGCTCCGGTGCTGCCCCGGCCATGGTTGAAGTCATCGTAGAAGAAGCCGCGAGGGCATGAACGGGCATGAAGTGACGCTCCGGCGTTAAAAGTGGCGTTAAAGCTTTGATGCCAGCCTAACGCGCGGCGCCGATATAAATATTGAGCCATGTCATGTTAATGAAGGTTGTGTGCTGTGAGTGTCCACAGCTGCCACAGCGCAAAAGCAATGATCGTCAGCGCGGCCACGCTGCGCGTTGCCGGGTGACGAATCAGGTGGCTTAACTGGCGCGCGGCAAGCCCGGTGGCCAGCAGCGCAGGTAGCGTGCCCAGTCCAAAGGCGCCCATCAATAGTGCGCCCTGGAGCGGGTCGGCAATTGCTAAGCTCCAGGCCAGCATGGAGTAGACCAGCCCACAGGGCAGCCAACCCCATATCGCCCCCAGCGCAAAGGCTTGGGGTAAATGAACTACGGGCATTAAACGTCGCCCTACCGGCTCGATAAAGCGCCATAGGCGGCGGCCTATCGCTTCAACTTTAAGCAGCCCTTTCCACCAGTTGGCGATATACAGCGCCATCAGGATCAGCATCAGCGCCGCAAACACTTGTAGCAGCATTCGCGCCGTGGCAGAGAGGGAAAATAGCGTGCCTAGTAGGGCTACCAGCGCGCCTGCGCTCATGTAGCTAGTGATGCGACCTGCGTTATAGCTGAGCAGCAAGCCACCCATACGCGCCGGATGACGCATGCTGGGGGGCACTGCAAAAGTGAGCGCGCTCATAATGCCACCACACATGCCAATGCAATGGGCGCCGCCCATCAAACCAAACACGAACGCCGCCAGCAGTGGCGGCAGGTCAAGGCCGGTTGGATTCATGGCCGGGGCTCTTGGTCGTCGGGTGAGTGTGTGTCGGAGGGGGCAGCAGGGCGGTGCTTGGTCTGCTGCCGCTGGCGTCGCTGTTCGGGGTTGAGGTCATTCTCATCTTCATCAAACAAAATGCGGTGCGCCGGGCCTTCCAAGTCGTCGAACTGATCATTTTTCACCGCCCAGAAAAATGCCCAGACGGCGAGGCCCAGCAGAATCAGTGAAAGCGGAATGAGTAGATACAGAATCGTCATGCGGTTACCGGTGTTGAAGCGCTTGGCGAAGAGGCGGGCGGCGTCGTACGCCAGCGTGACAGCCGCAGCGCGTTACCCACCACCACTAGCGAGCTGAGCGACATACCAATGGCCGCCATCCAGGGTGGCACCAGCCCCATGGCCGCCAGCGGCAGCGCCGAAAAGTTGTAGCATACTGACCAGATCATGTTCTGGCGCATGATACGCCGGGTCGCGCGGGAAATCTCGATAGCCTCAAAAATCCGCATCAGGCGTGGGCTGAGCAGCACCGCGTCGGCGCGGGTGCGGGCTAAGTCCGTCGCACCGTTCATGGCAATTGCCACATCAGCACCGGCTAACACCGGCACGTCGTTGATGCCGTCACCAATCATCACCACGGTTTCGCCAGCGGCTTGAAGCTCTTTCATCCGGGCCAGTTTGCCTTCTGGGCTGGTGCCTGCGTGCCACGTCGTTATGTTGAGTTGGTTGGCCAGGCTCTCCACAGCATCGACGGTATCACCGGAGAGCAGCTCCACGGTTAGCCCCTGGGCCTGTAGGGCTTTGATCGTGGCAGCAGCGTCATCACGAATGCCATCATGAAGACCAAACCAGGCGCGGGGTTCGCCGTTTTCGCTCAGCAGCAGCCATTGCCCCCTGGCGGGTGCCGAAATGGGTTCTCCAGTGGAAAATTCTGGTTTGCCCAGCTTCCAGCGCGCGCCGTTTAGCGTGCCCTCTAGTCCTTGACCGGTATGGCTATGAATATCTTTTGCCTGAAGCGTTGCATCCCGAAACGGACGAAAGGCGCGGGCGATAGGGTGTTCTGAGTGGGCTTCGAGCGCCGCGGCAATCGCCTGGGCACGCTCGGCGGTTAATTCGCCGAACGGTTTGGTCTGGGTCAGGTGCATCTCGCCGCGGGTGAGCGTGCCGGTTTTGTCAAAGATTACTCGGGTTACGTTGGAGAGCGTCTCCATGGCATCGGCACGGGTGATCAACACGCCGCGCTTGCGCAGTTGACCATGGCCTGCGGTCAGGGCCGCGGGGGTGGCCAGCGCCAGCGCACAAGGGCAGGTCACGACCAGCACCGAAAGTAGTACCCAGAGCATCCGCGAGGGGTCGATAAACCACCAGGCGATGGTGACGCAGGCGGTTACCACTAACAGGCGGAGCACAAATAGGTGGGCCATGCGTGCTGCCATCTGGGCCAGCCGCGGGCGGCTGGCAAAGGCGCGGTCGGTGAGATCGACAATGCCCGCCACTCGGGCATCGCGCCCGGCGTGGGTAACACGGATCACCAGCGGATTTTCCATGTTCTGGCTACCGCCGGTAATGCTGTCGCCCACCCGGCGGGTGACCGGCAGGTATTCGCCGGTCAGCATGGATTCATCCAGGCTCGATTCTCCCTCCTCAATCACGCCATCGGCAGGCACGCCGTGGCCGGGCTTGATCAGGACTCGATCATCCGGGGCGAGTTCGCTCGCGGGTAGAATGCGTTCGCTGCCGTCGCTTTCCAGCCGCGTGGCCGAGATCGGCAGCACGCCACTCAGCACATTGCCGCTATGCCCACTACGGCGCCTGGCTCGGCCTTCCACGTAGCGCCCAAACAGCAAGAAAAAGGTGAACATGGCGACCGAGTCAAAATAGACCTCGCCGACGTTAAACAGCACCGCATAGCTGCTGGCAAGATAAGCCCCACCGATCGCCAGCGATACTGGCACATCCATACCCAATACACCGGTGCGCAGGTCTCGCAGGGCATTACGAAAGAACGGCTGGGCGGAAAAAAATACTACCGGCGTTGCTAAGGCAAACGAGAGCCAGTGGAACAGCGCGTAGAAATCGTCGCTGATTTCACCGGGACCGGAGACATAAATGGGGATCGAGAACATCATCACCTGCATCATGCCTACTGCAGCGATGATCAATCGACGCACGTTCATGCGCTCTTCATGCTGCATGCGTGCTTGGGCTTGATCCGGTTCGTAAGGCTGAGCGTCGTAGCCAATTGCAGCCAGTTCGGCTAGTAGTTGCGAGAGTTTAAGCTGCTGCGGGTCCCAGCTCACGCGCAGTCGGTGGTGGGTTAAATTCACCGCGCTGGTGGTAATTCCCTCCAACGCATTCAGGCGGTGTTCAATCAGCCACGCACAGGCGGCGCAGGTAATGCCTTCAATGGCGAGGGTGGCTTTGACATTGCCCTCATCACCATCAGGGTGAACAAACTGCGCTTGCAGGCCGGGATCATCAAATACCGACCACGTGTCCGCTTTGGCGGCTTGGCGTTCATCGGGGCGTTCGGGAAGTTCGGTTCGGTAGCGGTAGTAGCTCTCTAGCCCGCCATCGACAATGGCATGAGCCACCGCTTCGCAGCCGGGGCAGCAGAGCGGGTGGGTGTGGTCATCCAGGGTAATCGTCCAGGGTGCCGCAGCGGGCACCGGGTTACCGCAGTGGTAGCAGTCAGAGGCAGGCACGGCGTTGCTCATTCGCTTTCTGGACGCCCTCCTGGCAATAGCGCGACGCTATTTTCATTAGGGAACGTCGCTTCACCCGTCAGACGCCAGTCGGCATCTTCTAGTGCGGGCTGAATCTGTAGGTACCAGCGGTAGCGCAGGTTGTCAGGGCCCTGGGTGATATAGCGGCCGTCACGGACATGCTCCAGTATGAACGATTGATCACGGTCATCCTCGGTAGGGAAGATGAGGTCCAGATAGAGCTTGTCGGGACGCGCATCGCCGCTTAAATCAACCACGATGTCGCTGGTCATCGGATCAAGACGTAGCTCGGCGCTTAAGTTCAGAGTGCGCGCCTGCTCCTGCTTGGCAAGTACCATATTAATGGCTTTGCCATGCTCGTAGTAATCCTCTTGCACTACCATGCCATCAAAACTTTTAACTGACATAACGGCAAAGGTTATGCTGAACATAATGGATGAGAGCAGAATGCCGATTAGAAACCATGGCCAAAACTGCTTGTACCAGGGGATCACCTTCTCGCTAGAGGGTAGGGATGACATCGTCGTTTATCTCCTAATATCGCCCAGGAAGCGGGCATCCCGCTCAAGGCGAATACGTTCGTCTTGCTGAGCCTGCAGTGTGAATACAATGTCGTGACTGGGTTGCTGTAGTTCGTCAGGGCTAGCGGTCACTGTAACGACTTCTAAGCGCGACTCACCCGCAGGCACGTCAATCATATTGCTATCTAAGGCTAAACTGGGCAGCCCGGAAACGCTCAGCTGGTAAGTGTGATCCTGGTCATCAAGGTTACGAATGGTCAGGGTAAACACATTACTAATCAGGCCGTCGCGGGTCGTTTGGTAAAGTTGGGTGCGCTCGCGCTCAGCGTCAAAGTTAAGTGGCATGCGGTCATTAATCGCCCAGGCAAAAGTGCCTATCATTAGCACCAATGCGGCAAAGTAGCCTAGCAGGCGAGGGCGCATGATATGGCTCTTTTTGCCCTCAAGCGCGTTTTCGGTAGTGTAGCGTATCAGCCCCCGCGGGTAGCCCATTTTGTCCATTACGCTGTCGCAGGCGTCGATGCAGGCGGCGCAGGTGATGCACTCATACTGCAGTCCGTCACGGATATCGATACCGGTAGGGCATACCTGAACGCAAAGATCGCAATTGATACAGTCGCCGTATCCTGCTTCACGGGCCTCTAGATGGCTCAGGCTTTTAGGGCGATGGCCACGGGGTTCACCACGGGACTCATCGTAGGAGACAATCAGTGTGTCACGGTCAAACATCACCGATTGAAAACGGGCATAGGGGCACATATAAATGCACACCTGTTCACGCAGCCAACCCGCGTTCAGGTAAGTGAATACCAGGAAAAAGCCCACCCAGAAGTAGGACCAGCCATGGGCTTCAAGGGTGGGGAGCTCTGTCACTAAATCACGAATTGGCGTGAAGTAACCCACAAAGGTGATGCCGGTAGCGAGCGCTATCAATAGCCAAGCAGTGTGCTTAGCAGTTTTTCGCCAAGCCTTATCCGCCGTCATCGGTTGATTGTCGAGCTTGATACGCCGATTGCGCGAGCCTTCGATGCGGTGTTCAAGCCAGATAAACAGAAAGGTCCAAACGCTTTGCGGGCAGGTATAACCACACCACACCCGGCCCGCAAAAACGGTAATAAAAAACAGCCCAAAAGCACAAATGATCAACAGCCACGATAGCAGTATGAACTCCTGCGGATAGAACGTGGCGGTAAAGATATGGAATTCGCGATTAGGCAGATCGAACAGAATGAGGGGCCGGTTGCCAACATTGATCCAGGGCAATAGGAAAAACATCAGCATTAACGCCCAGTTAGTACTGCGGCGTAGTTTCTGGAAAATACCTTTAATTTCTCGCACATAAATGTGACGCCGTTTGGCGTACATTTCCTGAGTAACCGGTTGTTGTGGAGGCGTGTGATGCCCCACCGGATTCGGCGTGACGTCTTGGGTTGGTATCTTTTCCATGGCGGTATTCCCGGCTCAGAAGGCAGGAGAGGTAGCACCCCCAGTCTCATGAAGGCGAGTGCATGGTCAATATTGTATCGGGTTGTGCATAAAGAAAGGGTGCGGTTTGAGGCCGCACCCTTTCTTGGCGAGTATGGCTGAGCAGTTAATCAGTCCGCTAAGCGCAGGCTATACACGTAGGCGGCGACCAGGTGAACACGCTCTTCACCAATATAAGCCGCTTGCGCTGGCATATGACCGTTACGGCCATTGCGTAGCGTTTGACGGATGGAGTCACCTACTTCTTGGCCGGGCGCCAAGTAGAGCCAGGTATTGTCGGTCAAGTTAGGCGCGCCGAGGGCTGTATTACCCGTGCCGCTTGGGCCGTGGCAAGCCGCACAGACTGCTGTGAAAGTGCTTTCGCCCTGTTCAGCTTGTGCCTCGTCATGCGCTTCATCAGACAGTGAGAGCACGTATTGAGACAGGTTCTCAATATTGTTTTGCCCCAGCTGCTGCCAGGAAGGCATCAGACCGTTACGGCCATTCGTCAGCGTTTGAACGATATTGTCGGGCTCTCCGCCGTACAGCCAGTCGTCGTCGGTCAGGTTGGGGAAGCCGTAACCGCCCTGAGCGTTGGAACCGTGACACACCGCGCAGTTGTTTTGGTAGATACGTTCAGCAACCTGCATCGCCTCGGGATCTTCGGCAAGCTCAGGAATGGGCACTTCCTGATACTGGGCAAAAATCGGTGTGAAACGCTCTTCGGCCTGAGCGACTTCCTCTTCCCACTGGCCCTCTTGCGACCAGCCCAGTATCCCCGCGTAGTTGCCCAAGCCGGGATAAAACACCAGGTAGCCCAGTGCAAAGACCACCGTCAAGACGAATAGCTGAAACCACCACTTTGGCAGTGGGTTGTCATACTCTTCGATGCCATCGGCGGCATGGCCCGTGGTTTCAACGTTACCGTCCGCGTCAGGCGTTTTATCGGTGCGGCGGTTGGCCAGTAGTATCCATACGCTCAGCGCGATCGTGCCCAGCGTAATGATAATGATCCAGGCGCTCCAGAAGCCGGATAGGGAGTCACCCCATAGATTGTTCATAACTTCTTATCTCCCCTGTCGTCGCGGGAATGCGCTTCGCTGTCGCGTTCACGCGAAGCGTGCTTGTCACTGGTCGGTAGCTCATCGTCGTCGGCAAAGGGCAAATTAGCCGCTTCGTCGAAATCTGGCTTGCGTCGCTTGGAGTACGCCCAGAGGGCGATGCCAATAAACGCGAAAATCAAGATTAGCGTGATGAGACCGCGAAAAGTTCCCGTATCCATAACTTAGCGAGTGCCCTCGAGCACGGTTCCCAGCTGCTGTAGGTACGCGACCAGGGCAGTGATTTCCTGAGTACCGCGAACATCGTCAGTTGCGTTGGCAATATCTTCGTCGGTGTACGGCACGCCTAGCTGGCGCAGGGTGCGCATTTTAGCGGGAGTAGCGTCACCATCGAGGGTATTTTCAAACAGCCAGGGGTAAGCCGGCATAACCGATTCAGGGACTACATCTCGGGGATTGTAGAGGTGAGCACGGTGCCAGTCGTCGCTATAGCGGCCGCCAACACGCGCCAGATCTGGCCCGGTACGCTTGGAACCCCATAGGAAGTTGTGCTCGTAAACCTGCTCACCTGCCACATTGTAGTGGCCGTAGCGCTCGGTCTCCGCGCGGAACGGACGCACCATTTGCGAGTGACAGCCCACGCAGCCCTCGCGGCGGTAGATGTCACGGCCTTCCAGCTCCAGAGCAGACAGCGGCTCCAGGCCTTCAACCGGCTCGGTGGTCTGCTTCTGGAAAAACAGCGGCACCACCTCAGCCAAGCCGCCGAAACTGATCACGACAAGGATCAACACGGCAAGCAGGCCAACGTTTTTTTCGACAATCTCGTGTTTCATTGGTCTCAACTTCCCCGGTTTAGGCAGCTTGTGGCGCTGAATGGCTGATAGCCTCACGACGTTTAACGGTCATGTACACATTGAACGCCATGATCAGCATACCGGTGACCCAGAAGAGGCCGCCGATTAAGCGAACAAAGTAGCCCGGCCCGCTGGCTTCAACGGATTCAACGAAGGTGTACATCAAGGTGCCGTCAGGGTTGATCGCACGCCACATCAGGCCCTGCAGAATACCGTTTACCCACATGGAGGCGATATACAGCACGGTACCGATCGTGGCCAGCCAGAAGTGCACGGCGATCAGGTTGACCGAGTACATTTCAGTGCGACCGAATACGCGCGGGATCAGGTGGTACATTGAGCCGATAGTGATCATCGCTACCCAGCCGAGCGCACCGGAGTGAACGTGGCCAATGGTCCAGTCCGTGTAGTGCGACAGCGCGTTGACCGTTTTAATGGCCATCATCGGGCCTTCAAACGTCGACATGCCGTAGAACGATAGGGCCACTACCAAGAAGCGCAGTGTCGGATCCGTGCGCAGCTTATGCCAGGCGCCTGACAAGGTCATCATGCCGTTGATCATGCCGCCCCAAGAGGGCGCCAACAGGATGATCGACATGATCATGCCCAGCGACTGTGCCCAGTTCGGCAGCGCCGTGTAGTGCAGGTGGTGCGGACCTGCCCACATGTAAATCATGATCAGCGCCCAGAAGTGGACGATGGAAAGACGGTAAGAGTAGATCGGTCGCTCAGCCTGCTTCGGCACGAAATAGTACATCATGCCCAGGAAGCCAGCGGTCAGGAAAAAGCCTACCGCGTTATGGCCGTACCACCACTGCACCATGGCATCCACCGCACCAGCGTAGATCGAGGTGGAGTACATTGGGGTAACCGGGATCGCCGCGTTGTTGACGATATGCAGCACTGCAACGGTTAAAATAAACGCCGCAAAGAACCAGTTCGCCACATAAATATGCGACGTGGTGCGCTTTTTAATCGTCATCAGGAACACGATGGCATAGCTGATCCAAACGACTGCAATCAATATATTGATCGGCCACTCTAGCTCAGCGTACTCCTTGGTCGTGGTGTAGCCCATGGGGAGCGACACGATCGCTGAGATAATAACGGCTTGCCAGCCCCAGAACGTAAAGGCCGCCAGCCTGTCCGAGAATAGCCGTGTCTGGCACGTTCGTTGGACAACGTAATAGGACGTTGCAAAGAGCGCTGAGCCACCAAAGGCGAAGATAACGGCGTTAGTATGTAACGGACGCAGGCGCCCGAAGCTAGTCCAAGGTAGGCCGAGGTTCAGCTGCGGCCAGACCAGTTGGGAGGCAAGGATAACGCCAAGCGCCATACCTACGATGCCCCACACAACGGTCATAATCGCGAACTGCCGAACCACCTTGTAATTGTAGGTCGGGTGTTCCAATGCTGTGCTCATTTCATGTTCCCATCGAACGCGGTTAGGGGGTAACCCGTGGCATTTTGCACGGATGCGGCCACCCGCTTGATGATGCAGGTCAAGATCCGACGAGGATTCTAGCGCAGCCGAGGCTTAAGCTGAACATGCCAATAGGTTAATCATTGAATTATTAGGAGCGGTGCATGTCACATTACGCTTTGTCTGACTATATTTCGCTAACGCCAGACGCATTAAACGAAGAGACTCATCTCGACTCAAACGGCTGTTATCTGGTGCAGGGCATGGGGCCGTTGGCGGTTCATGGTGAGGCCAAGATAGGACGCTTGCTGTTTGCCCATGGCGCTGGCGCCGGCCAGCAGTCCGCTTTCATGCGTCAATTTGTCACCTCTTTGGCTGGGCGGGGCATACAAGTTCTATGTATTGATTTCCCCTATATGCAGCAAATGCAGGAAACCGGCAAGCGACGCCCACCGCCGCCGATCGCGCAGACGCTTGCCCAGTTTGCCGAGTGGTATGCGCTACTTGATTCCCTGTTTGACGGGCCGCTGTGGGTTGGGGGGAAATCAATGGGCGGCCGCGTGGCGACGCTGTTAGCCAGTCAACAACCGTGCCCTGGTGTCGTGGTGGCCGGTTACCCGTTTCATCCCACCAAAGTGCCGGAAAAGCTTCGTTTGGAACACTGGCCGACGATTACTTGCCCCATGCTAGTGATACAAGGCGAGCGAGATCCTTTCGGTACTCAGGAGGAGGTCACAAGCTATACGCTGCCCGCTAATGCACAGCTGGCTTGGCTGAAAGATGGCGATCACGATTTCAAGCCACGGCGCTCTTCTGGGCTAACGCAAACGTTTTTGATTGACGAAGCCACCCAGGTTGCGGCATCCTTCGTCCGCGTTCACAGCCAAGGCTTGAAAGAAGAGGGCAACGCGCTAGCTTAAAAGCAGTTTTTAAGCGCAGCATGTTGACATTGAAACAACCTTCTGTAGAATGCAGCGCCACGTGACCAGCGGGTGGTTAGCTCAGTTGGGAGAGCACCAGCCTTACAAGCTGGGGGTCACTGGTTCGAACCCAGTACCACCCACCATATTTAGTAATCGCTAAAATGGTTGGAATCGTGAAGTAAAAAGTAAGATTAAGCTTTGATGTGCATAACGGACCGGTAGTTCAGTCGGTTAGAATGCCGGCCTGTCACGCCGGAGGTCGCGAGTTCGAGTCTCGTCCGGTCCGCCAACATCAAATCAGTATCTGCTTTATGAGCAAGTAGCATTAAAGTACGTTATCGCTATTCGGACCGGTAGTTCAGTCGGTTAGAATGCCGGCCTGTCACGCCGGAGGTCGCGAGTTCGAGTCTCGTCCGGTCCGCCACGATAACTGCTAAGCAAGGTTGATAAGTGCCTGTAGGACTTATTAGCAGATTGGGTGGTTAGCTCAGTTGGGAGAGCACCAGCCTTACAAGCTGGGGGTCACTGGTTCGAACCCAGTACCACCCACCATCGCCTACCATTTAAAGCGCCTCTGAACCGCTGCAAATGCTATGCATACGATGGTTGTAGTAGTAATGCGCCTTAACGTGGACCGGTAGTTCAGTCGGTTAGAATGCCGGCCTGTCACGCCGGAGGTCGCGAGTTCGAGTCTCGTCCGGTCCGCCATTAAGCGTTTAGATTGAAAATGTAATATCGGCATCAGCCGAACGAATTCCAAAAAAAGCCCGGATCATTGATCCGGGCTTTTTTATTGCGTGCAGCCCGTAGGCTGCACGCTAGCCTTAGCCGATAGCGCTGACACCCGCTTTGGCAACTTGTACGTCCTGGTCGGGTTTAACGCCGGAAATGCCCACGGCACCCACCACATGGCCATCCACTGTGATCGGCACGCCACCTGAAAGTAGACCCTGCAGCGGCGCAGAAATAAACGCTGTACGGCCGCCGTTAATCATCTCTTCAAATACCTGGGTCTCTTTACGACCTAGCGCTGCGCTGCGCGCTTTTTGCGTGGCAACATCGGCACTGAAAGGGGCGGCACCATCTAAGCGGCGCAGGCCCAATAAGTGGCCGCCGTCGTCGGTTACTGCGATAGTGACCGGCCAGTTATTGCTGTCGGCTTCTTTTTGCGCCGCGTCTAATACATTGATGACATCGGCTTGAGCGAGGATGGCTTTTGTTTGCATGGTGTAATCCTTTTTAAGGCAGGGAGTGAGTCGCCGCGCTATTAAGTAGCAGCGCGGCGGTAGGGGTTAAAGAGTAACCACTAGCGCTAGGGAAGTGCCGCATCGACGATTTCAACCCAGTGGCGCACCGGCGTACGGTTGGCGCCAGCCAAGTGGGTTTGACAGCCGATATTGGCAGTGACAATCATCTCTGGATTACCGGCCTCCAGGGCATTGAGCTTATTGTCGCGCAGTTGGGTGGCAATTTCCGGTTGAGTAATCGAGTAAGTGCCCGCCGAGCCGCAGCAGAGGTGCGCATCCTGCACCGGCGTTAACGAAAAGCCGAGCTTGGTGAGTACGCCTTCCACTGCACCGTTAAGCTTTTGCGCGTGTTGCAGCGTACAAGGGCAGTGAAATGCCAGCCGCTTGGATTCTTTAACGTTCAATGCTTCCAGGGGCTCATCGCGCAAGATTTCGACAATGTCTTTGGCCAAGGTGCTGACCTTTTGCGCTTTAACGGCGTACTCAGGATCATCCTTGAGCATATAGCCATACTCTTTAACAAAGGCGCCGCAACCGCTGGCGGTTTGAACGATGGCTTCAGCGCCTTGTTCAATGTAGGGCCACCAAGCGTCGATATTGGCGCGCATACGAGCCCGCCCATCGTCCTGGGCGTTGAGGTGAAAATCAACCGCGCCACAGCAGCCTGCTTCAGCCACCGGCGTTACACTAATGCCGAGCCGATCTAGGATCCGCGCGGTAGCCGCATTGGTATTGGGTGACAGCCCCGGCTGCACGCAGCCTTCCAGAATCAGCACTTGCCGGGTATGACGGTGCGCATCAGGGCGTACGCCTGCATCTATCGGTTCAGCGGGCATTTTATTGCGTAGCTTGCTAGGCACCAGCGGCTTAAAGGTTTGACCCAGCTTTAGCAGCGCCTGAAAGCGTTTAGGTTCGACCATCATCTTACGCAGCGCATAGCGCTGAGCCCGCTCGCCAGCAGGGCGGGGCACCCGGCGCTCAATTTCGGCACGGCCAATGTTGAGCAGCTTGTGGTACTCCACGCCTGAAGGGCAGGTGGTTTCACAGTTAAGGCAGGTCAGGCAGCGGTCAAGGTGCAGGCGAGTCTCTTCGGTGACCTGGTCGTCATCGTCGCGGCTCTCAAGCAGCTCCTTCATTAGATAGATGCGTCCGCGGGGGCCGTCACGCTCATCGCCCAACAGCTGGTAGGTGGGGCAGGTGGCGTTACAGAAACCGCAGTGAACGCAGGTGCGCAAAATGCTATCTGCTTCCTGAATGTGCGGCTTCTGACGGTCGGCATCGGTAAATTGCGTCTGCATGTCAGCTCTCCTGATTAAAACGCCGCATAAAGACGACCGGGATTGAATATGCCATGGGCATCCAGCTCCGCCTTTAAGTTACGATGATATTTTTCCACCACCGCATTCAGCGGTGTGAAAGGCTCAACGGCGCCGCCCTGGGCATGGGGTGTGTAACAGGTGGCATGGCCGCCTACTGCTTTGCAGGCGGCGCGCAGCGTATCAGCGTCCAGCGCTGTTTTTACCCAGCGCTGACTGCCTGCCCAGTCGTAAAAAATATCGGTTTCGGCAATATCCAGGTTCAGCGGCGCGGTATTGGGCGGCAGCGATAGCCGCCACAATGCTTGGCCGTCGTTGAGCTGGAAAAATGGATGGCTATGGTCGCGTAGGGATGTCCAGAAGCTTGGATCAAGCGATTCGCCGCCTAAGCGCTCCTGGGTTGCCTGTACTGAGCTTTTACCCCCCTCTAGGCGCAGAAAGAGCTCACCGTTATGCCAGGCAGCCGCCGTGATCGGTAGCGGCTGACGGCCCAGCTCGGCCAGCTTTTTCAGCGCATCGTTAAGGTTGAGCGATAAACGCAGGCTGTGCGTGGCGTTAGGGATCGGCAGCACCTTAAACGAAATATCGGTCAGTACGCCAAGCGTTCCCTGGGCGCCAGCCATCATGCGCGAAAGATCGTAACCGGCGACATTCTTCATCACTTCGCCACCAAAGCGCAGCAGCTTGCCCTCTTGAGTGATTATCCGTGTGCCGAGCACAAAATCCCGCGCCGCACCCGCCCAGGGGCGGCGTGGGCCGGAAAGGCCGGTCGCAACGGCACCACCAATGGTCGAGGCTTCGCCAAACATGGGCGGCTCAAACCCTAACATTTGGTGTTTTTCTGCCAGCGCAGCTTGAAGGGCGCTTAGCCGCGTGCCAGCGCGCACGGTGACGATCAATTCCACCGGGTCGTAGCTGACAATGCCACTATGTTCGGCCATCTGCAGCGCTTGGCCTTCCACCGGTCGGCCATAAAAAGCGCGGGTATCTCCGCCTACAATACGTAGCGGAGTGCGTGCGTCATATGCACTGCGCACCTGCTCACACAGCGTGTCAGCGATATCGCGGTCGGCGGCATGCATCGCTAGTTCGGTCATGGTCTATTCCAATATTTATTTTGCCTAGTGGTTATCTTGACTAGGTCACTATTAAAAACGGGGCAGATCCGGGTGCGGCAGTTCGTTATTGTGAACATGCATGGCGCCAAACTCTGCGCAGCGCGCCAGGGTTGGAATATTCTTGCCGGGGTTGAGCAGTCGCTTAGGGTCAAATGCCGCTTTCAGGGCATGAAAAACGCTAATCTCATCCGGCTGGAACTGGCTGCACATTTGGTTGATCTTTTCGCGCCCAACACCGTGCTCACCTGTGATCGAGCCGCCTGCCGCGACACAAAGCTCAAGAATCTTGCCGCCCACCTCTTCGGCAAGCGCCAACTGTCCCTCTTTATTGGCATCAAACAGGATCAGCGGGTGCATGTTGCCATCACCTGCGTGGAATACGTTGGCAACTGCCAGGCCGCTTTCCTCGGAAAGCGCGGCAATGCCTTTGAGTACGCGGGGGAGTTCGCGGCGTGGAATCGTGCCGTCCATGCAATAATAATCGGGTGACATACGGCCCACTGCAGGAAAGGCATTCTTACGCCCGGCCCAGAACTTGGCGCGCTCGGCTTCATCGCGGGCCTGCTGGATATTGGTGGCCCCAGCTTTTTCAAGTACCCGCCGTACGGTATCGCAATCGTCGTCCACGTCGGCTTCTACGCCATCCAGCTCGCAGAGCAAAATCGCTTCGGCGTCGAGGGGGTAGCCTGCTTTGACAAAATCTTCGGCGGCTTTGATGGCAAGTTTATCCATCATCTCCAGGCCGCCGGGGATAATGCCAGCGGCAATAATGTCGCCCACGGCGCGTCCCGCTTTTTCGACATCGTCGAAGCTGGCCATCAGTACTTTGGCGGTTTCGGGCTTGGGCAGCAGCTTAACGGTAATTTCGGTGACCACGCCAAGCATGCCTTCTGAGCCATTCATCAACGCCAGCAGATCAAAGCCGGGCGCATCGAAAGACTCGGCGCCCAAGGTCATGTGCTCTCCCTCAATGGTGAGCACGTCGACGCGCATCACGTTATGCACTGTCAGGCCGTATTTGAGGCAGTGTACGCCACCAGCATTTTCGGCCACGTTACCGCCGATCGAGCAGGCAATTTGCGAGGAGGGGTCCGGCGCGTAGTAAAGTCCGTAAGGCGCAGCAGCTTCAGAAATTGCCAGGTTACGCACGCCAGGCTGAACCCGCGCCATGCGGGCATCGGGGTCCACACTCAGTATTTTGCTAAAGCGCGACATGACCAGCAGCACGCCTTGCTCCAGTGGCAGCGCGCCGCCAGAAAGGCCAGTGCCCGCGCCGCGGGTAACGACGGGCACGCCCAGCGCATAGCAGCGCTTCAGCAGCCCTTTTACCTGCTCCAGGGTTTCAGGCAGTGCCACCAGCATCGGTAGCACGCGATAGGCCGCTAGCCCATCGCACTCAAAGGGGCGGAGGTCTTCTTCACGGTGCAGCAGCGTCATATCCGGGACCGCTTGCTGCAGGTCGCTCAAGACCTCGCTTTTATCTCGCTGAACCAATTCGCCGTCCAGACGCTCATCAAAGAGGATATTCATCACGACATCCCATGCTTATTATCATTAAAGGCAAACGTTGAAAATTTAGGCGCATACCGCCAGCTAGCATGGCCTCAATTTGAGCTTTTTTTATCCATCTGTCTAGGTGGTGGTGCATTGGTCTGACCAGTAATTGGTCGACAGTGATGCCTTCTTTGTTTAGTACTGGGTGAAGTGCTGGCAAGCTGGTCATATTGCCCATCAGGAGAGTTACCATGGCAGCAGAAAATCAAGCCTTGTCACCCGGGCAGCGAAGGCCGGATCAAGTGGCCACCCGGCTTGAGCGGCTTATTCTTGATGGCGTTTTTCGCCCCGGCCAGCTGCTTCCTTCGGAACGACGGCTGTGTGACCGGTTGGGCGTCTCCCGCGCATCGCTGCGCGAGGGATTAAGAATTCTGCGCAGCAAAGGAATTATCGATACCCGGCAGGGCCACGGCTCAACGGTAGCTACGCTACTGCCCGTCAGCAATCAAAGCCCTTTAATGCACTTGTTTAAAGACCATCCACGTACGCTGTTTGATCTGCTGGAAGTGCGTGCTTTACTGGAAGGGGAGTCGGCGTGGTTAGCGGCAAACAGAGGCACTTCCGCCGACCGAGTGTTGATCACGCGGCGTTATCGTGAAATGGCCGACTACGTGGAATCAGCCGAGACGATCGATGTCGAGCGTCTTGCCAGGCTCGATCACGCTTTTCATTTAGCGGTTTCCCAAGCCTCGCACAACCCGGTACTGGTACACACGCTGCAAAGCCTGACCGACTTACTGCTTAGCTCGGTTTTCGCTTCGGTCAAACACCTTTATCATTTGCCGGTACCGCGGGCGATGATCAATCAGCAGCATGCCCAATTGCATGATGCCGTTGTCAGCGGCGAGGCGGCGCAGGCAAAACAGGTAGCGCTGGAGCATCTCTCCAGCATTAGCCAGCTGCTGCGTGATTTAGAGGTAGAGCATGATCGGCTGGAGCGCTCCTCCATGCGCCTTGAAGAGTGGCAGTAGAAAAGCCAAGCACCAAGGGCCAAGAGTCCAAAACACCAATAACAACCCAGGAGGTTAATGTGGCACTTTATCAATACGGCGAGCATCGCCCAGAGGTTCACGACGACGTTTACATTGCGGAAACGGCAGATGTTATCGGCCAGGTCACCTTAAAGGCGCGCTCAAGCGTTTGGTATCAAGCCGTGTTGCGCGGTGATACCGACCATCTTGAAGTAGGTGAGGAGAGCAATATCCAGGATGGCGCCGTGCTGCACGCAGACCCAGGCTTTCCGCTCAAGGTAGGTAAAGGCGTAACGGTAGGGCACCAGGCGATGCTGCATGGCTGCACCATCGGTGACGGCTGCCTGATTGGTATCCAGGCGGTCGTGCTTAATGGTGCGGTGATCGGCGAGAACAGCTTGGTGGGTGCCGGTGCCTTTATTAAGGAAGGCGCAGTGTTTCCGCCCAACTCGCTAATCGTCGGCTCGCCGGCCAAGGTAGTGCGGGAGCTTTCCGAAGAAGTCGTGGCGGGACTG
Organism: Halomonas sp. MES3-P3E; assembly: GCF_002836035.1. NCBI lineage: Bacteria > Pseudomonadati > Pseudomonadota > Gammaproteobacteria > Oceanospirillales > Halomonadaceae > Halomonas > Halomonas sp. MES3-P3E. The sequence continues at coordinate 110,430 of NZ_PJBT01000187.1, read as the reverse complement.
AAGAAGAACGCTCAAAGCTATGTTGAACGCGGCAAACTCCATAGCCAGCAGCTAAAACGCATTGATTAACGCGTAAAACTAGATGTGCTAAATAGCAACCCCCCAGGCCTTGGCCTGGGGGGTTGCGTTTCTAGCATCGTTATTACCGCCAGTTCTACTTCATGGTCACATTAACGGATCCGTTACGCCAATCACGTAGAACGCAATGAGAGCGATGATACCGGTAAAGATAAGGTAGTAGATCGTCGGCAGAATCGTCTTACGGATGGTGGCCCCTTCACGGCCGAGCAGGCCCACCGTTGCTGATGCCGCAACCACGTTGTGGATAGCGATCATATTACCCGCCGCCGCACCGACTGCTTGTAGTGCCACCATCATGGAGGTGGAAAGGCCCAGGGTTTCAGCAACACTGAACTGGAATTCTGCCAGCATCAGGTTCGAAACCGTGTTGGAGCCTGCGATGAAGGCGCCCATCGCACCGACCGCCGGGGCAAAGAAGGGGTAGATGCCGCCAACACTGTCGGCCACCGCCTGTGCCATCATCACCGGCATCGAGACCAGGTCCGCACCGTTAACGCCGGAGTTGATCAGGATACGTACCATCGGCACGGTAAAGATCAGCACGAAGCCAGCACCAAAAATGGTTTTAGTGGATTCCGACACCGCTGCGCTCATCTTTTGCGGATTCATGCGATGCAGGAAGTAGGTCACGATAACCACGGCCAGGATGATACCGCCCGGCAGGTAGAGCGGCTGAACACCGCCGCTAACACCCGCTTCACCCAGAATATTGTTCCAGCTAAGGTTAATCGAGGTCAGCGCGACGCGTAGCGGTTCGATGGTGCGCGAAGCGACCAGGAATAGCGCCAGCAATACGTAGGGTACCCAGCCTTTGAAGGTGGACATCGGGGCTCTGCCGACAACGTCATCCAGCTTGATCTGCAGGTTGCCGATCCACTCGTCTGGCCACGAAGTCGATTCAGGGAAGTCCCAGGTATCTTTAGGCATCAGGAAGCCGCGTTTGGCCGCCGGAACCACAATCGCCAAGCCTACCATCGCGCCGATCATCGACGGGAACTCAGGGCCAAGCAGCACGCCTACCAGCATGTAAGGCACCACGAAGCAGATACCGGTGAAGATGGCGAAGGGAGTAATCGACAGCCCCTCTTTCCAGGAGCGGTTAGCGCCGAAGAAACGCACCATGACGGTGACCAGAATCAGCGGCATTAAAATACCCACGATGCCGTGAGTGATCGCCACTTCGCTGGTTACCAGTTGGAAGAAGACATCCCAGCTGGAGCCTACCGAGTCAAGTTCAGTGGTAATGCCCGCCCGATCCAAGCCGCTACCAACACCCACCACAATAGGTGTACCTACTGCGCCAAAGGAGACCGGTGTTGATTGGATCATCATACCCACGACGACTGCCGCAAGAGCCGGGAAGCCGAGCGCGACCATCAGCGGTGCCGCCACGGCGGCTGGTGTACCGAAGCCAGACGCGCCTTCGATAAAGCAGCCGAACAGCCAAGCAACAATCAGCGCCTGTACGCGACGGTCAGGGCTAATACCGGAGAAGCCATTACGGATAGCCGTAATACCGCCGGAGTGCTTAAGCGTGTTAAGCAGCAGGATGGCACCAAAAATAATCCATAAAAGGCCAGCGGTTTGGATCAAGCCTTGAATGGTGGAAGCCGCGACACGGCTAAACGACATATCCCAAACGGTTAAGCCAATGATGGCGGCTGTCAGGAAGACGAGAGGCATCGCTATCTTGGCAGGTATTTTAAACCCAACGAGTAAAATACCGGCCATCAACAGCGGCAAGAAGGCCAGAAGTGCAAGTATCGTTTCATTCATGGAAGGAACTGCCCCTTGTTATTAATTTGGTATGCTCCGCAATAATCGCCCGGCGTTTGTATCGCCAGCCGGGTGTAGTAGAAAGATACGTTTAGGCTAACCAGATGACTACATTGGAAAATTGGTCTTACCAGTGTAACGGTCGTTTTGAACGTAAGCTTGCGCTACTGGTTTTTACCTAATTGGTTGTTTTTAAATTATTTTTAGGTGGATTTTCAAGGCGTGTGCCCAGCTGGCCCATTAGACTAATAGACAGTGCTAAGTAGTCTCTCTTGCACGGTTAGATGGTTGGGCTCATTGTTAACTACGCTAAATGTGTAAAAGAGCTTTCTAAGCCCTTTTTACCCATTGTTTTCACCAATGATCCTCTCAACAAAAAGGCGGTAGTGATGGCACTAAAGCTTTATGACCTGTGTGGCCGAGATGAACGGCTACGCTTTTCACCTTATTGCTGGCGCGTGCGCATGGCGCTCGCCCATAAAGGCTTGGAATTCACCACCGTGGCGTGGCGATTCCTCGACAAAAAAGCGTTGGAGTTTGCTGACTACGACAAAGTGCCGGTGCTCTGCGATGGCGATAAAGTGGTGACTGATAGCTTTGAAATCATGCGCTATCTGGATAAAGCCTATCCCGACGCTCCCATGCTGGGTGAAGGGGCCAGTTATCAGCGGGTTTTACTGTTCAAATACTTTGTTGAACGTAGCGTAACACCAGCACTGTTTCGCATTATTGCCATGGATCTGCTTGCGGCCATTCACCCAGACGATCGCGACTATTTCCGCAAAACTCGTGAAGCGCGGTTTGGTTGCACATTAGAAGAGTTCCATCAGCCAGAGCAGGGCAAACAGCAGCTCAAGCAGGTATTAGCACCTGTGCGCGACTTGCTACGGGACAGCGCCTTTTTAGACGGCGATGCACCTGCCGGTTCCGATTACCTACTGTTCGGCAGCATGATGTGGGCGCACGTCGTATCGACACAGACGCTAGTAGAGGCTGGCGACCCGGTCGATGAATGGTTTAAGCGTATGCTCAGCGTACACGGTGGGGAAGCTAGCAAGGCCCTGACCGTGCGTGATCTATAACGCCAACTGCGCGATATAGCTGACAGGGGCGGTACGCTAACGTACCGCCTGATTAATATGAAAGCTTGGTAAACTCATGGCGAGTGAATCAACGTTTTCAACAAGGAGATGGCAATGATTGACCTGTACTACTGGACAACACCTAACGGCCACAAAATCTCCATCATGCTCGAAGAAGCCAAACTGGCGTATCGAGTGAAGCCAATTAATATCGGCCGCGGTGAGCAGTTTGACCCTGAGTTTCTCACCATCGCCCCTAATAACCGCATTCCCGCCATTGTCGATCACGCGCCAAAGGATGGCGGGCAGCCGCTTTCGATGTTTGAGTCTGGCGCGATTCTGGAATACCTCGCCGATAAGAGCGGTCTTTTCCTGCCTGCTGCGGGCCGCGAACGCTACATCGTGCTGCAGTGGCTACACTGGCAAATGGGCGGTTTAGGCCCGATGGCAGGCCAAAACCACCACTTTTGCCACTACGCCCCGCAGAAAATTGAGTACGCCATCGAGCGTTACGTGCGTGAAACCAATCGCCTTTACAGCGTGTTGGATCAGCGCCTGGCGAATCACACTTATGTGGGCGGCGATGACTATTCGATTGCCGACATGGCGATCTACCCCTGGATTGTGCCCTGGGAAAAACAGCGTCAAACCATTGAAGAGTTTCCCGACCTGGAGCGCTGGTTTGAGATGGTCAAAGCACGCCCAGCCGTACGCCGGGCGTACGCATTGGTTGAAGAAGTAAATCCCCAGGCAGGTGTGGAAATGGACGAGCAAGCGCGTAAGCATTTGTTCGGTAACCGCTAGTCGTCGGGGTGCCGACAGCGTTTTGCACTAACCAGAAGTGAGCAGGCGCAGCATGAGTAAAAAACCATGTTGCGCTGCACAAAAAGCACTGCTAGCTTTAATGGCAGCAGAGGCAACAGCCTGGCTAACAACCGCCTAATGAGACGTGTTTATGTGCTAGCTCACACCTGGAGATATGAAGATGACGAAAGCTACTGATAAGACAACGCAACAGTTTGAATCCGCTTTTGTTTCACCCATGCGTTCTTACACTTTAACCGCCCTTGATTACTACGATCAGCTTTTCAGTGCGCAGATGGACGCTTTCCGTGCCTACTCTGATATGGCAATTTCACAAGCGCGCACTTGGCTTGATGTAAAAGACGCTGATAGTTTCAAGAAAGCGATGGAAAGTCAGCAGAAAACAGCCAGTGAATTCATGGAACGCGTAAAAGGTGACACTGAAAAAGTGACATCAATCGGTAAAAGTTTCGCTCAAGATAGCCAGCAACATGCGGAAGAATCCACGAAGAACGTGGTAGAAAAAGCGAAACAATAAGTTAGCTTTAGACTATCTAAAAGCGCTTTGCCCTATAGGGGCGCGGCGCTTTTTTGTATCTAGCTAACGGCAAAAGGTGTAATGACCGTTAACGCTTAGCTTTAGATTCAGCTTCAGCTTCTGCAGCAGCTAGCTTGGCTTGCCGGTCAGGCTTGCCCGGTAAGATGGCATCCAGCAATAAAGCGGCGAGGGCGGCAGGCACTAAGCCCGACTTAAGCAACAGCCCCAATTGACCAGGCATGGTTTCTGAGATTGCCTCGACGGCAGGCAGACCGATCCCCAGGCTTAGTGACACGGCGATGATCAGCATATTGCGCTGATCCAGCTCGCACTCTTTGATGATTTTAAGCCCCGCCGATGCGATCATACCGAACATCACTACGCCTGCTCCGCCAAGTACCGCAGGCGGCATGGCGGCGACCAGCCCACCCAGCTTGGGAAATAGCCCCATGGCGATTAATAGCAGCCCGCCGATAGTCACCACGTGGCGACTGACTACGCCAGTGAGGGTAATTAGGCCAACATTTTGCGCATAAGCGGTGTTGGGCAGGGTGTTGAAAACGGCGGCAAATGAAGTCGCTACCCCATCGGCCATAACGCCGCCAGAGAGCTCTCGGTCTTTTGCGGGGCGGCCAGCCCCGGTGGTGGTAATCGCGGAGATATTGCCAATCGTTTCTAGCCCCACCACAAACATAATCAGCGTCATGCCGATGATCGCGGTGCCTGAAAACGTCATGCCGTATTCCAGCGGCTTGGGCAGTGCGAACCAGGCAGCGTTACTTAGCGAGGTAAAATCGACCTTGCCAAGAGCGATGGCCACCGCGTAGCCAGCCATTAAGCCAAACAGAATGGAAGAGGCTTTAATAAAGCCCCGTCCATACTGGTGAATGGCAATCGTCACGCTGAGGACAAACAGCGCCAACAGCAAGTTACCAGGCGATGCGAAGTCATCCGCGCCAACGCCACCCGCGGCGTAATTGAGGCCTACCGGCATCAACGTAATACCGATCAGCAGCACCACGATGCCGGTCACTACCGGCGAGAACCAGTGGCGAATCTTCTTTAAAAAAGCGCCGAGAACAATTTGCAGCAGCCCAGCCACAAAGGAAGCACCGAGCACAGCGGGCAGGCCAAATGCTTTAGCCAATGGTAGTGCCACCGGCAAAAAACCAAAGCTGGTGCCCTGCACAATAGGCAGGCGGGCGCCTATTGGTCCAATACCGATGGTTTGTACCAGAGTGGATACCCCCGCCACAAACAGCGCCACCTGGATTAAAAAGATCTGCTCCGCCGGATTGGCGCCAATCACGCCGGCAATAATAATTGGCGGCGTTACGTTACCCGCGAACATGGCCATGATGTGCTGTAGGCCGAGTGGAATCGCTTTTGAGAGCGGCGGCATCGCATCAGGGTTTTGATTGATAGTACGCGAAGGCCGCGTTTGGGCATCGGGCGGAGAAGACATTAGGGAGCCTTTATTCGCAGTGGGTGGCATTGTTTATTTATTGCATCCAGTTACTAATAAAAGTGTATACAAGAAATAAATGCAAGCAGCCATTGGCGAATAGTCTTTAACGCTTCAGCTTATTGTTCGGCACGCGCCCTTAACCGAAAACGTGCAATACGGATAATTTGCTCAATGGCCGTTTGTCGTTCGGTGGCTGCGTCGTTGTGCAGGCGCTTTTCAAAGGCAGCAAGAATGTCATGCCGATCTAGCCCTTTAACGGCAATCACGAAAGGAAAACCGAACTTCTCCTTGTACGCAGCGTTAAGGTCTTCAAAGCGCGCAAACTCCTCAGGGCTGCACTGGTCGAGCCCGGCGCCTGCCTGTTCGCTGGTTGAATCTTGAGTGAGTTCACCTGCCATGGCGGCTTTGCCTGCCAAGTCTGGGTGCGCCTGAATCACTTTAATTTGCTGTTCACTGCTTGCCTGCTGCAACATAAGACCCATCAGCGCGGCCAGTGCGTCGGGCGCATCGTGGGCGTCAGTCAGGCCATGCTGCCAAGCCGCTTCGGCTACCCAGGGGGAGTGCTCATAAACATCCCCATAGTGATGGGTAAGCATTTCCAGGCTGCACTGACTCGGTGCGGGGGAAAGCAGTAACGGGTGAGTTGTAGGCATTGGCACTCTCCAAAACGAATAATATTAAAGCGACGATTGTTCAAATGTGCTGGAATGGAATTACTGTATACAATAAATAGCAGTAACGGTACTCTTTGACCAATAGGTCAAGACAACCAAACAACGTTATAAATAAGGAGTGGCCATGGGGCGTTTAACCACCCACGTACTGGATACCGCCAGAGGTCAGCCCGGTCAGGGCATTATCATTGAGGTGTTTCACCTTACCGGCAGTGATCGCCAGCATCTGAGTACCGTCATCACCAACAGTGACGGGCGTTGCGATGCACCTATTTTAGAAGGTGATGCGCTTACACCAGGGGAGTATGAGCTGGTGTTCCATGCCGGTGATTACCTGCGTGCCCAGGGCGTTGAAGCTAATGAGCCGCGCTTTTTAGACGTAATCCCGCTGCGCTTTGGCGTTGCCGATGCCAGCCAGCACTACCATGTGCCGCTACTCCTCTCGCCCTATGGCTACTCAACTTATCGCGGTAGCTGATTTGTCTGAAACCTGGCTGCTCTCGCTGAGTTTTCAGGCAAACCTAACGGGATTTATTTTATGCAAGCGTACCTAATCGAGTTTGTTAACTTACTGCTGCGCTGGCTGCATGTGATTGCTGCCATCGCCTGGATCGGTGAGTCGATCTATTTTGTCATGCTGGATAATAGCCTGCGCGCACCGAAAGCTGAGGAGGACCGCGAGAAGGGCGTCTTTGGTGAAATGTGGTCGGTGCATGGCGGTGGTTTTTACCACAACCAGAAGTACGCCACCGCGCCCGCCAAGCTACCCAACGATCTGCACTGGTCATTCTGGAAAGCCTATACCACCTGGCTTTCCGGCTTTGCGCTGTTTGTGATTCTCTACATGGTCAATCCGGGCTTCTATCTGGTAAACCCCAATAGCCCCTGGGAGTGGGCCGCCAACATGACCGGCTGGCAGGCCAACGTGCTGGCACTGGCATTTCTACTCGGTGGCTGGGTGGTTTATAACGAGCTGTGTAAGCGCATTAGCCCCAACATGGATCGCGACGGCCTGCTCAGCATTGCGGTTGCCGTGATGATGGTGATAGTTGCCTATCTAAGCACGCAAATGTTTACCGGCCGCGCCGCCTTACTACTCACTGGCGCGGTGATGGCGACGGCGATGTCGGCTAACGTCTTCTTCTGGATTATCCCCGGCCAGCGCCGCATGGTAAAAGCCATGAAGGCAGGTGATGCCCCCAATCCGCTGGATGGCAAACGCGGCAAGCAGCGCTCGGTGCATAACACCTACTTCACGCTGCCGGTCGTGTTGCTGATGGTGAGTAATCACTACTCCTTTATTTACTCCCACGAGCTTGCCTGGGTGGTGATGGTGCTGTTTATCTTTGCCGGTGCCTTGATCCGTCAGTTCTTTGTATTGATGCATGCAGGCAAAACCCAGCCCGCCTATCCCGCCTTTGGGGTAGGGCTTATTCTGTTAGCCTTTTGGGTGGCGGCGCCGAGTGCTTCATCACCGAGCGGTGATGAAGGTGCGCAAGGGCCGGATCAGGCGCAAATCACTGGCTTGATCGAGCAGCACTGTGTTCAGTGCCACGCTCGCAACCCCGAACACGCCGGTTTTTCAGCGCCGCCCGCCGGGTTTGCTTTCGATAGCTGGGATGAGATTCTGAGCCAAAAGGCGCAAATTCAGCAGGTTGTCGCCAGCCAATATATGCCGTTGGGCAATATGACCAACATGAGCGATGAAGAGCGCGATATCATCGCCGCTTGGGAGGAATGATCAGAGAGGCTAGCTATGAGTGATGCGCAGGCGCCGGTAAAGCGGCGCGCTCCTGCTAAAGAAGTTAAAAATAGCAAAGAGGGCGATGAGCGCCACGATGCTATCTATCGCTCCGTCAGCGACGCGATTGTTGAGCAGCGCTTAAAGCCCGGCGCCCGGCTGCGCGAGGATGCCCTGGCGGACGTGTTCGGCATTAGCCGCACCGGTATTCGTAAAATCCTGCAACGTTTGGCATTGGAGCAGTTAGTCACGCTAACACCGCGTCGTGGCGCCAGCGTCACCCGACCCACCGCCGACGAAGCCAAAGACGTATTCGATGCCCGCCAGTTAATCGAATGCGGGCTGATGCCCGATGTAGCCCGGCGCATGAGTGAAAAAGAAGCAGCAGAACTGCGCGAAATGGCCCGCCAAGAGCGCCAAGCGCTGCGCAGCGGCCAGCAGAGCGTGGCCATTCGGCTCTCGGCCGATTTTCACGTGCGCCTTGCGCAGCTCTCAGGTAACGCCACCCTGGCAGAGTTTGTCGAACGGCTCTGCTCGCGCTCATCGCTGATACTCGCCGTCTACGGCCATCGCGGCCACCTGGGCTGCGAATCTCACGATCACGACGACCTGATCGGCTACCTGGAAGCAGGCAACGGCGAGCGCGCCAAAGCCTTTATGAGCCGCCACCTAAAAGCTATCGAAGCCTCGCTATCGATGGTCGAAGAGGAAGAGAACGTGCCGGATTTGCAGCAGATATTTGGGGGTTAGGGGGAGTAGTTTGTAGTGTTAGCGCTTTTAACACGGCTTGAGGCTCTTTAGATACGACTTTTAATAGCACTAGAGCGGGGCCGTGAAGCCCTGTGTGGATCGCCGATCCGATGCCTCGGTGCAGGAGGTGGTGCGGGCTTGAGGCTATAATCCCTCGGCTAACCGATTATGCCCGTTGGAGCCAATAACCCGGCTTGCGGCTTTGATGCATTAGCGCCACTACGTGACAGGTAGAAATTGAAGGCTTATAGACGATAGCGTACGGAAATTTTGTCAGCAAAAATCTGCGTGTTTGCTTACCGAATTTCGGCCACGTTTCTGGCAAAGACTTTATCGATTCGAAAGCAGACTCCAGTTCGCTGATGAATCATCCCCCAAACCAACTGCCTGCTGTTCGTACCATGAATAAGCCTCTTGTAGCTCGCCATAAATCTCTGGATGAAAACTCAGCTCAGCCATTATGTGGGACGCTTAATTTGGCCTTTAATTTCTTCCCATGACACCCCTTGAACTTTGCCAGTCTCAAGCTCATCGAGCCGCTGTTCAGCAAGAGAGAGCTAAGCCGCATCCACCCCCTTCATCGTGCTGAGTTTCAAGGCTAGAAATCAGACAGTGGGCAAGCAAAGCTCGATCATTGGCTGAAAGCCTTTTTGTCTCTTGAATGACTTGTTCGAGTCTCATGATCGTGGAACCTCTTCGCCTTAGCAGATTTACTCTTTAATTCTAGCATGCCGGAGACGGGGGGAGAGAAACGGCATAACGCCGCATTCAGCGGCTCGTTCGCTGCAATGCTTTGTTGGAAGCGCTCATTTCATCCATTTCATCTGGATTACTGAGGTACATCTTAACAAGTTGGTATTTATCCAAACCTCTATTGCTAAGACCAATGTCCTCTCGAATAGCCTTGTACAAATGGTCAACGGCTTTCAGAACGTTACCACCTTCAGAAGATATCTTTTGAAAGTTTAGCTGGGCATTTATTACCTTTGGTGAACCCCACAGAACTACGTTCGTTTTGAATCCCACCATAAAATCGACAAGCTCTTGTTGAGTAGGTGGCTTGAGTGAAACACTTTCGTTGCCTTCAGCCATCATGCGGGCCGCTATGTCCAAAAAATCTTTGTATATTTCAACTTTCCTTGCACGATGCGCCTCTTCAATCTCTCGCTTCTTTATCTGAGATTGAGTGTAGAGGGCTCCGCCAACACCAACCAAAACAGTTGCCATTGCACCAACAATGGCTGCAGATACTGACGGGTTGGCACTTTCTAAGAACGTCAGAAGTCGGGCAGCCACAAGCCAAAGGAGATAGATCGACCCGAAAATCAGTGCAAATCCGAACAGGATGCTGACAAACTGCCAAACTTTAGAAGTTTTGCTCATAGCTATCCTTTAGCTTCTAAACGTTTATTCATACGTATGCGCGTTTTCCTGGGAAGCCAAAAACTACCAATAAGCAACAAGTGACTGATATAAAATGAAAATACTCACCTTATCCTGATAAAGGCCAGCAGAAAATTACGTATGCGCTTAAACATATATAATCTTTTTATAACTCATCGTTTTTAATTATTCTAATGTAGTGAAGTACTTTCAGAAAAATGAGCACACATTCCCTAGAGCCTACCAGAAAAAAGCGCACTACAGATCGAAAATAGCTCATTCCGCTGAGTTTTGATACCACGAGATATGTTGCTTGGTAGCGCCAGGGGGAGAATATCGAAAGGTTCCCAACTGGCCGCGGTAGCCCGCGACCCAAAAAAAGCGCCATCGGCAAAACCGATGACGCTTGCATGAGCTTCTAATCAGCTAGTTACGACCCGCTTGTCTACTGCTCAGCATACGCAGGCGCAGCCTTAAACTGCCGCATCAACCCATAGTAGAACAGCCCTCCTAGACCTGCACCAATCAGCCAGCCATAGCCGCCCAAGCTGGATAGCGCAGGCACTAACACGGTAGAGAGCGAGAACAGGGCCGCAACGCCAAAGGCGATAAGCGCGCGGGTGTTCCAGCCGTTTACATAGTAGTAGGCGCTGCCCGGTGCTGATGAGAACAGCTCCTGCATGTTTAGGTGCTGACGCTTAATCAGGTAGTAGTCGACCACGATAATGCCGTAGAAAGGCGCGACGATGGCCCCTAGCGCATTTACAAAGCCGGGCACGCCAATCTGGCTGATAACCGAGAGCCATAGTGCGCCGACAAAGAACGCGATTACTGCGGTAATCAGACCGCCCATCTTGAAGCTGATCTTGCTGGGGAACAGGTTGGCCAGATCGTAAGCGGGTGGAATGAAGTTGGCGACTAGGTTGATGCCGACTGTAGCGGCAAAGAAGGTTAGCGCGGCGATAATGGTTAGCGGCAGTGAATCGACCCGTTCAACGATATCGGCGGGGTTGGTCAGCGCCTCGCCAAACAGCACCAGGGTACCGGCGGTAATAATCAGTGCGATAAACGAGAAGAACGCGACATTGAGCGGCAAGCCTAGCAGGTTGCCCAGCTTCATCTGGCGTTCGGTTTTCACAAAGCGGGTGAAGTCGCCGAAGTTGATCACCACCGCCGCGAAATAGGCCACCATGGTGCCCACAATCGCCATAAAGGCCGCGATCGAACTGCCGCTGGTTTCACTGCCACCGCTAAAAATGGTGCCAATGGCAGGGATCAGTTCACTTCCTGCCTGGTACCAAACAATGATCATCAGCACCAACATCACTACGTAGACCAGCGGGCCAGCCCAGTTCAAGAAGTGTTTAATGCGTTCAATGCCTTGCCAGAAAATTGCGATCTGAAACAGCCATACAATCACAAACGACACCCAGGCCACGCCGGAAAGCCCCAGGAAGGTGCTGCCGCTGCCTGCGCCCACAAAGGCGGTAATGAGTAGGGTGACAGCGGTGGAGGCGAAGTAGGTCTGCACGCCGTACCAAAATATCCCCACGATGGCGCGCAGCATCGCGGGCAGGTTCGCACCGCGTACGCCCATGCTGGCACGCACCATGACGGGGAAAGGAATGCCGTATTTAACGCTGGGCTTACCGGTGAGGTTGACCAGAAACATCACGATCACGCCCGCCAGAATAATCGCCGCCATTACCGCCCAGCCGTTCAGGCCGTAGGTTAAAAACAGTGAGGCAGCGAGTGTGTAACCAAACAGGCTCTGGATATCGTTAGACCAAACGTTAAATATCTCAAAGGCGCCCCAGTTACGATCCTGGGGTTTAAGCGGCGCCAGATCCTCGTTATAGAGCGTGGGATCGATGTGTTTAATATCCAGGTCACTAACGTCGTTACTCTCTTTCATCTTATTAGCTCTTCGGTTGGCAAATGGAGTTACTGACTAAAGCGCTGGCAGGGAGCCCAGTACTTCATCAACAAATAGTAGGTAACACCGGCGGGGATCAGGCTGGCGTACCACGAGATCGCCGAGAAAGAGAGCGCCGCCACAATACCCACCGCTGTGGCGATGAAAGCGGCCAAGTTAATACCCTGATAAGGTCCGTTACCGTCATACAGTTTGTCGATATCCAGCGTGCGACGACGAATCACATAATAATCGACCACCAGAATGGCGAAGATAGGGCCTAGGAAAGCAGAGTAAGTTTGTACAAACAGCTGGAGGCCTGCCGCAGAACCCGGCTGAACCAGTTTCCAGGGGAAAGTGGCGAAGGCCAGCAAGCCAACGATCACCGTGGCGACCGAGAACTTAATCTTGAAGACGTCCATCAACACATAGGTCGGCGGTACCACGTTGTTAAGCACGTTGGTGGTGACCTGGGCAAAGGCGATGAACAGCAGGGTGGTCATTAACAGCGGGGTGTTGTCGACGGCGTTGGCAAACACCTGAATAGGATCGGCGGTGCCAGTAGCCTGGGAGACCATATAGCCGATCAAGCCCATAAACAGCGTGCAGGGCAGAATCGACATGGCGTAGATGGTGGTCAGCAGGCTCTGGGCCGTGCCCTTTTTATGCTCGCGAGAGTAGTCGCTGACGTTGAGCATCATGGTGCTGTAGATGCCCAGGAACAGCATGGTCGCGCCCCAGAACGGCATGCCCCAGGAGCCTTCCATGGTTAGTAGACTGGCGGAAAGCTCATCGCCATAGCGTTGCACCGTGGCGTAAAACATATACACCAGCGAGGCGAGGATAAAGGCACTGCCGATATTCTCTAACCACTTGATGCCCTGAAAGCCCATCACCGACAGGCCGATTTGCAGAAACTGGAAGGTAATGAAGTAGAAGATAAGGTTGTCGAAACCGAACAGGGTAGCCGACACCATATTGAGCGCCCCGGCACCAATCCAGCTTTGAAAGCCGTACCACACAACCGCCGGTACCGCGCGTACCAAGCCCGGTAAGCGCGTGCCCGTAAAACCAAATGCGCTGCGCGCCTGCACCATAAACGGAATGCCGTACTTGTAGCCTGCGGCCCCGTTAATGGCCAGGGCAATCCCGATCACAAAGCAGCCGATGGCAATGGCCAGCGTGGCTTGTAACAGGTTCAGAGTGCCGACCACGTTGGAGCCCATGGCAAAGGTGCCGATGGAAACGCAGCCGCCGAACCATGCCAGAAAGTAGGAGCCGCGCCCCATAATCCGAGTGTGTTGAGGGGCCAGGCTTTCCGCCCCGAGTGCTTTTGATCCAGCATCGGATCGTTCTTCTGACGCAAGAGCCGAGGGTGAAGCGCTCATGATGTCGTCCTCGCAAGATTATCGGTTTTATTGGCAGCTTGGGTACGTTGAGTACCCAAGCAACGCTTGCGGCGTGGCGTGCTAATGGACGTACTGGTTTTTAAAATATAGTTTTCGAAATTCTGTTTAATCTATTGTTATTAAATGCTTTGTAGTCATTTTTATGCTTTTTTCAGCTGTTATGACTTATGCGGTAAATCCAGATTGGAAAGTTCAGAAAACTTACCGGTGAAGGTCTTTGGCCGTGGGTAGGCAAGATCACCATGCTTACTGGTGTAAAGCCCTAAACTGATCAGCGATTCCGCCAGTTTCAGCGCGGCGGTAACACCTTCTACTACCGGCAGGCCCACTTCGTGACTAATCTGTTGGGTCAAGTTGGCCATGCCGCCGCAGCCTAAAACGATGGCGCCAATGCCATCTTCATCCCTCGCGCGGCAGCACTCTTCAACAATGCGCGTAAACGCCGCGTCAGGGTGATGCTCAAGATCCAACACGGGGATTTCAGCGGCGCGTATACGACGGCAGTGGTGACTAAAGCCGTACTGTTGAAGTAGATGCTCGGCGATAATGCCGGTGCGGCCCAGGGTCGTGACGATGGAAAAGCGGGTGCTTACCAGAGTGGCCAGATGAAATGCTGCTTCGGCAATCCCAATTACCGGCGCACGGGTCAGTTCTCGTGCGGCAAGCAAGCCAGGGTCGCCAAAGCAGGCCACTACATAAGCATCGATACCGCCTTCGCGCTCGCCTTTTAGCACTTCCTCGGCCACGCCCACCGCACTGACCACTTCGTCAAAATGGCTCTCGATGGAAACCGGCCCCGCGTCAGGCTGGGAAGCGCTTACGGTAGTGCCAGCGCATGCCTGTTGCTGTGCTGCCTGATGAATAGCAGCGGTCATCGAGGCCGTGGTGTTAGGGTTAATAATTCGTATATGCACGTTAAATAATCCGCATGTAAACAATATAACTTTTCTTGTATACAAAAATAGGGCGGTTTCTAGCCAGACGCAAGGGTCTAGCCGCGAATACACGACGAAAGTGATAGGCTAAAAGTTTGACCAATTGTTCAAGATTCAATGGCTTAACGGTTTTGATAGCGAGAAAGGCTATTGGTGTCAGATGATTAGCGTCCAGCTGCGTTGCGGTACGCTATTAATGTCGCTATTTTGTATACAAATAATTAGTTGCCGCACTGGCATTGCTCATCGAATAGAAGCTAATCAGTGCTGGTCAGAAATATGACTGAAGGAGCTAACCATGTCGTCCTCATCCAAGGTGCATTACCCACGCGATTTGATCGGTTACGGACGCAATCCGCCTCACGCCAATTGGCCCAATAAAGCCAAAATTGCCGTCCAGTTCGTGCTTAATTACGAAGAAGGCGGCGAAAATAGCGTGCTGCATGGCGATACCGGCTCGGAGCAGTTTCTGTCGGAAATCATCGGTGCACCGGCTTATCCAGATCGCCACTTGAGTATGGAGTCGATCTACGAATATGGCTCCCGCGCCGGGGTGTGGCGCATTCTGCGCGAGTTTGAGAAACGCGACCTACCGCTCACCGTGTTTGGCGTTGCCATGGCGCTGGAGCGCAACCCGGATGTGGCTCTGGCCTTTAAAGAGCTGGGCCACGAGATTGCCTGCCACGGCTACCGCTGGATTCACTATCAGGAAGTGCCCGAGCATGTTGAGCGGGAGCATCTACAGCAGGCCATGGAAATTTTTCAGCGTCTTTACGGTGAAAAGCCCGAAGGTTGGTACACCGGCCGCGATAGCCCCAATACCCGGCGGCTAGTACTGGACGAAGGCGGTTTCCTTTACGATAGCGACTACTACGGCGACGACTTGCCTTTTTGGACGCAGGTGACCGATAGTCAGGGCAGTGACCACAACCATCTGATTGTGCCCTACACGTTGGACAGTAACGATATGCGCTTCGCCGCGCCGCAAGGTTTCAACACCGCGGATCACTTCTTTACCTACCTGCGCGATGCCTTTGATGTACTTTACGCAGAAGGGGAGGAGGCGCCCAAAATGCTCTCGGTGGGCATGCACTGTCGTTTGTTGGGGCGCCCGGGGCGTTTTCGCGCGCTGCAGCGCTTTTTGGATTATATCGAAACCCACGACCGCGTTTGGGTGGCCCGCCGGGTCGATATCGCCCGTCACTGGGCGGAACATCACCCGGCAACTCGTTAATAAAGCAGCTTAATAGGATGCCATGACGCCGCATATCGGACAGCGAATTACTGCCCAGTTTGACGCGCTAACTGCTCAAGAGCAGCGGGTGGCGAGCTTTATTCTTGATCATTTTGATGATCTAGCGGTATACAGTGCCGCTGATTTGGCGCGCTTGACCGGGGTATCCAAATCGACGGTCAGCCGCTTGTTCAAGCGCTTGGGGTTCGAGAGCTACCGCACCGTTAAAGACCACGCCCGGCAGCTACGTAACCTGGGCGTGCCTTTGGTGATCGACGCTAACGCCATGCAGGAAGAGGCCGGCGCGCCGTTCCAGCGTCATTTGCAGCGGGAGCAGGATAATCTGCAGCGCTGCTTGAACGGCATTGCGGCGGATCAATTTGCTGCGCTGGTAGAGCGGTTGGATAGCGCGCGTCATGTGGTCGTAATCGGTTTTCGTAACAGCTACCCGCTAGCGCTGCATTTTCGCCAGCAGTTGATTCAGGCGCGCACCCAGGTGCGGGTGGTTCCTCACCCAAACCAATCGTTAGCGGAAGAGATCGTCGATCTGACCGAGCAGGATGTGGTGGTGCTGTTTGGTTTTCGCCGCCGTCCAGCGGCCTTTGCTTCGCTAATCGATGCACTTGAGCGCTCACCTGCCAAGGTAGCCTTACTGGCTGACCCCACCGCGGTCAATTTCGCCTCACAGGTAACGTGGTTTTTTGAAACGCCGCTGGAAAGCCTCTCCGCCTTCGATAGCTACGCCGCTGCCAATAGCCTGATCTGCCTGATTGCCAACGGCGTTCTGCATCGTCGTCTTGCAGAAGGTCGAGAGCGCATCAGCGCCATCAGCGATGTTTACGCTGAGCTTAGTGAGTTGGAAGCGCCCACCATGAGCGTGGATTGGAGCGCTCAGTAGCTGGAGTCTCTTCATGGTGCACCTCAGCGTATTGGCCGCTGAAAACTGCACCAACTCGTTGCATCACTCTCCTTTTATCCCTTCTTTTCAATGCGTCAGTCACTGCATTTTGGTTCTTGATGCTCTCTAAGCTGCTGTTCTGAAAAACGTTAGCCACTTCTGGTATCGCTGTTGCTATTAGCTGGTCAAGTGAAACGAAAGTTTCTTTGTTAGAAATAATGCAACAAAGCTTTCATTCGCTTTGCTTCCATCGCCAAGACCACCACTGCTAATTATTCAGCGATGCGTCTCTAGCAAAACCCAGATTTTGCAGAGCATGCGCCTGCCAGGAGATCTTTATGAAATCGCTATCCCACCGCTTCAATCACTCTTTTTCGAGCCGCTTTAAGCGCTTGCAGTCCGGCATTTTAGCTACAGGGTTGAGTGCCGCTGTTGTCCTCGGCGCTATTACTACTAGCCCAAATGTTCAGGCGGATGCGCTAGAAGATATCGAATCACGCGGCACTATCCGGGTGGCTGTCCCGCAAGACTTCCCGCCGTTTGGCTCGGTAGGCACCGACCTGCAGCCTCGGGGCTACGATATTGATATGGCCCAATACCTCGCTGACGAAATGGGCGTGGAGCTGGAAATTATCCCCGTCACCAGCGCTAACCGTATTCCCTATTTGCAGACCGGCCAGGCGGATCTGGTGATCTCCAGCCTGGGTAAAAATCCTGAGCGCGAAGCGGCGATTGATTTTTCTGATGCCTACGCACCGTTCTTCCTAGGCGTGTTCAGCGCTGATGAAGATGAAAGCGTGGAAGGCCCAGAAGGCTTGGCCGATAAAACCGTCGGGGTAACCCGCGGCGCCGTGGAAGATATGGAGCTTTCCAATATTGCCCCGGACTCCACGACGGTGCAGCGCTTTGAAGATAACGCCACTACCATTTCTGCGTTTCTTTCCGGCCAGGTCGATTACGTCGCCACCGGTAACGTCGTCGCCGCTGAGATTGCCGAGCGAAACAGTGACCGTGCGCCCTCGCTGATTTATCAGCTCAAAGATTCACCCTGCTATGTAGGAATGAATAAAAATGAGCCTGCGTTGATGGAAGAAGTGAATCGCCTGATCGCCCAGGGCCTGGAAGATGGCACCTTGAATGAGCTGTCCCAGCGTTGGTTCAGTGCCGACCTACCTGAAAACTTCGGTAGCTGAGGGGCGACATGGGGCCAACACTCGATTTTCTTACCCTGTTGCCCTACGTCAGTGAGCTTCTCAAAGGATTTACCACCACGGTCATTTTGACCGTGGTGACGACCTTAACGGGATTGTCGCTGGCAGTGGCGGTAGCATATTTACGCGTGAATGCGCAGCCATGGGTGCGCTGGGGGCTAGGCGGCTACGTCGAAGTCACCCGCAACACACCCTTCATTGTGCAACTGTTCTTTATCTTCTTCGGGCTACCGGGGCTCGGCATCAAAATTGATGCCATTACTGCAGCGTTTATTGCCATGACGCTCAACCTGGCCGCTTACAGCGCCGAGATTCTACGTGCCGGTATCAGCGCCACGGCGAAAGGGCAGTTGGAAGCCGGGCGGGCATTGGGTATGACCACGCTGCAAAGTTATCGCCATGTGGTGTTAGTGCCTGCTTTTGCGCGCGTTTACCCCGCGCTCATTAGTCAGTCGATCATCGTGATGCTGGGGTCGGCGGTGGTGTCGCAGATTTCGGTTTTCGATCTGACCTATGCCGCCAACTTTATCCAGTCACGCAACTTCCGCAGCTTTGAAGTCTACCTGCTGATTACGCTGGTCTATTTGCTCCTCGCCTTCGGTATGCGGCGCAGCTTTATGCTGGTGGGTAAGCGCGTATTCGCCTATCAGCAAGGAGAGCAACGATGATTGAGTTCACCTTATGGGACATTTTACGCAACCTGCTGCTGGCAACCCGCTGGACGATTGTGCTGTCGCTGATTGCCTTTGTGGGCGGTGCGACGGTGGGGTTGCTGTTGACCTTTATGCGTCTCTCCAGCAACCGCTGGCTGCAGCGCTTAACGTCTCTTTATGTCGACCTGTTCCAAGGCACGCCGCTATTGATGCAGCTGTTCTTGATCTTCTTCGGCGCCGCCGCCATGGGGCGCCCTATCTCTGCCTGGCTGGCGGCTTCCATCGCACTAACGCTGTTCACCAGTGCTTTCCTATGTGACATCTGGCGCGGCTGTTTAGAGGCGGTGGCCAAAGGGCAGTGGCACGCATCGCGGGTGTTAGGGATGAACTACTTCCAGACCATGCGCCATGTGATTTTGCCTCAGGCGCTGCGGCTTTCGATTCCGCCCACGGTGGGGTTCTCGGTGCAGGTCATCAAAGGCACGGCTCTGGCCTCTATCATTGGCTTTGTCGAGCTGACCAAGGCGGGCACCATGCTTAATAACGCCACCTTCGAACCCTTCACCATCTTCGCCCTTGTGGCTCTGCTTTACTTCGCGCTGTGCTACCCACTTTCCTGCTACGCGCGCTATCTGGAGAAAAAGCTCTATGACGCTGGTTTACGTTGATAACGTTCATAAAGCCTTTGGCGACCTGGAAGTGCTTAAAGGTATTAACCTTTCGGTTGCGCAAGGCGAAGTGGTGGCGATTATTGGTCGCAGCGGCTCGGGTAAAAGCACCCTGCTGCGTTGTCTGAATCAGCTGGAAAAACATGACAGCGGCCAGATTACCATTGCCGATAAGCAGCTGGATGCGGCGTCAATGTCGCCCAAAGAGCTGAGTGAAAACGTCGGCATGGTCTTCCAAAGCTTTAACCTGTTTCCCCATAAAACCGTGGGTGAAAACGTCTGCTTGGCGCCGCTGGTAGTGCGTGGTGAAGAGAAGGCTGACGTCGATAAAATTGCCCGCGAAGTGCTTGAGAAAGTCGGCCTCTCAGACAAATACGATGCTTACCCGGCGCAGCTCTCTGGTGGGCAGCAGCAGCGGGTCGCCATCGCTCGGGCGCTGGCCATGCGCCCTAAAGTGATGCTGTGCGATGAGGTGACTTCAGCGCTCGACCCAGAACTGGTCGGAGAAGTGCTGCGCGTACTGGAAGCGCTGGCGGCCGAGGGCATGACGCTCATTCTGGTCACCCACGAGATGAGCTTTGCCCGTGATGTGGCCGACCGCGTGGTGTTTATGCACCAGGGGCGCATCCACGAAGAGGGCGCCCCCAGCGAACTGTTCAGCAACCCACAAACGCCTGAGTTGAAGCAGTTTATTTCAGCAGTGCTCTAGTCGATCCACTTCTAGCCGGTCCACTGCGTTGCCTGGGCGAAAATAAGAAAGCCCAGGGCAATCACGATCCAGACGCAAAAAAGTGGGAAGAAGAATTTGACCCACTTTTGCCACGGCACGCCCGCCAGCGCCAGGGTCGCCATGAAGTAGCCCGAGGTTGGGTAGAAGATATTGCCGATGCCATCACCCAGCTGGAAAGCCAGCACCGACGTTTGACGAGTAACGCCGATAATGTCGGAAAGCGGGGCCATCAGCGGCATCGTCACCAGGGCCTGGCCACTGCCGGAAGGGACGATGAAGTTAAAACCTAGCTGAGCGAAGAACATGCCAATTGCCGAAAGCAGGGTGGGTAAGCCACCGACGAGGTTGCCGAGCCCGAACACCAGCGTGTCCATGATCTGGCCATCTTCCAGCATCACGGCAACGCCCCTTGCGACGCCGGCGATCATGGCCCCGACCAATACGTCGCGGAAGCCCTGGTTGAAGCCTGAACATATTTCGTCGGTATCGAGGCCCGCAATAAGGCCCACTACGATGCCCATGATGATAAACAGGCCCGCCATTTCCATCATGAACCAGCCTTGCTGCAGTACGCCATAAACGAGTACCGCGAAGAAAGCGAAGGTGGCGATGGCCGCCAGCTTCTGGCGAGCAGTGGCGATTAAGGCTGAGCTATTGTCAGCATGCTGATAAAGCGAGCGCTTTTCAGACTCGGTGGCGTCGCTGCTCATCAGGCTAAGAGCCGGTGTCTGGCGCACACTGCGGGCGTAGCGCATAACGAAGAAAATGGCCGCGGCCAGCATTACTACAAACGCCATGATGCGCAGGCCATAACCGGAATAGAGAGGCAGATCTGAGAGTTGCTGGCCTAGCCCCGTATTGATGGGGTTGAGCACGCCCGTTGTGAATCCAACCGTGGTGGCGCAGAGGGCCACCGCCGCGGCGGTGACGGAATCAAAGCGCAAGGCAATCATCAACGGCAAGATGACCGGCACATAGACCAGGGCTAACTCTTGGGTGCCGATAACGGTTGCGATGAGGGCAAACACCGTCATCAGCACGGGGATAGTGAGCAGGCTCTTTTGCGCAAAGCGGCGCGTTAACTTATCCACACCTATTTCAATAATGCCGGTGCGCCTTAGCACCATGAACATACCGCCGATCATAAAGGTAAAAAAGACGACTTCCCCGGCACTCATCAAGCCATTCGGGATCGCCAGCATGAAATCGACGAGACCAACCGGGGAAGAAGCGATCTGCTCATAAGTGGTGGGGTCAATAGTGATTCGTCCGTTCGGGCCCGGAACACGCTCGAACTGCCCGGCAGGTACAAAATGCGTTGCTATCGCGGCCAGGCCGATAAATATGAACAGCACCACGTAAATATCCGGGATTCTGCACCAGCTTTTTTTCGGCGCTCGGCTATCCGGCGAAGAGGGAGTTTGTTGGGTCATGCTATGCCTCGCGTTTGTTATAAGTAGCCGACCTGAGCAACGGTGAGCGGACGTCATGCCGCGTTGAGGTTGCTGTTTTGGACATGCTCGTATGATCTTGGAATTATGAAACGAAAGTTTCTAAAGAAATTACTATTGGGAGGAGTGTTTCACAAGGTCTTTGCTAAAGATTGCTTTATTGTGCTTCGCTAATCTTGTATACAAGACATATATCGCCTGTTTTTACTACGTTATATAGGTTAAAAAATGCCAGCTAACTACTACGCCCCTACCGGCGGGCACCCGCCGCAAACCCAAATAACCGCTGACCGTGCGGTATTCACTGAAGCATACGCGCTGATTCCTAAAGGGGTGATGCGCGATATCGTCACCAGCAACCTACCGTTTTGGGAAAGCACCCGGTTGTGGGTGCTGGCGCGGCCGCTGTCGGGGTTTGCCGAGACGTTCTCCCAGTACATTATGGAAGTCCAGCCCCAGGGTGGTAGTGATAAGCCCGAGCCAGACCCCCAGGCGGAAGGCGTGCTGTTTATTGTGGAAGGTGAGTTAACGCTTACTTTGTCAGGCGAGCACCACGTTATGCAGCCCGGCGGCTATGCGTTTATTCCCCCTGGTAGTAACTGGCAGGTGCGAAACGAATCTAACGCGCCGGTGCGTTTCCACTGGGTACGCAAGGCGTACGAGTTTGTGGAAGGGCTTGAGGTGCCAAAGGCGTTTGTCACCAATGAGCAGGATATTGCGCCGATCGAGATGCCGGGCACCGAAGGGCGCTGGGCTACCACGCGTTTTGTCGACCCGGCGGACGTTCGCCACGATATGCACGTCAATATCGTGACCTTTCAGCCCGGCGGCGTGATCCCCTTTGATGAAACCCATGTCATGGAGCACGGCCTGTACGTGCTTGAAGGCAAGGCCGTTTATCACCTGAATCAAAATTGGGTCGAGGTGGAAGCGGGGGACTTTATGTGGCTACGCGCCTTCTGCCCCCAGGCTTGCTACGCCGCTGGCCCAGGGCCGTTCCGTTATTTGTTGTATAAAGATGTTAATCGTCATGCTTCTCTTCGCCTAAATGCACGATAAAAAGGCGAGGGCAGGCCGAAGAGGAGGTCCTACGCCAAGGATGGCGTCGGTAGCGCCCACGGATGGGTTCACAGCGCCTCCTCGTAGGCCTACCCTCGACTGAGATATATCTCAAGGGCAGCTTTCAAGGATAACTCTATGCTAGAACTAAAAGCCGAGCCGCTAACGGCTGAAGCCTTCTCTCCTTTTGGCGATGTGATGGATGCGCGTACTTCCGCGTCGTTTCCTATTAACGCCGGGCGCACCCAGCGTCACCATGATCTGGCTAAGGTAGAAACCTTGGGCGATAACGCCCGCACGCTGATTAATATCTTCGTGAGCCAGCCGATTACACTACCGCTGGAGCTAACGTTTCTAGAGCGTCACCCCCAGGGCAGCCAAGCGTTTATGCCGCTGCATCAGGAACGTTTTATCGTTGTAGTGGCGCCGCCCGGGGAACATATCAATCCTGACGAAGTGCGTGCTTTTGTGACCGATGGCCGCCAAGGCGTGAATTACTGTGCAGGCACTTGGCACGCCATCCAGTCAGTGCTAGAACGTGAGGGCGAGTTCTTGGTGGTGGATCGGGGCGGCGATGGCAATAACTGCGATGAGTTTCCCCTGGCAATGACCGTTATGTTGGAATAATACGTACATTTCGTGTTGCAGGGCTGTCATATAGAACGCGTTAAACTGATAAGCTAGTGTTATTAAACAAAGTCACTACACGCTCATTAGCATGGTTGGAATATTATGAACGCACTGCACTTCTCTACGATCCGTCGTACCAAAATTGTCGCCACCCTTGGGCCTGCCAGCGACCGTGAAGGCGTATTGGAGGCCATGCTCAAGGCGGGTGTTGATGTGGTGCGTCTTAATTTCTCTCACGGTACCGCCGATGATCACCGCCGCCGGTTAACCGAGGTGCGTGAAATTGCCGCCAAACTGGGCCGCAGCGTAGCGGCTCTAGGCGACCTCCAAGGCCCCAAGATCCGCATTGCACGGTTTAGAGATGGCTCCGTAGTGCTTAAAGAAGGCCAGCCGTTCATTCTCGATATGGAACTCGACGGCGATGCCGGTGATATCCACCAAGTGGGTTGTGACTATAAAACCTTGTCACAAGATGTGGTCGCCGGTGACCGCCTGCTGCTAGATGACGGACGTTTGGTGCTGGATGTGGCTCGCGTTGAAGGACAACAGGTTCATACCACCGTGGTTGTGGGCGGCAAGCTCTCCAACCATAAAGGCATCAACAAGCAGGGCGGCGGCCTCTCCGCCCCGGCGTTGACCGAGAAAGACAAGGAAGACCTCAAAACCGCTGTTGATATTGGCGTCGACTATCTAGCCATTTCCTTCCCTCGTCATGCCGAAGACATGCTGGAAGCACGCCGTTTACTGGGCGAAGCGGGTAAGGAAATTGGCCTAGTCGCCAAGGTCGAGCGCGCTGAAGCGGTCGCTGATGACGCCACCCTGGACGGCATTATCGAAGCGTCTGAAGCAGTCATGGTGGCGCGCGGCGATCTAGGTGTGGAAATTGGCGATGCTAAGCTGGTGGGCGTTCAGAAACGCATGATCAAGCGCGCCCGCTCGCTCAACCGTGCTGTCATTACTGCCACACAGATGATGGAAAGCATGATTTCAGCGCCGCTACCTACGCGTGCCGAAGTCTTTGACGTCGCTAACGCGGTATTGGATGGCAGCGATGCGGTCATGCTCTCAGCGGAAACCGCCGCGGGTGACTATCCCTTGGAAACCGTCGAAGCGATGTCGCGTGTTTGCCTGGGCGCTGAGCGGGAGAAATCTGCCCAGGAATCCGGCCACCGCATTCATGAAGGCTTTACCCGCCCAGACGAAACCATTGCGCTTTCCGCTATGTACGCGGCCAACCACATGACCGGCGTCACAGCCATTGCCTGCATGACCTCATCTGGCTATACGCCATTGATCGCGTCGCGCATTCGTTCCGGCCTGCCGATTGTTGGCTTGGCGCATAACCCCATCGCTCAGCGCCGCATGGCACTCTACCGTGGGGTCGTTTCGCTGCCGTTCGATACCTCTGATATGACACCCACCGAGCTAAACGACCGTGCGCTGGAACTGCTGGTGAAGACCGGTATCTCCAAGGCAGGGGATCACGTGATCCTTACCCGCGGCGACCATATGAACGCTCATGGCGGTACCAATACCATGAAGGTGATGGAGATTACCGATCAGCATGCTGAGCCTAGCAACAGCTAATGTAGCTCGCGGGCTGCTGCTGGTCTGCTTGCTATTAACAGGTTCCCCCGCAGCAGCGGGGGGACCTCCTATTGTGGCGGCGGCCTCTGATCTGCAGTTTGCGCTGACGGAGGCCGCGGAGCAGTTTCAACAAGAAACAGGCCACGCGCTGCGGCTAAACTTTGGTTCGTCGGGCAACTTCCGTCGCCAAATCGCCCAAGGCGCACCTTTCGAACTGTATCTTTCTGCTGATGAGCGTTATGTTCAGGCGCTTTATAAAGAGGGCCACACCCAAGACGAGGGCGTTATTTACGCCATTGGTCGGTTAGTGTGGCTGCAGCGCGCCGGGCGCGGTGATTTGCCCAGTGCTGATGCGCCGCTTACTGGGGTAGAGGCCGCGCTGGAAGCACAAGGAACTACGGAACGTATCGCCCTGGCGAATCCTGAGCACGCGCCTTATGGCGTGGCGGCGCAGCAGGCGCTTGAGCACGCTGGGCTTTGGCAGCAAACCGAGCCGCTGCGAGTGCTGGGCGAAAATGTCTCACAAGCGGCGCAGTTTGCGCTTTCCGACGATGCGCGCGGTGGTCTGGTGGCTTATTCCTTGGCCTTAGCGCCTGCGCTTAGTGAGCGAAGTGAGTACGCACTCATCCCTGAGGGCTGGCATAGCTCGCTTCGACAACGCATGGTGTTGACTAATCAGGCGGGAGAAGTGGCCAGTAATTTTTATCACTGGTTACAGCAAGACGAAGGGCAATCCATCTTGCGCCGCTACGGTTTTAGCGTTGAATAATGGATGGCTCTTAATGGATTGGTCGGCACTCTCAGTCTCGCTACGCCTTGCAGGCTTTACCTGCTTACTACTTATCCCCATCGCTATTTGGCTAGGCCGCGCCCTGGCCTACGCGCGTTTCCGGGGCAAAGGTCTATGCGAAGCGCTGATTGCCCTCCCGCTGGTACTGCCGCCTACCGTACTGGGCTTTTATCTGCTGTTGAGCTTTGGCCGCGATGCGCCGGTGGGTTCGTTTTGGGCAGAAATGACCGGCAGCGGGCTGAATTTTACCTTCACAGGCATATTACTGGCCTCACTGATCGCCAATCTGCCGTTTGCCGTGCAGCCCATTCAGCGCGCCTTTGAACATGTGCCCCACAACCTACGAGAAGCGGCCTGGTGCAGCGGCTTGAGCCCCTGGCAAACGCTGCTGCGTATCGAACTGCCCTTGGTATGGCCAGGCATTATGTCCGCGGCAGCGCTAACGTTTGCCCATACGCTGGGCGAATTCGGCGTCATCTTGATGGTGGGGGGCGCTATTGATGGCGAAACCCGCACCCTTGCCATTGCCATCTATGATCGCGTTCAAGCCTTTGACGAACAGGGCGCGGCACAGATGTCGGCGCTGTTGCTGTTGGTGTCGTTTATTACCTTGGGGCTTGTCTATGGACTGGCCGGGCGCAGGCGGTGGGTACGTGGCTAATTCGCGCATCACCGGGCCGATCGAAGGACTAGGCGTGGCGGTCCACCAAACGGGGCCGATTCCGCTGGCCGCCGAGTTTATCTGCCAACCCGGCGAACTGCTGGCGCTGGTAGGGCCGTCGGGCAGCGGGAAAACCACTCTGCTGCGGACTATTGCCGGGCTTTATCGCCCTCAAAATGGGCGTGTGGAATGCGCTGGCGACGTTTGGTTTGATGCTGAACGTAAGCATTCACTTCCGCCCCAGCGTCGGCAAGTCGGCATGGTGTTTCAGGACTATGCGCTGTTTCCCCACTTAACCGCGTTAGAAAATATTCAACTGCCGCTGCGTCATCTGCCTCAACCTCAGCGCCGAGAACAAGCGGAACAGTGGCTGGCCAAGGTGCGTTTAGACGGGCTGGGCAAGCGCTACCCCAACGCGCTTTCCGGTGGGCAACGCCAGCGTGTCGCGCTAGCCCGCGCCTTGGCCCGCGATCCGAAAGTGCTGTTGCTCGATGAACCGTTTTCAGCGGTGGATCAAGTGACCCGTCGGCGTTTGCAGCGCGAACTGGCACTGCTCCGCCAGCAAATCGAGATTCCCATCGTGCTGGTAACGCATGACCTGGAAGAAGCCACGGCACTGGCGGATCAAATCTGCGTGTTGCATAACGGCGTAAGCCTTCAGCAGGGTTCGCCCGAGGTGCTGTTCAGTCGCCCAGCCACGCCGCTAGTAGCACGCTTGCTGGACCGCCATAATCTCTTTGAAGGCACCGTCGTAGAGTTAGAAGGCCAGCGTCGCCTGCAGTGGGGGAAAACTTACCTGGAAGTCGCTGAAGGACTTACCAACCTGCCACTGGGAGAGACCGTGGCCTGGTATTTGCCGCCTTCCGATATTGTGCTTCACCGTCGTGATCGGCCTTCGCAAGGCGAGCGGGAAAACCCGCTGGCTGCCACGGTCAGTGAGGTAGTGGTGTTGGGTGGCATTACGTCAGTTTCCTTAAGCGTTGACCACGGTGATATGTTACGTTTCGACATTGCCACCCATGCTGCACGTCGCAATCAGTTAACCCGCGGGGCAGTGGTGAATGTTTCACTGCTGGCGGCAGGAATACACCTGTTGCCAGGCCACCGAGTTCGCGCAGATGCGCATGACAAAAGGAAGTAAGCATGGATCACACGCGTCGCACGCTGCTTAAAGCATCGTTACTGTTACCGCTGGCGGCGCTGTTGCCGATGTCGTTACTCAGCTCGTTTGCCTGGGGGCAGGCAACGAAAGAGATGCAGACGCTGGCGCTGGCTATTCATAGCGAGGGCGGGCCGCACCGTTTAGAGGTCGAGGTGGCAGAAACATCCTCTCAGCGACAGCGCGGATTGATGGGGCGTGAGAGCCTGCCGAAAGCGCAGGGCATGCTATTTCGTTTTGAGAATGAGCAATCGGCCAACAATGCCTTTTGGATGTATAACACGTTGATTCCTCTCGACATTGCTTTTATCGATGCGAATGGCCATATCGTGGCGATCAACACCATGCAGCCCTGCGAATCTACTTCGCCGAGTGAGTGCCCCTCTTATCCAGCGGGTGCGACGTATCATTCAGCGCTAGAGGTTAATGGCGGCTACTTTGCCGAGCGCGGCATCAAAGTAGGTGACTGTGTGTCTATCCCTGAAGAAGCCGGTTTCTGCCAACCTGCGAATTAAGCGGGGCGAGGGTTGCGGCGAAACTTCAGCACAATCAGAGCGATACCCGCGACTACTAAGCCACCGCCCACCAGTTTATGAAAGCCTAGGCTGTCGCCCATCAATAGCGCGCCTAGGCCGACCGCCAATACCGGTACGAGCAGCGTCATGGGTACTACGCGATTAACCGGATGGCGGCGCAACAGCGCGTACCAAATCCCGTAAGCCACAATCGATGACATGACCGCGGTGTACACCATCGCCCCCCAGCCTACCCAGCTTGCCTGCCGCATCGCCTGCCACTGACCGCTTTCAAACAGCCACGAGCCCAGCGCTACCTGGGGCACTGCAAATAGCGCCACCCAACCTGCAAGCGCTAAGGGGGCGATGGGTGGGCCGCGTTTAATCAATAGCTGCGATACCGCCCAACCGAGAGCGCTCATCAATAAAATACTGAGCGGCAGAGGCGAAGGCAGTGTGGGCCCTCCGGCGAGCACGATCACTCCGGCAAACGAGAGTAGCAGCCCCGCGATACGTTTGGGTCCCAGCTTCTCTTTAAGAAATACCACGGCTAGCAGCGTCGCAAAAGGCGTACCCATTTGTACCAACAGCGCCCCAGTGCCTGCTTCGGCCTGCCCCAAGCCAATAAATAGCAGGGCAAAGTGGAGACTGCCGAAGGTGATGGATAACAGCAGCAAAAACGGCAGCTGTGCCCGCGCTACCGGGTAGAAGGGCACCAGCAGCACCGCGACCAGCATAAAGCGCAGCGTGGTCATCAACAGCGGCGGCAACTCCACCACACCGACCTTGATCACAATGATATTCAGCGCCCAAATGACGATAACAAATAGGCCAAGCAGCAGGTCGCGTAGGGGCACATTGATGTCCGTTCATTGATGTTTTTTGCTAGATGAAAACGAGCGTCATTGCATACGCTGCGCGATCTCTCGCCACAGTGCAGCGTAGGCGCGACCGCCTGGACTGCTGCGGGCGAAATGCCCGACCGGCGCGCGTTCGACACCCATGCGCTCGACCGCACTAGCGTTTGGCACGGTCGTGGACAAGCGCCTCGGCCAGCGCTCGCTGAGACTCTCCATCACCTCGCGGTGGAGGGTTTTGCGGCGGTCGGCGAGGGTTACGAACGGCCAGATTGGGCAAGCCTGCTCGACCGCGTCCAGGTGAGTGTCCAGTTGCTCGAGGGTGCGCAAAGACAGGGTCGTCGGCACCACCGGCACCAGTAGGGCATCGACGCTGGAGAATATCTGGTCGGCGAGCGCCGACAAGCTCGGCGGGCAGTCGAGTATCACCAGGTCGTAACTGGTCATTACTGGCTTGAGGATCTTGCGCAGTCGACTAGGCTTGCGGGTTTCCATCGACGCTTCCAGGTCGCGTGAGCCCAGCGCCGCAGGCAGCAGGTCGAGCCCTTCAATGTCGGTCTCGCGGATCGCCCGATCAAGGTCGGCCTTGCCCTTGACCAGTTTGTCGACACCACCGCGCACTTTGGGTTTGCTGCGCAGGTAGAAGGTGGTGGCTGCCTGGGGGTCAATATCCCACAGCAACACTCGCTTGCCGTCGCGTGCCGCTTCAGCGGCGAGATTGACGGCGGAGGCGGTCTTGCCCACGCCGCCCTTGATACTGTAAAGCGCCAGCATCTGCATGGGAAACTCCTTGATTGGTAACTGTTTTAGTCTAACCGATTGGCCCACACGGATACGTGACGTTTCTATGACGGCGGCGGTGGTAGTAGCGTCACACCGCTGTGATACACGCCGAAAGTCGGTCATTAATAGCCGATAGAATGGCTTTCCTTCCCCTCAAGAATACCTACAATGGAGTGCTTATCGCCAACATGCACGCAATGCGCACCGTTATTTAGGCGATACAGTGATAGACCTCCTAATAAAGTCACCATAAAAATCGATAAAAAAGGATCTACTATGACGCTTACACGCTCAATGGCTCGTTTCACTGCCGGCTTGGCCGGTGCGGCACTGCTTTCCGCTTCTCTATCAGCACAAGCTCGTGAACTCTCGGTTTCTACCGTTTTGTCTGACGCTTTCCCCTGGGGTCAGGCGGCGGAGAAGTGGGCAGAATTGGTCGAGGAACGCAGCGGTGGTGAACTCACGCTGCGCGTTTACCCCAACTCTCAACTGGTTTCCGGCGACCAAACCCGCGAATTTTCCGCTATGCGTTCTGGTCTAATCGACGCTGCTGTGGGCTCGACGATTAACTGGTCGCCCCAGGTGCCGGAACTCAATTTGTTCTCCTTACCGTTTTTCATTCCCGATGAAGCCGCCGTGGATGCGGTCACCGGTGGTGAAGCGGGGGGGCTAGTGTTTGAAGCAATCGAATCACGTGGGGTTATCCCGTTAGCCTGGGGTGAAAACGGTTTCCGCCAGGTTTCCAATTCGCGCGGGCCAATCAGCCAGCCGGATGACTTGGATGGTCTGAAGATTCGTGTGGTGGGTTCGCCGTTGTTCCAGGATACGTTCTCAGCACTGGGCGCCGATCCCACCCAAATGAGCTGGACCGATGCTCAGCCAGCGTTAACGACTGGTGCGGTAGATGGCCAGGAAAACCCGCTTTCGGTGTTTGACGTGGCGCGTATTGATCAAGTGGGCCAAGAGCATTTAACACTCTGGAACTACATGAATGATCCGCTGATTTTTGCCGTTAACCAGCAGGTTTGGCAGTCGCTCGATGAAGAGCAGCAAACCATGCTGCGTGAAACCGCCAAGGAAGCTGGTGAGTGGGAAATCGCCATGACCCGTGAAGAGGAGAGCGAACGCTTAGCGGCGATTCAAGAGCGCGGTGTGACGGTGACCGAGCTTTCTGATGAGCAGTACCAGGCGTTTGTCGATGCGACACAGTCCGTTTATGAGAAATGGGCGCCGCGCATTGGTGAAGAAGTGGTCAACGCCGCACAAACGGCTATCGACGCACGTTAATTACCTATGTTGTTCTAACTCCCGGCCCTCAAGGCTGGGAGTTTTTTGCTGTGAGGCTGCCATGAAAGGCTTTCCTGATGCACGCCCCGAGCGCTGGCTGGGCGCGCTGGCGTTAATCATTATCTCATTGATCAGCCTGGGTAATGTCATTACCCGCTATCTGACCGGTGGCTCTTTTTCATTTACGGAGGAGTTTTCGGTGTTTTTGTTGGTAGTGCTGACGTTTGCCGGGGCCTCGGTGGCGTTGCGGCGCAATCGCCATATCCGTATTGGCTTTCTGGAGCGTGCGTTGCCGCCTAAATACCGCCGTGCCTTAATCCTTTTTCAAACGCTGTGCGTTGCCATTGTGCTGGGTTTGATCACTTGGTATGGCGGCAAGTTGGCTTGGCAGGAGTACCAGTGGGAGTCGCTTTCGCCGGGGCTGGGGTTACCTCAGTGGTGGTATTTAGTCTGGTTGCCAGTGCTTTCCGCGGCCATGTTATGGCGCTTGTTCCAGCAAACCGCTGACCGTTTGACGGGGAGGCTCACCGATGAGCCCTGATGTTTGGATGATTCTGGCCTTTGCAGGCTTGCTGATTGCGGGTGTGCCGGTGGCGTTTTCATTAGCGCTTTCCGGGGCTGTCGGTATCGTGCTTGGCTTGTCTCCGGATATGCTGGCGACCCTGGGCACTAATACCTATAACAGCATCGCCAAGTACCCCTTGATTGCGATTCCGTTATTCATTTTAACCGGGCTTATCTTTGAGCGTTCCGGTGTGGCGCTTCGCTTGGTGCGTTTTGCCCAGGCGCTGATTGGCCCTCGCCACGGCGGCTTGGCGCTGGTCGCAGTATTGGTATGTATGATTATGGGCGGCATGAGCGGCTCTGGCCCTGCCGATGCGGCGGCCGTGGCGATGGTGATGCTGCCCAGCATGACCAAAGCGGGCTACCCCAAGCCGTTTTCGGCCACGCTGATTGCGGCCTCAGCCTCGACGGCGATTCTTATACCGCCTTCAGTGGCACTGATTCTTTACTCGATTGTGGTGCCCGGTGTTGATTTGCGGGCGCTGTTTGCGGCGGGGCTGTTTCCTGGCATGTTGGCGGGGATAGCACTGCTGGTGCCTGCCATGATCGTTTCCAAACGCTATGGTTGGGAGGGCGGCACGCCGGTAGAGGGTGCTGAACAGCTCAGTGTGCGCACCACTTTTAAACAGGCGATACCGGCGCTGTTTGCGCCGGTGCTGATTTTAGGCGGCTTGCGTTCAGGCTTGTTTACACCCACTGAAGCCGCCGTGGTGGCGGTGGCCTATGGCGCGATTGTCGGGCTTTTTCTTACTCGCGAACTGTCGCTACGCGATTTGTGGGAACTGTTAGGCGAGGCGGCGATTATCTCGGGGGTGGTGATGCTGATTATCGCGCTGGCCGGAATTTTTGCCTGGGCGGGCACCATGCTGGGCACCTTCCGCCACTTGGCGGAGTGGATCATTAGCCTGACCGATAACGGCGTGCTGCTGCTTATTCTGGTGATGTTGGCGGTGCTGGTCGCCGGGATGCTGCTGGATGCGATCTCGATTTATCTGATTATGATGCCGATCTTGATACCCGTGATGCAGCACTTTGAATGGAACCCGGTGTGGTTCGGCATTCTATTGGCAATGAACATTGCTATTGGCCAGTTTACCCCGCCGGTGGCGGTGAATTTGATGGTGACGACCGAGGTGGCCAAAATTCGTTTGGAGCAAACGCTCGGCTGGGCGCTGCTGTTTGTGGTGGCAATGGGGTGTGCGCTGGCGCTGGTGGCTATTTTCCCCGCTATCGCGCTGTGGCTGCCTACCGTGTTGGGCTATAACGTTTGATGTGGGCTCAGAAATTAGTGACCATAAGGCATTGCTCATGTCTAACAAGCAGTGCATATCCTTATCCCCTATGCCAAAACGGTATAGGGATTAACGCTTACTAAACGTTACCAACCACTAAACTACTATCTACCAAGCTGAAATGCGTTTTAAATAGCGATAGGTACTGCGGCATGTCGTTAAGCACGCTTTTTTCGCTAAAGGCTTAGTTTTTCGCTAAAGTAGTATTAGCAGGCATCCAACGGGTGCTTGTAACAGATTGTCTTAAAAACAGTTTGCCTTGAAAATAGAATGTCTTGAAAAACGTTTTGGAGCAGAATCACCTATGGGAACAATTCACTAGGTGAGCCCAAAGCGTGTAGTGCTCATAACATCAATATAAAGAGGTGTGTTCATGAAACGCCATACGTTTTCTACCGCTGCTTTCTCCGGTGCGCTACTGGCCGCCGCTGCTTTCGCCTCTCCGGCGATGGCACAGGACGACGAACAATTCATCACCATCGGCACCGGTGGCC
This sequence comes from Halomonas sp. MES3-P3E, assembly GCF_002836035.1. Lineage (NCBI taxonomy): Bacteria > Pseudomonadati > Pseudomonadota > Gammaproteobacteria > Oceanospirillales > Halomonadaceae > Halomonas > Halomonas sp. MES3-P3E. The sequence goes on along the minus strand of NZ_PJBT01000187.1, from coordinate 77,351 downwards.
AAACCGGCGTTTACTACGTCGTAGGGCAGTCGATCTGTCGTTTGGTTAATCGTCTTGAAGACGCTGATATTAAGTGTAACGCACCTTCCACCGGTGGTTCTGTCGCCAATATCAATGGCATCAAGTCCGGCGAATTGGACATGGGTGTCGCTCAATCGGATGTCCAGTACCAAGCCTACAATGGTACCGGGAATTTCGAAGGCGAGCCCTATGAGGACCTGCGGGCTGTGTTCCGTGTCCACGGCGAGCCATTGACCCTGCTTGCACGTGCTGATTCAGGCATCGAGACACTCGATGATTTGGAAGGCAAACGCGTCAATATCGGTAACCCAGGCTCAGGCCAGCGCAACACCATGGAAGTGGTGATGGACGCCAAGGGCTGGACCGAAGATACGTTCTCTTTGGCATCTCAGCTTGATGCGGCCGAGCAAGCAGCGGCACTCTCCGACAATAACGTCGATGCCATGGTGTATGTCGTTGGTCACCCCAATGGTTCCATCCAAGAAGCGACCACCACTGTTGATGCTCGTTTGATTCCGCTGAATGACGAAGACATTCAGGGCATCATCGATGAATACCCGTACTACTCCGCATCGGTTATTCCGGGTGGTCTGTATCGCGGCAATGACGAAGATGTCGAAACTTTCGGTGTAGCAGCGACATTTGTCACCACTGCTGAAGCTGACGAAGAAGTTATCTACCAGACTGTAAAAGCGGTTTTTGATAACTTTGATCGTTTCAAGCAGCTGCATCCGGCTTTCGAGAACCTAGTTCCAGAAGAGATGGTAACTCAGGGCCTTTCCGCACCGTTGCATGATGGGGCGGCGCGTTACTACCGTGAGCAAGGCTGGATTGAGTAATCCTTCAGCCTGAGGTGTTGCTACCTTAGTAAGAAATGCGCGGTTACCCCAGGGTGCCGCGCATTTTGGTTTAGAATGTTGATAGGGCACTTAGAATGTTGATAAGGCACTTAGAATGTTGATAGGGCATTTCGATATGGCAATGATGCGTCAATCGACTCGGAGAAGGGCAGTCATATGACAGAAGATAAGAACAGGCCTTCGGGAGTCGGAGGAGACTTGGAGGATATGGTCGCCTCCAGCGACACGGGAGCCCGCAAACCGGCCGGTATGCCCGGCAAGCTCTTGGTAAGCATTGCGGCAGCGTGGTCCCTTTTTCAATTGTGGATTGCATCCCCAGTGCCCTTCGTTCTGGGCTTTGGCGTGTTTAGTGCCACGGAAGCCCGCTCTATTCATTTAGCCTTTGCGTTGTTCCTGGCGTATATGGCCTATCCGGCACTCAAGCGCTCGCCGCGAGACCGTGTGCCGATCCAGGATTGGGTACTGGCGGCGGCGGCGGCCTTTTGTGGCGCTTACATGTTCATGTTTTATGAGCAGTTATCGCAACGCCCCGGCGCACCGATACTGCAGGACGTTATTATTGGCATCGCCGGGATACTGCTGTTGCTCGAGGCGACACGTCGAGCGCTTGGCCCGCCGTTAATGATTGTGGCGTCTGTTTTTCTTCTCTATAGCCTGGCTGGCCCTTGGATGCCGGGGATTCTTTCCCATGGTGGGGTGAGTCTCTTTGGTTTGATTAATCATCAGTGGTTAACAACTCAAGGGGTCTTCGGTATTGCGCTGGGTGTCTCAACCAGCTTCGTATTCCTGTTTGTTTTGTTCGGTGCTCTGCTCGATAAGGCGGGCGCTGGCAATTACTTTATCAAAGTGGCGTTTTCGCTGCTTGGTCACTATCGCGGTGGGCCAGCGAAAGCCGCCGTGGTGGCGTCGGCCATGACCGGTCTGATTTCCGGGTCCTCTATTGCTAACGTGGTAACCACCGGTACCTTTACGGTGCCGATGATGAAGCGTGTTGGGTTTTCCGCTGAAAAGGCGGGGGCTGTCGAAGTGGCGTCATCGGTCAATGGACAGATTATGCCGCCGGTGATGGGGGCGGCCGCTTTTTTGATGGTCGAGTATGTGGGCATTTCGTATGTCGAGGTGATTAAGCATGCCTTCCTGCCTGCGCTGATCTCCTATATAGCGCTGGTCTATATCGTTCACCTTGAGGCCCTCAAAGCCAATATGAAGGGGCTGCAAAGCAGCAACCCACCTAAGCCGCTGGTCAATAAAGTGATCGGTTTTCTTGGTGGCCTGCTGCTGATGATGGTCACCGCGTTGGCAGTCTATTATGGTCTTGGCTGGCTCAAGCCGGTGTTGGGTGAGGCGACGCCCTGGGTGGTGGCTGTTGGGCTTACGGTTATTTATATCGCTCTGCTCAAGCTGGCGGCCGGCTACCCCGAGCTTGAGCTCGATGATCCTAACGAACCGATTTATTCGCTGCCGCAAACCAAGCCCACGGTGCTGGTTGGCTTGCAGTACATCCTGCCGGTGATTGTGCTGGTCTGGTGTCTGATGGTGGAGCGCTTATCGCCAGGGTTGTCGGCGTTCTGGGCCACTGTGTTCATGATTTTTATCATTCTTACTCAGCGCCCGATCACGTCGATTTTTCGCGGACGCAGCGATATGCGTGCGGATCTGCGTGAAGGTGCGATGGATCTGTGGAATGGCCTGGTCACCGGTGCCCGCAACATGATCGGCATCGGCATTGCGACGGCTACCGCCGGTATTATCGTCGGTGCCGTCTCGCAAACCGGGGTGGGCCTGGTGCTAGCCGAGGTGGTGGAAACGCTGGCCATGGGCAACTTGATGCTGATCTTGCTGCTTACCGCAGTGCTTAGTTTGATTCTCGGCATGGGGCTACCTACAACGGCTAACTACATCGTCGTCTCGGCACTACTGGCGCCGGTCATCGTTAACTTGGGCGCTGAAAATGGCTTGCTGGTGCCGTTGATTGCGGTACACCTGTTTGTGTTCTATTTCGGCATCATGGCCGACGTTACCCCGCCGGTGGGGCTTGCGTCCTTTGCGGCGGCGGCAGTATCCGGTGGTGACCCTATTCGAACCGGCTTTCAGGCGTTCTATTACAGCCTTCGTACCGCAGCGCTGCCTTTCCTGTTCATCTTTAATACCGACCTGCTGCTCATCGATGTGACCTTCCTTCAGGGGGTGCTGATCTTTGTAGTGTCGACCATCGCGATGCTGATCTTCGCCGCGGCGACCCAGGGCTTCATGATTACGCGCAACCGTTGGTATGAGTCTATTGTACTGCTGCTGATTGCGTTCACGCTGTTCCGCCCCGGCTTCTGGATGGACATGATTCATGATCCCTACGAATCCATCCCGCCCGCGCAATTTGTCGAAGCATTGGGTAGTGTCGATGAAGACTCCACGCTGCGCTTGCAGATTGCCGGTCTTGATGATTATGGCGATCCCATGACCACTTACATGACCCTGCCGGTGCCTGAAGGTGAAACAGGCCAAGAGCGGCTTGATAACTTGGGTATGGAGCTCTTTATCGAGGATGGCACGGCGACCGTTGACATGGTGACCTACGGCAGCCAAGCGGCAGAGCTTGGTTTCGACTTCGATCAAGAAATTATCGAGGTTCTGGCCCCCGTTGATCGCTGGACGAAAGAGCTAATGTGGATTCCTGCCTTCTTGCTCTTTGGGTTGATTGTATTGATGCAGCGTCGGCGTCGTGATAACACGCAAGCTGCTGCCACCGCATGAAGGAGAGTGCCATGTACAGTAAGATCATGTTGCCGGTGGATTTGAACGAGGAGTCTTCCTGGTCGAAGGCGCTGCCCACGGCATTGACGCTATGTCGCACTTTCGGCGCCTCGCTTCATGTGGTGACGGTACTGCCGGACTATCGCATGCCCATGGTGGGTTCCTACTTCCCCAAGGACTTCGCTAAAAAAGCGCATGTCGCGATCACCGATGCGCTTCACGCGTTCATCAAGACGAATGTGCCCGATGACATTCAGGTGCAAAGTGTCATTGTGGATGGTTCGCCTTGGGAGGCCATTATCAAAGCCGGTAAGAAACTGGACGTGGATCTGATCGTCATGGCCTCTCACAATAAGCGTAAGTTTGTCGATTATGTGCTTGGTCCTAATGCAGAGCACGTTGTGCACCATGCCAAAATGTCGGTAATGATTGTGCGCTAGACATTCAAAGCGTCACGTAGCAACAACCAAAAACTCCGGGCAGCTAGCCCGGAGTTTTTTTATGGCTGGTACCTAACGTTGGCTACATACGCTTTTGCTAACGCAGCAATTAAATTGGCGTTTTAAGGCCATCTCATGGATTTTTTGTACGCATAGCCTTTCAGTCAACGCCTCGGGTCTTCAGGTCAGCTACATTAAGAGAGCATTAAGAAAGCACTGAGAAAAAGCACTGAAAGATAGTGTTAAGCCATTAAGTTGGCATTAATGCCAGCAGCGCTAACAAGCGTTGATGCTTTGAGGTAAACCCTGAGTTCAGGACCTAGTATCAGGTACAACAGGAGTGATGCCATGAATGCGGCTACAACAAAAACAAACCACCATTCAGATCAGCCCAGCGTTAAAATTACTATTAATAAGGTCGGATTGGATCGGCCTAGAGCGTGGTTGGCTGCGGGGGTAGAAGATTTTCGCCGCGCAACGGTGGTCAGTCTTTCGTATGGCATGTTTTGGGTGGGCTTGAGTATCGCGATCACCCTTGGCGCATTTACGCTGGGGTACTGGTATTGGCTGCTGCCCATGATTGCTGGCTTTATGTTTATCGGGCCCTTGGTCGCGGTCGGTTCGTATGGCATCAGCCGAGCCTTAGAACGGGGGCAAGTGCCTAACCTGGGAGATGCATTCGGAAGCTGGAGACCCCATGCCGGTCAATTGGCGATGATGGGGGTCATGATGATGATCTTCTTCCTGGCCTGGATTCGTTTAGCCACTCTGCTATTTGCCCTGTTTTTTGGATTTGAAGTTCCTAGTCCCGCGACCCTCTATACATCGCTACTGACCACCTCAGAAGGCTTAGGCATGCTTGCCGTTGGCACAGTGGCAGGTGGCATTTTAGCATTCGGCGCGTTTGCTATTAGCGTCGTGGCGATACCCACACTGATGGATCAAGACTTAACCTTCATGGAAGGGATTGAAGCCAGCGTACGCTGTGTTGCCCGTAACTTTCGCGTGATGTTGTTGTGGGCGGTGATTTTAACGCTGTGTGTGTTGGTAGGTGTGATGACATTCTATATTGGCTTGGCGCTCATCTTGCCGGTATTAGGTCACGCCAGTTGGCATGCCTACGAAGAATTAGTGCGTTTTGAGCCGCTTGAGAAAATTAGCTCGTAACTCAGCTGTGAGCGAATAACGCTTCCATTACGATAAAAACATTACGAAAAAACAGTATTGAGCCTGACCTATTTAAGGAGATAGCGTAATCTTTATGCTGTCTCCTTTTATTTCTGGGCGTTTAAACCAACGGGTCTTTTGGCGTGAGGTGTTTACTGTGAAAGCGTTATTAATGGGGTGGGCTGTGCTGATATTCAGCATTCCCCTAGCGGGACTCGCTGAAACAGCCGATGGCTTAGAGGAACCCAGCGGGCCGGTTATTTTGACCGTTAGCGGTAATGTTGGCCTTACGAACGTGGGTGGTGAAGCGCAGTTTGACCGCGCCATGTTAGAGGCGTTACCACAGCACGAGTTCGATACTACCACACCCTGGACAGAAGCTAGTAACCACTATCGTGGGCCTTTAATGCGCGACTTGCTGGCGCGTTTAAACGCGGAAAGCGATACGGTACATGTCGCCGCCCTGAACGGCTACGAAGCGGAAATACCGGTGAGCGATTTTGAAGAGTATGACGTTATCTTAGCCCTTGAAAAGGATGAAAAAGCGATCCCCATTCGTGAGTACGGTCCGTTATGGGTGCTTTATCCCTTTGATGAGGATGAAGCGCTGTTAAGCGAAAAAATACGCTTCAGGGCGGTATGGCAGGTTATGCATATTGATGTTCGCTAGCGCTTCAACCGCACAGGCTTCCAGCCTGCTGCGTTATCCTCGCCGTTTTAAGCTCGTTGCCATCGTTGCGGTTTTGCTATTTGCCGCGGCGTTGGTCGTCGCTACCCTGGCTGCCTGGCGGCAGGAAAATCTCACTCAGAGTCTGCGTGAAGATACCGCCTGGGTGGTTTATAAGCTGGACCGCGATGCGGTACAGCTCTTGAACCATCTATTGGCTGTGACGCGTGAGTCGCTTACGTCCGAGACGCATGATGAGCTAAACCTACGCTTTGAACTGTTATATAGCCGCATTACGTTGCTCAATGAGGGTGAGGTCAGCACGTTATTGCAACAGATCGGTACGGCTCGGGAATTATTGGGCCAAATCCAGCAACAGCTGGATGTGCTGGATAGTATGTTTTATCCCTATGGTGGGCCTGAAGCCGAGGGGGGAATTGATCAATTACCGTTGACGGTGCTGGAAGAGGAATTGCAGGCGCTAACGCAGTTAACAGAGCGCCTGGTTATTGCGATTAATGGCTATTTGGCCGAGTCGGCGACCGAAGAGCGCGCCCAGCTCAGCCTGCTCTACAAGCTCCTCATGTCACTAATCGTCGGAATGAGCTTAGCGGCTTTTCTGGTGATTGCTTTCCTGGTGCGCGAAATGCGCGAAAGTGCGGCGGTCAGGCGCGAGCAGGAGCAATTAGGCCAGCAATTGGAGGTTACTGCCAAACAGGCGCAGGCGGCGAATCAAGCTAAGTCAGACTTCCTCGCCATGGTCAGTCACGAAATTCGTACCCCGCTGAACGGTGTGATTGGTATGAGTGAGTTATTACGGGAATCGGCGAGTCCCGCTCAGGTAGAGGATTACGCTCACACGATTTACGATAGTGCCAATCAACTGCTGGCAATGATTAATGAAATCCTCGATTTTTCTAAAATCGAAGCCGGTCACTTAACCCTGGAAACATCGCCTACTGCGCTAAAACCACTTATCGATAGTGTGGTGGTGCTGCTTGCACCCAGGGCAAAAGTTAAAGGATTGACGCTTACGGTTAACGTCGACCCCCTGGTGCCTGCGTGGGTGTTGGTCGATGCTGCCCGCCTGCGGCAGATACTGCTAAACCTGATCGCCAATGCGATCAAGTTCACTGACCATGGCGAGGTAAGCGTCAAGGTCTCCTCTACGGTAGAACAGCTATTATTTGAGGTGATCGATACCGGTTGTGGCTTGAGCGAGCAGCAGCAAGAGCGGCTTTTTGAGCCTTTTCAGCAGGCGGATGAGTCAGTGGCCCGCCGCTTTGGTGGAACGGGGCTGGGGCTGGCGATCTGCAAGCGGTTAAGCGAAGCCATGCAAGGGCGGTTAGGGGTCAAGAGCCAATTAGGCCAGGGAAGTATCTTCTGGTGCCAGTTGCCCTTGGTAGAAGTCGATCCTGTTTCAGCGTCACTGCCCGTGATACCTAAACGCGATTTTTCCGGCACAACGCTGCTGCTAGTGGAGGACAATGCGGTCAACCGCAAAGTCGCTATTGGCTTGTTATCGCGCCTAGGCTGCGATGTGATCTGGGCCGAGAATGGTCATGACGCCTTGGCAATGGCCCAGTCACAGCAGGTACAACTCATCTTTATGGATATCCAGTTGCCCGATATAGATGGCTTGTTGGTCACTCAGCGCTTACGCGAACAGGGTGGCTGGCTGGCGAGTGTTCCTATCGTCGCCATGACGGCAGGCGGCGCTGAAGATGATCGTCAACGCTGCCTAGCTGCGGGCATGAATGATTACATTACCAAGCCACTGTCGCTTTCGGCGTTAAGTAATGTGCTGGCGTTACAGCTTTTTGCCGCTCCCGACACGGCTCCTGTACCAGCATTAGCGGGAACACAAACGCCAACCGAGGAGCCGCCGTTACTGAATGTCGACACTCTCACTATGCTGAAAACGTCACTGGAAGAGTCGAGCCTGAGCCAACTGGCGATGCTTTACCATCAGCAAGTCAGCGATTACACCGAGCAACTGGCTGCTTGTCTGGTGGCAACACCACTGACACCAGAGCAGCACCATCAAGTCATGCGTTTGGCGCACCAGCTGCGCGGCGAGTCAGTGAGCATGGGCGCTGACCAGCTAGCCGAATTGGCGAAGCAGTTGGAGATATTGGCCAAGACAGAGCAAGCCACCACAAGCCAGCTCAATGATGCTTTCAGCACGTTAAAGCTTGCCGCTGTGCGCACCCATGCCGCTCTGGAGAGGTGGTGTCGTGACCATTTATCCCGTTGAAAAGGGCATTATTACGGCGGCTAGTCAGCAGGCAGACGCTTGGAACGCAGCGTCGGAATTAGCCGACGCTCTCTATCACGCACACTTGGGCTTCGTGCTGTTCTTCTGCAGTGCGGAGTATGATTTAGCGGAGCTGGCGGCCGCATTAGAGCGAAGCTTTCCCTCCACGCCGCTTAGCGGCTGCACTACCGCTGGGGAAATAACGCCGCTTGGTTATGATCGCGGTTCGATCGTCGCGATGGGCTTTGATCGTCGTTGGTTCGCCATCGAAACAGCGCTGATCGATGACCTGGATCATTTTGAGTTGACCAACGCTCAGCCGCTAGTCGATACACTCTTGGAGCGTTGCCGTCGACAGGCCGTCGCGCCTATTAATGAGCACAGCTTTGCGCTCACCTTATTGGATGGCTTATCGAGTCGCGAAGAGCAAGTGCTTGCCACCTTGGATGCCGCGCTGGGGCGTATACCCAGCTTTGGCGGCTCTGCCGGCGATGATAATCATCTCAGCCATACCCACGTGTACACCGCCGGGCGCTTTTATACCCGGGCTGCGGTGGTGGTGATGATTAATACCCAGTTGCCCTTTGACGTCTTTTCGACTCACCATTTGACCCCAATGGCCCACAAACTCGTGGTAACGGAGGCGAATCGTGAGCAACGGCGGGTAATAGAATTGAATGGTTTGCCCGCCGCGAAGGTGTATGCCGATTTGGTTGGGGTTGCGCCTGAACAGCTCAATGCAGCGATTTTTGCTCGTCACCCTTTAGCGGTGCGTATCGGTGGGCAGCACTATGTGCGCTCCATCCAGAGCGTTAACCGCGACAGCAGCCTGAGTTTTTACTGTGCAGTGGAAAATGGCATCGTGCTCACGGCCATGCAACCAACACCGCTGCTCGATGATCTCAATGTCATGCTTGAAGGCGTGAGTGCCCGGCTAGGCGCGCCTAGCGTCATCATTGCCTGCGACTGTTTTTTACGCCGTATGGAGCTTGAAGCACTGGATCATTTAGACCAGGCGTCGCAACTGCTGCGCCAGGCTGGGGTAGTGGGGTTCAATACCTACGGTGAGCAGCACCACGGCATGCATGTGAATCAAACGTTTACGGGGGTGGCGTTTGGATCTCTTCCAGCTAACGACAACCACTGAAGCCACCAATAGCCAGGATGAAGCCGAGGTCGCCGCGCTGCGAGAAGAGAACCGTCGCCTGCGCAAAGTCTGCCAAGCGTTAATGGAGCGGGTCGAAGGTGATGGTAGTGCCGAGGGCGCCCCTTACGCCGCCTTTGAGCGTTCAGTGCTGCTTGCCGAGCAGGTGCGAGAACGCACCGATACCTTGCACCGAACCTTGGATGAACTGGGGCAGGTCAACACACGATTACTGGCGGCCAAAGCCGAGGCTGAAGCGGCCAACCTTTCTAAAACAAAATTCCTTGCGGCGGTCAGCCATGACCTGTTGCAACCGCTCAACGCGGCCCGCCTGTTTGCCAGCGCTTTAGAAACCCACTCACTGCCTGAAAACTCGCAAAAACTAGTGGGCCATATCGGCCGCTCGCTGAAAGATGTGGAAGGCCTGATCGGCACGCTGGTGGATATCTCGCGCTTGGATGCGGGGGTGCTGCGCGCCGATAAATCACCGTTCGCGGTGAGTACACTGCTCGATACGCTGGCGGAAGAGTACCGCCAAGTGGCGGGCGTGCGTGGCTTAGCGTTGCACTATGTGCCCTCCAGTATGATGATTGAATCAGACTTGGCGCTGCTGGCGCGGGTCATACGCAACTTCCTCAGTAATGCGGTGCGCTATACCGAACATGGCCGCGTGCTGCTGGGCTGCCGACGACGCCCTCATGGATTGGAAATTATGGTGGGCGATACCGGCCCCGGCATTCCAGAGCAGCAGCGCGAAGCGATCTTTCTGGAGTTCCGGCGGGTTAACCAGCCCCATAGTGCTAATAGCCGTGGCTTAGGGCTGGGGCTAGCCATCGTTGACCGGATCAGCAGTATGCTGGAGCAACCGGTATCCCTCACTTCACGCCCCGGCATAGGAGCTCTTTTTTCTATCACCGTGCCTTACGCGGCGGTCCCGTCATCGGCTCTGCCCGCACGCTACATCTCTCCATTGGCGGAAATAGATGATCCGCTGCAGGGCTGTATCGTCTGGGTGATCGATGATGACTTGGCCATTATTGAGGGCATGCAGGCACTGCTAAGCAGTTGGGGCTGTCGGGTACGCGCGGCAGCCACGGTGAGTGCCCTTGAGGCCGCCAGCGATGGTGAACGCCCTGCGGTACTCCTGGTTGATTATCACTTAGGGGAACATCGTGAAACCGGTATCGATCTGGCCGCGCGCTTGCAGCGGCGCTATCCTGGACTGGCCGCCGTGGTCATAACGGCGAATCACGAGGCAGAGATTAAGCGGGCCACCCGTGAGGCGGGTATGCACTGTTTGCTAAAACCGCTCAAACCGCTGCGGCTGCGCATGCTGCTTGCCTCACTGTTGCATAAGCATTAGTGAGCCCGGTTGGCGCGATAAAAACTTAAATCCTCCTCTCCGGCAATGACGATCGCATGCACCCGACTGGTCGCATTTAATTTACGCAAAATCGCCGAGACATGGGTTTTAACGGTGGTTTCGGCAATCAACAATTCTCGCGCAATATGCTTATTGGACATGCCTTTGGCCATACAGCCCAAGACCATCAGCTGCTTTTCGGTCAGGCGCGCCAACCGCTCGCTGGGCGTTGTGGCGGTGACGGTCGTGGGGGGCAAAGACGCGCGGGGCGCAGGCCGTCGCATGATGTCGGGCGGCAGGTAGAGCTGACCTTCAAGAATCTGCGTTAAGGCTGCCAGCATTGCTTCCCGGGGCGTAGATTTGGGGATATAGCCCACCGCGCCCAGGGTAATAGCATCCAGCACCAGTTGGCGCTCTTGATGCGCAGAGACAATCGCTACCGGCAGCCATGGAAACACCTCGCGCAGGCGGGTCAGCCCCTCTAGCCCCTCGGCATCAGGCAGGCTTAAATCCAGTAGCAGCAAATCCAACTCCGCATGCTGTTCCACCAACGTCATCGCATCAGCGAGACTCTCCGCTTCCGCCAGTTGGCTGCCTGCCAAGCCCCCGCTAATCACGGTTTGCAGCGCATCACGGAACAGCGGGTGGTCATCGGCCACTAACAGGGAATACATGGCGTCTCCTACCAAGGGATGAGGGCTAATCCTGCCATCGGGCTATATCGCCATTTGCTTTAGTGAACAACACTGTTTAGGCACCTTAAAAAAGCACCTTTAATAATCATAATACTCAGGAGCATGACAATGATCTACGCCAACCCTGGTGACACCGGTTCTGTGGTGTCATTTGAAAAACGTTACGGCAACTATATCGGCGGCGAATTCGTTGCCCCGGTGAAAGGCCAATACTTCGATAATATTAGTCCCGTGAATGGTCACGTCTTCTGTGAAATCCCTCGCTCAACGGCAGAAGATATCGATAAAGCACTAGATGCGGCCCACAAAGCGGCACCTGCCTGGGGGAAAACCTCCGTTCAAGAGCGTAGCAATATTCTGCTGAAAATCGCCGACCGCATTGAGCAAAACCTGGAAATGCTCGCCGTCGCCGAAACCTGGGATAACGGCAAAGCGGTACGCGAAACCATCAATGCCGATCTTCCATTGGCTGTCGATCACTTCCGCTATTTTGCAGGCTGCCTGCGCTCGCAGGAGGGCACCGCAGCGGATATCGATGCCAACACGGTTTCCTATCACTTCCACGAACCGCTAGGCGTGGTGGGCCAGATCATCCCCTGGAACTTCCCGATCCTGATGGCCGCCTGGAAACTGGCGCCTGCGCTGGCAGCGGGTAACTGTGTGGTCTTGAAGCCCGCAGAACAAACCCCCGCGTCGATTCTGAAAGTGATGGAAGTGATTGGCGATTTGCTGCCGCCTGGCGTTCTCAATATCGTCAATGGCTTTGGTGCCGAAGCGGGTCAGGCACTGGCTAGCAGCAAGCGTATCGCCAAGATCGCTTTTACCGGCTCCACGCCTGTCGGTTCGCATATTTTGAAATGCGCGGCAGAAAACATTATTCCCTCTACCGTGGAGCTAGGCGGCAAATCCCCCAACATCTACTTTGCCGACATTATGAACGCCGAGCCGACGTTTATTGATAAAGCGGTAGAAGGCCTGGTGCTGGCGTTCTTTAACCAGGGCGAAGTGTGTACCTGTCCTTCTCGCGCGCTCATTCAAGAGAGTATGTACGACGAGTTCATGGCCAAGGTTATTGAGCGCACCCAAACCATCAAGCGTGGCAACCCGCTGGATACCGATGTGCAGGTAGGTGCTCAGGCATCCCAAGAGCAGTTCGACAAGATCATGTCGTACATGGACATTGCCCGCGACGAAGGCGCCGAGTTCCTCACCGGTGGCAATAAAGAAACCCTGGACGACAGCCTTAACAGTGGCTATTACATCCAGCCAACGTTGCTCAAGGGCAACAACAAGATGCGTGTTTTCCAGGAAGAGATCTTTGGCCCAGTCGTGGCGGTGACCACCTTCAAGGATGAGGAAGAAGCGCTGGCGATTGCCAACGACACCGAGTTCGGTCTGGGCGCTGGCCTGTGGAGCCGCGATATCAACGTCGCTTTCCGTATGGGCCGGGGCATTCAAGCCGGGCGAGTGTGGACCAACTGCTACCATCAATATCCCGCCCACGCGGCATTCGGTGGCTACAAGAAATCCGGCGTCGGCCGCGAAACCCACAAGGTGGCGCTTGAGCACTACCAGCAAACCAAAAACCTGCTGGTCAGCTACGACATCAATCCGCTGGGCTTCTTCTAACCCGCCACGTTTTTCTATGTATAGCTAACCCACACCGTCCGGCATCAGCCGGGCGGTAATTGTCAGTCCCCTGACGCTGACTCTACTGATAAGAGCAGTGCTTAAACTGCCGTATCGAAAACTATTAGGAGTTGTATCATGGATAGCACAATGCGCGCGGCGGTCGTTCGTGAGTTTGGCCAGCCGTTGGTCATAGAAGAAGTTGATGTACCTCGCCCCAAGCAGGGCGAAGTGTTGATGAAAGTGGCGGCCTCTGGTGTCTGCCATACCGATTTACACGCTGCTCACGGCGATTGGCCGGTAAAACCCTCGCCACCGTTTATTCCAGGGCACGAAGGCGTTGGGCATATCGTGGCGGTGGGTGAAGGCGTTACCCATGTCAAAGAGGGTGATCGTATTGGTGTACCCTGGCTCTACTCGGCCTGTGGTTACTGCGAGCACTGTTTAGGCGGTTGGGAGACGCTGTGCGAGTCCCAGCAGAATACCGGCTACAGCGTTAACGGCGGGTTCGCGGACTACACCTTAGCGGATGCAGGCTATGTAGGGCGCTTGCCGGATGCCGTTGATTTTATCGAAATAGCCCCGGTGCTGTGTGCCGGTGTAACGGTTTATAAAGGCTTGAAAATGACCGATACCCACCCCGGTCAGTGGGTGGTGATTTCGGGTATTGGTGGCCTGGGCCATATGGCGGTGCAGTACGCTAAAGCGATGGGGCTGAACGTGGCGGCTGTCGATATCGATGACGGTAAGCTAGCCCTGGCTGAGCGTTTAGGCGCCACGGTAACTGTTAACGCCATGAAAACCGACCCAGCGGCCTACCTGAAGAAAACCATTGGTGGCGCTCACGGTGCCTTGGTGACAGCGGTGTCGCCGAAGGCGTTTGATCAAGCGCAGAATATGCTACGCCGCGGCGGCACACTGGTGCTCAATGGCCTACCACCCGGCGACTTCCCGCTGCCAATTTTTAGCACAGTGCTCAATGGCATTACCATACGTGGCTCTATCGTTGGCACGCGCAGCGACCTGCAGGAAGCGCTGGATTTCGCTGCCGAAGGCAAGGTTAAGGCCACGGTCGCAACCGATACGCTGGACAATATCAACGATGTCTTCCAGCGCATGATCGACGGCAAAATCGAGGGTCGTATCGTGTTGGATATGGCGAGCTGACATCGTTCTAGTGTCGTATCTCAGGGGGAGGCAACTCCCCTTTTTAATTTCGGCAGTGTCACTGCTCAGGCACGATTTAATCCCCGCCGTTCCCCTGTTGGCCCAACCAACGGCGCGCCATTCGCTCTGCGTGGGCAAGGTTACTGACAACCGCTAACTGACCTGCTTCGCGCTTAATGCCCGCGCGTTTGAGTTTCAGCGCCATGCGCGGTGACAACCCTACAAATATTACCCCCACCCCATGCTCGCCCAGCTCGCGTCGCAGCGTATCCAGCGCCACCATGGCGGTGGTATCCAGGCTGGGTACATCGCGCATATCCAGAACGACGATTTTTACGCTGTGGTCAATCACTCTGAGTGTGGCAATGGCCTTTTCTGCTGCGCCAAAAAACAGCGGTCCGCTTATCTTATAAAGGGCTACTTCCGGCGGGAAGTGTTCGCTGGTGTTGGGTGCCGCCAAGCGTTGGGTATGAGTCAGCTGTGCCATTCGGCGAATAAACAGCGCGGCGGCTAGGCCAATACCCACGGCCACGGCAACCACCATGTCGAAAATAACCGTCAGTGCGAAACAGATTACCAATACCCATACATCGCTGGCAGGTGCGCTTTTTAGCGTGTGCATAAAATGCCGCGCTTCACTCATGTTCCAGGCAATAATAAACAGAAGCGCGGCCAACGCAGCCATCGGTACATACCCCAACACGCCCGCCAGTGCGACGACGGCCAGCAGCACCACTAACGAGTGCACCAGCGCAGCGACAGGTGAAAACGCGCCACTTTTGATATTGGTCGCGGTGCGTGCCAGTGCGGCCGTGGCGGTAATACCGCCAAAGAAGGGTACCACCAGATTGCCGAGCCCTTGGCCAATCAGTTCTGCATTGGGGTCATGGCGGGTGCGGGTTAAGCCATCTGCGACAACGGCGCACAGCAACGATTCAATCGCAGCGAGTAAAGCGATCGCCAGTGCCGGGCCCAGCAGCGCTTGAATCAACGCAAAGTCGATTTCAAGCGGTGAGCCGTCGGCACCAGGGAAATGCCACGGTGCGATAAAGCCAGGCGCGAAGGGAGGAATGCCACTGCCGCTTTCGCCCTGATACTCCCAGCTAAAGCGCGAGGCGATAGTATCGACCTCGACACCACCCACCAGCAGCAGGGCGGCAACCAGGGTACCCACCGCCAAGCCAACCAGCGGGGCAGGAACTGGCGTATTCAGACGGGGCCAGATTAACAGCGTTGCCAAGGTCACAAGCCCGACGCTGATTTCAGCCAGTGACAGAGTGGGCAGTGCTCGACCAATCAGCATGAGGTTACGCAGAGTACTATCGCCGAGCTCGACCCCGGCCAAACCGAGAAAATCGGGCAGTTGCAGCAGCGCAATGACGACGCCAATGCCCGCTGTGAAGCCAAGAATGACCGGGTAGGGGACGTACTGAATCAGGCTTCCCAACCGCGACAGCCCCAGCGCGACCAAAATGGCGCCTGCCATAAAGGTAGCAATCAGCAGCCCGCCCAAACCATGATTGGCCACAATGGGGAATAGGATCACCACAAAGGCGGCGGTAGGGCCAGAGATATTAAACCGCGAACCGCCGGTCAAGGCGATCACCGCGCCTGCCACGATGGCAGTGTATAGCCCGTGCTGAGGTGGCACGCCAGTAGCGATGGCCAGCGCCATGGAGAGCGGTACCGCCACCACACCAATCGTCAGACCCGCCATTACATCCCGCTTGAATTTGGCCAGCGTATACCCTTCACGCCAGGCGTTTACTAACGCGCGGCCAGGCATCGGGAAAACGTATCCCGAAGATTGATGGACACGGGACATAGAGTCAGCCTCCTAAAAATAGGGAAAACAAGCCATTACGCTACGCCTGCGGTGAAATTTGCACAACAAGTCGTTAGTCGCGGAGTCGTTCGCGCACAAAAAATCCCAGCCGCTTGGCTGGGATTTTTTTAGGCTAAGCGCAGATGCTTACTTATATCTGCGAGTCTTCAGGCGGTTCGCCGATGGTGCCAGGCATTGCCTGAACATGACCCATCTGCTCACCGGCCAAGGTGAGGAAGTGTAAGTGGCGCTCATACTCAGCCACCAAATCACCAATCACCTGACCACGGGTATAACCGTTAAGGTCTTTATCTTGTCCACCTTCCGCCAGGTACACATCCAAGCGTACATAAAAGTCGTCATCGGCAGGGATGAAGCTGGGCGTGCGCATGCGGTGCGGGCAAACCTGATAGACAAAGCTGGTGGCTTCGCCGAAGTCGACCTGGAGGGTCAGGTTCGGCAGCGCCTCGCCCTCAACGCGCTCTTCCGTCACATTGGCGGTTTGGCCCCGGCTCTCAAGCTCTTGAGCGAACTGGGTCATCGCCGGGCGAATCGCATGCTCGATCGTAGCGGCCGCACCGGCGCGATTAGAAGTATCCAGAGCGCGGTCCAAACGCTCTTTCCAATCGCCACCGGGGGCACTACCGGCAATCATGCGGCGTGCATCGGCCTTGCTGCCTTCCAGTTTCAGGGCTTTATACATACCCACCATGACCGCGAAAATAACCAGCGAGAACGGCAGTGCGGTAATGACCACGGCGCTTTGCAATGCATTCAAGCCACCCGCCATCAGCAGGGCGATAGTGATCAAACCGATCGTCGCCGACCAGAAAATACGCAGTTTCACCGGCGCATCGTGGTTCACATCGCTCAAAATAGAAGTGAAGTTGGCCAGTACCAGCGCACCGGAATCGGCTGAAGTAATAAAGAACACGATACCCAGTACGGTCACGACCGCCGCGGTAAGGCCCACGTAGGGGTAGTATTCAAGCAGTGTGTAAAGCGTGGTTTGCGGCGTATTGAGCGCCTGCTCACCAAGCTCGGCAACGCCTTGGTTGGCCACCAGCTCGATGCCGCTGTTACCAAATACCGACATCCACACCATCATAAAGGCCAGCGGAATAAACAGTGCACCAGCGACGAATTCACGAATGGTACGGCCACGGGAGATACGTGCCAGGAATAGTCCCACGAAAGGCGTCCAGGCAATCCACCAGCCCCAGAAGAAGATCGTCCACCACATCTTCCACTCTTGTGCGCCCTCATCGGCAAAGGCATAAGTGTCGAAGCTAGCGCCTACAAAGCCCGATAGATAATCACCGGCGTTGTTGACCACTTTATCCAGTAACACCAGCGTGTCGCCGGAAAAGAGTACAAACAGCATCAGCGCCAACGCCAGTAGCATGTTGAACTCTGATAAGCGGCGAATGCCTTTCTCAACCCCGGTCACCACGGAAATCGTTGCTAACACGACCACCAGCACAATCAGAATCACCTGCACGGTGAGGGTTTCCGGCACACCGAACATATAGGTGAGGCCGTAGTTAAGCTGCATTACCCCGATGCCAAGGCTGGTAGCAATGCCGAATACGGTGGAGATCACTGCGGTTATGTCCACCGCGTTACCAATCGGGCCGTGGATACGTTTACCGAGGATCGGGTAAAGCGCGCTGCGAATCGCCAGTGGCAAACGGTGACGGTAGCTGAAGTAAGCCAGCGCCATACCCATCAACACGTACAGCCCCCAGCCGGAGAGCCCCCAGTGCAGATAGGTTTGAACGACGGCGTTACGCATCGCTTCCTGGCTTTCCGGGGTTAAATCCGGCGGCGTCAGATAGTGAGCCACCGGCTCGGCAACGCTGAAGAACAGCAGGTCGATGCCGATACCCGCGGCAAACAGCATGGCCGACCAGGAGAGTAGCGAGAACTCAGGCCGAGAGTGATCAGGCCCCAGACGAATACTGCCAAAGCGCGACATACCAATGGCGATGACGAAAACCAGGTAAGCCACAATGGCGAGCATGTAGTACCAGCCAAAGGTTTTGCTCACCCAGGCAAGCCCGGCATCGAAAAAGGCCCCAGCTTGCTCGGTAAACAGCATAGTGAGCACTAAAAAGATAAGTATGCCCGCCACACTGCCGTGGAAAACCACGGGGTTGAGGCGGTCGCGGGAGGGAAGGACGGGATTGTCTTTCGCCATCGAGGTGGACTCCTTTTCGTTGAAGGGTGGATGTAATATTTTATTTTGAATGAACGTTCAAATAAAATACGCGATTAAACCTTCCCCTTCAAGTTAACCTCCCTTTTGTGGGGTGAATAAGCGCGGAGTGAGCGGTGAGAAAAACGCAAAGGCAGACGCAAAAACGCCCGGCAAGCCGGGCGTTAACGCTAACGTTTAAAAAGCGATCAACGCTTATTCACTATCGGCGCTGTCGGCGCTGTCGGCGCTGTCGTCGTTATCGCCGTGGTGGCCGCGCTTGCCGTGCTTATCACGATACTCTTCATGAGCTTCGTGCATGGCACTGCGCAGTGCTTCCTGCTCTTCTTCGGAGAGAATTTCCGCAACGCGCTCTTTATGCTCGTCCCGCAGCGCGTGCATCGCTTCACGATGTTCAGCGTGAGCTTCGTTGAGCTCAGCCTGCTTCTCTTCAGAGATTTCGGCGCGCTGATATATCTCTTGGCGGCGCTCCTCCATGCGTTCTTCCATACGCTCCCGATCAGGGCCTTTACCTTCATGGTCACCGTGGCTATCCGCTTGAGCGGTAAGCGCTAGCGGGGCAATAGCAATAGCCAGCAGGGCCGGGGCAAACAGTTGGCGAATTGACAGTTTCTTAGCATTTGTAAGTTTCATAAGTTCTCTCCTGGTGAGTTGACGATGCCAGTATCGCTAGGAGACGTGCAAACCGTTTGCAGATAGTGTGCAACAATCATGATCTTATTAGCTCGTGGCAGGTCGTAGTCGGTAGGTGAGGGGTCACCTAATCATCAAGGAGCAACTTAATGTCGCGAATCGAATACTTTCGCGTGTTTCAGCCGCGTTATGCGTTTACCACCCTACGCCGTGTTACTGGCCTGGGGGCGCTTGCCTTGCTATTGAATGGCTGTAGCGCTTCCCAACATATTAGCCAGGGCGAGTCTGCTGTTGAGAGTAACCCTTTGCATGACCCCCAGCCTTTTGAGCGCTTAGCCCCAGTTACTTACACACCCGAGGCATGGCCACAGGCGTTAAAGGCGACTGTTTATCTGCCCAATGGATCAACAGATACGCGGCGACCCGCGGCACTAGTGGTGCATGGCGGCGGCTGGCGCAATCGCACACCGCAAGATATGCAGGGCATTGCCGAACAGCTAGCCGGGCAAGGTTATGTGGCGGTGAATATTGAGTATCGTTTTGCACCGGAATACCGCTTTCCCAACCAGCTACACGATTTGCAGCAGGCCATGAGCTGGATTCACGCTAACGCCGATGAGTGGCAGGTGGATACCGATCGCATTGTGGGCGTTGGCTTTTCATCCGGTGCCCACCTAGTAAGTTTGCTGGCGCTAGCGGGCGTAGAAGGGCCGTTGGCTGAGCCTTACGGCGGTGAGCAGAGCCGTCTGGCCGCGGTGCTGGCGGGTGGTCTTCCCAGTGATTTGCTCAAGTTTAAGGATGGGCCGCTGGTGGTTGATTTTATTGGCGGCACCCGCGCAGAAGAGACCGAGACGTACCGGCTAGCGTCGCCTGCCTGGCAAATTACCCCACAGGCACCGCCTTTTTTTCTGTTTCACGGCAAATGGGACAAACTCGTGCCGGTGGATCACGCTACGGACTTCTATCAAGCCCTGCAGGCTAACAATATCGAAAGCGAGCTGTACCTCCAGCGCTGGCGCGGCCACATCACCAGCTTCCTACTGCGTGGCGGCGCTATTGATGCAGGCATCGCGTTTCTTAATCGGCAGGTAAACCCCTAACCTTCCGGCTGATACTTATAGCCGACACCATATACCGAGCGGATGATTTCCAGTTCAGGGAGCGCTTCGTGGATCTTCTTGCGCAGTTTTTTGATGTGGCTGTCCACGGTGCGCTCAGAAACGATGCGGTTATCGCGGTACATGTGATCCATCAACTGTTCGCGGCTGAAGATGCGCCCCGGCGCCTGCATCATGACGCGCAATAACTGAAACTCCACCGCGGTCAGGCCCAGGTCCTGCCCGTGGGCAAGGGCTTGCCAGCCGTCTTCGTTTAACACTACCGGGGCGTTTTGCACTTCACTCGGCGCCTCGGCTGCCGCTTGGCTGCGGCGCAGTACGGCTTTGACTCGAGCGACGACTTCACGAGGGCTAAAAGGCTTGCAGATATAGTCATCGGCGCCTAGCTCCAGTCCCAGCAGGCGGTCGACCTCTTCTACCTTGGCGGTGACCATGATGATCGCTATGGAAGGCCACTGCTGGCGAATTTCCCGGCTTAAGATGAGGCCATCTTTACCCGGCAGCATGATATCGAGCAGCACCAGGGCTGGGGAGTGCTGCTCAAGCCACGGCATCACTTCATCACCGTGACCCAGGGTGGTCACCTCAAAGCCATGAGTGGTTAAGTAGTCCGCCATCAGGCGGGCAATTTTCGGTTCATCCTCAACAACGAGCAAAGAGGCAGCATGAGACATAGCGGTAGACTCGCTTAGCAGTGAACGGGAAAGCATGGCTTAAAACAGTTTTTAAACACGAATTCTGAAAAACATTAATTAGCGGCCAACAAAGGAAAGCGCAGCGTCCAGCGCAGCCCACCTAGCGTGGAGGGAGAGGGCGTCAGCGTTGCACCATGGGCATTGACCAAGGCACTCGCAATAGAGAGCCCTAGACCGCTGCCGCCACTAGCGCGGCTGCGTGATCCTTCCACTCGGTAGAGGCGCTCGGTCAAACGGGCCAGCTCGCCTTCCGGTACCCCCGGCGTACTATCTTCCCAAGTGACTACTGCCTCCCCTTTCTGAGTCGTGAGCGTAACACGCAGCTCTCCCGGCGGCTGGGTGTAGGCGCAGCTGTTGTCCAGCAGGTTGTTCCAAAGTTGGCGCAGGCGCTGAGCATCGCCACGAATCATAATGCCAGGCTCGATCTTTTCCGTCAGCGTTAAACCGCTGTCCACTAACCAGCGATCAGCGTCAGCCAGTCGGCTAGCCAGGCAGTCGCTTAGATCCATCGGCGCCAGTTGTATATCCAGCGCGCCCGCGTCGCTTTGGGAAAGCAGACGTAAATCCGCCACTAAGCGCTCTAGCTGACCCACCTCCTGGGCGAGAGAGCTAAGATTTTCCTGACTCAGGGGTCGAATGCCATCCTGCATGGCTTCGATCTCTCCGCGCAGTACCGCCAGCGGCGTGCGCAGCTCATGGGCCGTATCTGATACCCAGCGGGCGCGGGCATCACGGCTGGCTTCCAGCGTGGCGGCAAGCACATTGAAATCCCGCGCTAGGCGAGAGAGTTCGTCGCGGCCGCGTTCCGGTAGCCGGGTGTGGTAGTCGCCTTCGGTAAGGCGCAATGTGGCGCCGGCCAATGCCCGGGTACGACGCCCCAGCCACCAGGAAAGCCCGCCCGCCAGTAGCAATGAAGCAACGCAGAGTGATATGACGATAAGTACCAGATTACGCTGCTGGCGCTCCAGGAAGCGGCTCTCCATGCGCTCCATCATTTCCCGCGGCGGCCGGAATCCCAGCGACCCGATAGTGGTTTCACCGCTTTGCAGGGTTAGCCAATGCCAGTTGCCCGAGTTTTCGCGCCCGCTGTTCGGCGGCACGATAAAGCGTCCATCTTCCGCGCGCAGGCTAAAGTCACGCGCTTCACCTAGCGGTGAGGGTCGGTCGCGATGCTCCTGGCCCAGTTCAAAACGAACAATAAACGGCCAGCGTTCCGGCGACTGCTCCAGCCACTCCCAGCTCTGCTGGGTTTCCCAGCGTGTGACGAGACCATCGGCCAGCAGCGTGGCGCGGCGCTCCTGAGCTTGGTTGAGATAGTCGAGAAAGCCGCGGTCAATACTGTAGGACACGGCCAGAAACATACTGGCTGAGATGGCCACATTGACGCTTAGGATAATCACAAACAGCTTCAGGCCCAGCCGAGAGGGCCGCCATTGGCGTATCGCGGTGAGCATGGTCATTAATGAGTGCCCTCCTCGTGGCTAGGGGTAGAGGGAAGAGTTTTAGGCTGACGCGGGGCACTAAGCCGTTCGCGAACATTCTCCATGCCCAGGTAGAGGCAGGGCACCAGAATTAACAGAATAGCCGTAGCGAACAGCATGCCAAAACCTAGCGAAATCGCCATCGGAATCATAAAGCGTGCCTGCCGCGAGGTTTCCAAGATCATGGGTGCCAAGCCCAAGAAGGTCGTCAATGTGGTCATCATAATTGGCCGTAAACGGCGGGTAGCCGCTGCCACGATGGCGCCCCGGGCATCCATGCCTTCGCGGCGTTTACGGTTGGCGTAGTCAATCAGCACCAGCGCATCGTTAATCACCACGCCAGAGAGCGCGAGCATGCCCAGCAAGCTGATAATCGAAAGCCCGAAACCCATAACCATATGGCCAGCCACTGCACCGACAATGCCAAAGGGGATCGCGGCCAGCACCAGCAGCGGCTGTAAATAGCTGCGGAACGGAATGGCGAGCAGGGCGTAAAGGGCGGCAATCATTAACCACATGGAGGTCCTGAGCGTGGCCAAGTTGTCGGCGGTGTCCTGCTGACGACCGCCCATGCTGACCTCAAGCCCTGGCCAGGTTGCTTCAAGGTTGGGGAACACCTCTTCCTGCAACGTTGCCAGCACCTGGTTAATGGCCAGATCGCTTTCCGAGTCGGCGGTCACGGTAATAATCCGTCGCCCGTTAATGCGCTCAAGACTGCTAGAGGCCTGACTGATGGTGATGTCGGCTACCCGTGAAAGTGGCACGCTGAGGCCGTCAGGCGTGCGCACCGGCATGCGGTAGAGCTCATTCAGGCTGTCGCGGTTGTCGTTGGGCAGACGAACCTCAACGCTGATTTCGCTGCGCCCGACGTACTGTTCAAGTGCCGTGGCGCCCTGAAGAGGTCCGCGTAGTGCTTCGGCTAAATTGCTGCCTGTAAGCCCCAACGCTCGGCCTTCGGCAGAAAGGCGCATCTCTAACTGCGGTTTACCGTCGCCCAGGCCGCTGTCGATATCGGTGAGTCCATAGCCGCCCAATGTTTCCGCCAAGCGTTCGGCGGCGGCTTCCAGTACCTGCGTGTCCGGGTGGGAAAGGCGAAGGCTGAGCGCCGCGCCGCTGCCGGGGCCGCCGACATCAGCCTCAAAACGCACTGACTGAGCGCCGAGTAAATCGCCGGTTAGGTCGCGCCACTCCCGGGCGATGCGCGACGGTGGCCAAGCCTCTAAACTCTCGCTGGCAATATCCAAACGCACTTCCAGGCTTTCGCCGTCCAGGCGGCTGCGTGAGCTACTAAAGCTGAGGGTTTCTTCGCGCTCGCTGAGGACATCGGCGGCGTCGAGCAGTTGCTGGCTAAGCTCACGGCTAACGCTGATATTGCTGCCAATGGGCAGCGTTACCGTTGCCTGCACCTGATCCGATTCGACCCGTGGCATCAGGGAAAAACCCAAACGCCCGCTCATTGCCCAGGAGAGGGCGATCAGCAGAATGGCGATGCCCAGCGAAATACTCAGCAGTCGTTGGTTCAACGCGCGCTGCAGAAACGGCTCGAATTGACGATAGGTGAAGTGGTGCAAGCCGCCCTGCAGGCGCTGGCGAAGTGATTCAAGCGGACGCTGCCACGCCGGCGTTTGGCGCGGTTTGCGGCTATGCGCTAAGTGGGCGGGCAGTATGACGAGCGCTTCCAGCCAGGAGATCAGAAAGACGGTCACCACCACCACCGGCACCGTGGCAAAAATCAGTCCTAAAAAGCCGGGTAAAAACAGCAGCGGCAGGAAGGCGACGATATTGGACAGAATGGCAAACGTGAGCGGCGTGGCGATCTCGCTGGCGCCTTTCACCGCTGCATCGCGCAGCGAGTAACCCTCTTCCCGATAGCTGTAGATATTTTCGCCAACGATAATGGCGTCATCCACCACGATCCCCAGGGCGATAATAAAGGCGAACATCGACATCATGTTGAGCGAGACGCCGATCCAGGGCAGAAACAGCATGGCGCCCAGAAACGCCGTCGGAATACCCAGGGTGACCCAGAAGGCTAGCCGTGCTTCTAGAAACAGCGCCATGAGTACCAACACCAGCGCTAAGCCCATCCAGGCATTTTTTAACAGTAGGCTAAGGCGGTCTTCGTAAATTTCCGAGCTGTCGCGGGAAATAGCCAGGCTAACGCCTTCCGGCATGCCTGCACGCAGGCGTTCAAGTTCACCGTTGACCGCTTCTGAAATACTGGTTGGGGTTTGATCGCCGATTTGGTACACATCGACGGAGAGACCGGGCTGACCGTTATAGAACTCCTCGCGATCGGTCTCGGCAAAACCGTCACTGACCCTGGCGATCTCACCGAGTACAATCGGAGCGCCCTGGGTGCTAGTGAGTATCGGCAGCTCTGCAAAGGCTTCGGCGCTATTGCGCCGCCCTTGATAGCGAATTAGCCACTCGCCTTCGGCTGTCGTTAGCTGACCACTGGCAAGGTCGAGCGCCTCTTCGGCGATGCGGCTAGCCAGCTCCTGATGGTCGAGACCGAAGCGCTCGATGGCCTCTTCGTCCAGGTGGACTTGAATCTCCCGCTCGCGGTTGCCGGAAAGCTCAGCGCGGGAAATGCCCGAGGTGGCTTGCAGCTCGCCGCGCACATCTTCAGCCGCGTCGTGGAGTGCCTCTAGGCCGACCTGGCCATAAACCTGCAGGCTGAGCACACTGCGAGAGCGTCCCGCCAGGGTGAAACGCGGTGGGTCGGCGGCGCTGGGCAGTGTGGTGATAGCGTTCACTGCCTGCTGAATATCCTGATAGGCGCGCATGACATCAATGCCGTCAATCAGCGTGGCGCTGACGTTGGCGCTGCCTTCGCTGGCCGTCGCGGTCAGCTCGTCGATGCCCTCTACATCGGCAATCGCGGCTTCCACCGGTAGCAGCAGGCTCTGTTCAACGTCTTCTGGCGTCGCGCCAGGATAGCTAATCGTGACTTGCACGACTTCGATGTCAAATTCAGGGAATACTTCCTTTTTAATCGCTAGCGACGCCATTAGGCCGCCGACGATAAACAGCACCATCAATAAGTTGGGGGCTACCCCGTGATCCACCATCCATGCCAATGGGCCGCGTGGTACCTTCATGATTCGTCTCCCGGTTCATCTCCCGCTTGGGCCGGGGTGTCGTTGGGCCGACGAATGCGCACTAGCTGGCCTTCTCGAGGTTGGGCCAAGCCCGCGGTGACGACTTGCTGGCCGGTTTCCAGACCGCTACGAATCAAGGCGTCATCTTCCCCGCGATAAGCCAGCATGACCGGCGTTCGGCGCAGGCGACTTTCCTCATCGACTCGCCACGTTATGTCACCCGGGCGAAGCGCGGCAGAGGGTAGTGATATGAGCTGCTCTTGAATAGCGGGTTGAAAGGACGCACGTAGCACGTCGCCCAGACGCAGAGCCGGGCCGTCGCTCTCTAGCGCCAGAGGGTCGTTTACTGCGATGAGTAGCTGTGCCTGCAGGCCATTCTCTTCCAGGCTGGGCAACATCGACACCAGCGTGCCTTCACGTGTGGCGCCTTCGGGCCAGCCGCGGCTGGTTAACGTCACGCTGCTGCCCGCTTCCAGCCACTGCATCCACTCACCGGGTAGTGAGGCACGCACCCAAAACTGCTCGACGCCCACCAGATGCAATACCTCGGTCCCTTGGCTGAGCAGGCTACCGGCACCGACCAAGCGCTCCTGCACCATGGCCCGCCAGGGAGCGGTGAGGGTTGCGCGTTCAACATTCAGTGCTGCCTGATCGCGCGCCACGCGTGCCTGGGTGAGTTCGGCTTGTGCTTGGCGCAGCTGTGGTTCACGCAGTACCAGCGAACGTCGCTCAGCAGAAAGCTGACGCCCAAAGGATTCGTATTCACTGCGGGCGCGCTGCTGCTCTGCTTGTTCTAAAGCAAGTAACGCTTGCGCATTGGCCAACTGCGCTTCGGCATCTTCCAGGCTTAATGCTAGGTCGGCTTGATCAATAAACGCCACGGCGGCATTCTGTTCAACGACTTGGCCAGGCACCACGCCATCGGCAAAACGCTCCAATTGCCCCGCCACACGGCTGGCTAACATCGCCTCCTGCTCTGCTTCAACGCGCCCAAAGCCGTAAAGATTAGGTGCCTGAACACTCGCGTTTACCGTGACGACATCTACCATAGTAGGTAGAGGCTCCGGCGGAGGGGTTCGCTCAATACGGGGCGGTTGGGTAATAATCCACCAGGCGATCGACAGGGTGCCCACAAGAATCAATAATGCCACCACAGCGCCTATACGAATGCGGCCTCGTTGGTAAGACGATTGTGGGGAAGAGAGGGAGCGTTTTGGTGTCATTACCGCGCGTCATCCGTTGGCTAGGGCGAAAATTCCAGAAAAATAAGCGTATGATGCTAGCATCACGCATTGTTAAGCAGCGATTAGTCAAACAATGTGCAAATAACATGTAATTAACATTTACTTGGCACTCAATCCTTTGGCTTTTACTTACTTGGCTTTCACTCATTTGATAGTAATAGACTGACTGGTCTACTTTAAGTATATGAAAAACAATGTAACCCGCGACAAATTAATTGATAGTGGCGCCCAGCTGATTAGTCAGCAAGGCTACAACGCGACGGGTATTAATGCCGTTTTAAAGGCCTGCGGTGTACCCAAAGGTTCCTTCTATCACTACTTCTCCAGCAAAGAGGATTTCGGGCTGGCGGTGATTGAGCGCTTTGCGGCTGCTTATGACGAAACGCTGGTGGCACTACTGGAAGATAGTGAGACGCCGCCACTTGAGCGCCTGAAACGGTACTTCGCGTCAGGCCGTGACCATATGCACGAGTGCGATCATGCCACGGGCTGCTTGATTGGCAACCTTGGCCAAGAGCTTTCGGGCCAGAGCGACACCTTCCGCGATGCGCTAAATCTTGTGTTTCAGCGCTGGGAACAGCGCTTCGTGCGCTGCCTGCAGGATGCTCAGGCGCGGGGTGATATTGCCAGCCACACCGCACCCGAGGCGCTCGCCAGCTTTATTCTCACCGGTTGGGAAGGGGCCATTCTGCGTGCCAAAACGCTTAAATCCGTCGAGCCGATGGAGCAGTTTGAAACGATCCTGTTCCAGCAAGTACTGGTACGCCCATCACCATAGCCAGCGATGGGCGTGACGTTGAACGCGTATTAAAAGCCTTCCAAGACCAGCTTGCCAATCGTGCGGTTGCTCTCAATCAGGGCGTGAGCGTGCTTTAAGTTTTCGGCGTTAATCGGGCCCAACACCTCGCCTAAAGTCGTTTTTAATCGTCCGTCATCGACCATTGCCGCTACTTCGCTGAGCAGGTCATGCTGCTTGGCGAGATCGTCCGTGGCGAACAGCGGGCGGGTAAACATCAGTTCCCAATGCAGCGACAGGCTTTTCATTTTGAGCTTACGTACATCGATTAGCTCAGGGTCATCAATAAGCGCCAGTTTTCCCTGGGGCTTGAGGGCTTCAATAATGGCCTCAAAGTGATGATCGGTCTGGTTAAGGCTAATTACCATATCCACGCCGTCAAAGCCCGCTGCTTTAAGCTCTTGATCAAGCGGCTGGTGATGATTAATCACGGCATCAGCGCCGAGCGACTTCACCCAGGCTTGGCTTTCGGGCCGAGACGCCGTACCAATCACGGTAATATCGGTGAGTTGTTTAGCAAGTTGCACCAGGATCGAGCCAACGCCTCCCGCGGCGCCAATCACCAATAGGCTTTTGCCTTGGGTATCACGCATGCCCAGCTCTAGCCGGTCAAACAGCAGTTCCCAAGCGGTAATGGCGGTTAGTGGAAGCGCAGCGGCTTCAGTGTCAGAAAGGCTTTTCGGCGCTAGGCTGGCGATGCGCTCATCGACCAGTTGAAACTCAGCGTTAGAGCCCTGGCGGGCAATATTGCCCGCGTACCACACCCGGTCACCCGGCTGAAAACGGGTAACGGCGCTACCAACGGCGTCCACAATGCCCACCGCATCATATCCAAGTACGCGCGGCTCGCCGGTTTGCGGTAGGGCACTATTGCGCACTTTGGCATCAACAGGGTTTACGGAAATCGCGCTGACTGCAACGCGAATGTCGTGGGCGTCAGGCGTGGGTAAGGGGAGCTCAATGGCTTGCAGCGCATCAGGATGGTCGATGGGCAGGCTTTGAGTAAAGGCGAACGCTTTCATAGTAGTTCTCTCGTTAACGATAAGTGGCACTATCATGCCCGGATGTTGTTTTATTAAAAAGAACTCTGCTGCGTAATATCAGCGCAGGCTGAATTGATTCGTCATGACATAAGTCAGGAGCTCACCATGTTTGAAGGGTTTGAAAAACAGACACGTCACGTTAACGGTGTCGACATTACGTTTCGAATGGGCGGCAGCGGCCCGGCACTTCTTCTGCTCCACGGCCACCCACAGACCCACGTGATTTGGCACAAAGTGGCAGAAAAGCTTGCCCAGCATTTCACTGTTATCGCAGCCGACCTGCGCGGTTACGGCGACAGCAGTAAACCCGACGACGATCCTGAGCACCTAAATTACGCCAAGCGCGCCATGGCTGCCGATATGGCAGAGCTAATGAGCGCGCTGGGCTTTGAACGTTTTAAAGTGCTGGCCCATGATCGTGGGGCTCGAGTCGCCCACCGTTTAGGCGTGGACCACGCTGAGCGAGTTGAGCGTATGGTGCTTCTCGATATCGCGCCAACGCTTTCCATGTATCGCGGCACTAATGAGGCCTTTGCGCGCAGCTACTGGCATTGGTTCTTCCTGATTCGCCCTCAGCCGCTGCCGGAAATGCTAATCCAGAGCGACCCCGCCCAGTATCTGAAAAGCGTGATGGGCGCACGCAGCGCGGGCATGGCGCCTTTTGCCCCGGAAGCGCTGGCGGAGTATGAGCGCTGCTTGTCTCTTCCTGGCACCGCCACCAGTATTTGTGGCGACTACCGCGCCAGTGCCTCCATCGATTTGGAGCATGATCAGGCCGATATCGACGCGGGCATTAAGCTCACCTGTCCGATAAATGTGATGTGGGGCGCTGAAGGCGCCATTGAAGCTTGCTTCGATGCACTCAGTGAATGGCAAAAAGTCGCCACCGATGTAAAAGGCAAAACACTCCCTTGCGGCCACTATATAGCTGAAGAGATTCCCGAAATACTGCTGGATGAAGCGTTGCCGTTTCTTCTCGACGCTGGATAGGCGATTCGGGAGGCGACTGACCAAGACGAAGCGGGCAAAAAACTGGATAATGGGCCGCAATTCGCCTACTGCCAACTGTTAGGCACACTCATTGCTCCGGATGCCCGCTCATGGAAATCAAAGTTAACTATCTCGACAACCTCCGTCTGGAGGCCAAGTTCGACGATTTTACGGTTATCTCCGACCAGCCGATTCGCTACAAAGGCGACGGCTCGGCACCAGGTCCGTTCGACTACTTCCTGGCGTCGTCGGCCATGTGTGCCGCCTACTTCGTCAAGGTGTACTGCAACGCGCGCAATATTCCCACCGAGAACATTCGCCTGTCGCAAAACAACATCGTCGACCCGGAAAATCGCTACAAGCAGATTTTCAAAATCCAGGTTGAGATGCCGGAAGATATCTCGGAAAAAGATCGCGAAGGCATTTTGCGCTCCATCGACCGCTGCACGGTGAAGAAGGTCATTCAGACCGGCCCCGAGTTCCAGATCGAAGTGGTCGAAAATATCGACGAAGACGCTCAGGCGCTGCTGATGGGCGCGCCGGAAGGGGGCAGCACCTACATCGAAGGTAAAGACCTGCCGCTGGAGCAGACCATCGCCAATATGAGCGGCATTTTGGCGGACCTGGGTATGAAGATCGAGATCGCCTCCTGGCGCAATATCGTGCCCCACGTGTGGTCGCTGCATATCCGCGATGCGGCGTCCCCCATGTGCTTTACCAATGGCAAAGGCGCGACCAAAGAGAGCGCGCTCTGCTCGGCGCTGGGCGAGTTTATCGAGCGCCTGAGCTGCAACTTCTTCTATAATGACCAGTTTTTGGGTGAAGAGATCGCCAACAGTGCATTCGTTCACTACCCCAATGAGAAGTGGTTCAAACCGGGCCCGAACGACGAGCTGCCCGCAGAAATTCTCGACCAGCACTGCCTGGATATCTACAACCCGGAAGGCGAGTTGTGCGGTTCGCACCTGATCGATACCAACTCTGGCCGTGAAGACCGGGGTATTGTGTCGCTGCCGTTTACGCGCCAAAGCGATGGCGAAACGGTCTACTTCCCCTCCAACCTGATCGAAAACCTGTTCCTCAGCAACGGCATGAGCGCGGGCAATACCCTGGTGGAAGCCCAGGTGCAATGCCTCTCGGAGATTTTCGAGCGGGCGGTGAAGCGGGAGATACTCGAACAGGAATTGACGCTACCCGACGTGCCGCAAGAGGTGCTGGCCAAGTACCCCAGCATCGTGGAGGGCATTAATGCCCTGGAAGCTCAAGGCTTCCCGGTGCTGATCAAAGATGCCTCCATGGGCGGGCAGTTCCCGGTGATGTGCGTCACGCTGATGAACCCACGCACCGGCGGCGTGTTTGCCTCCTTTGGTGCTCACCCAAGCTTTGAAGTGGCGCTGGAGCGCAGCCTGACCGAGCTGCTTCAGGGCCGCAGCTTCGAAGGCTTGAACGACCTGCCGCTGCCGACCTTCAATTCGCAAACGGTGTCCGAGCCCAACAACTTCGTCGAGCACTTTATCGACTCGGTGGGCGTGGTCTCCTGGCGCTTCTTCAGCGCCAAGCCCGACTTCGAGTTCAGCGAGTGGGACTTCTCTGGCAGCAATGATGAAGAAGCCGAGACGCTGTTCGGCATTTTTGAAGAGTTGGGTGCGGAAGTGTATATGGCGGTACACGAGGACCTGGGTGCGCCGGTCTGCCGCATTCTGGTGCCGGGTTACTCGGAGGTATACCCGATTGAAGATCTGATCTGGGATAACACTAATAAGGCTTTGGATTACCGCGAAGATATTCTCAACCTGCACCGCCTAAACGACGATCAGCTCACTGATCTGGTCGAGCGGCTGGAAGAGAGCCAGATGGATGACCATGCTGACATTATTACCCTGATCGGCATTGAGTTTGACGAGAACACCGTCTGGGGCCAACTGACGATCCTGGAACTGAAACTGTTGGTCTACCTAGCGCTGCAGCGTCATGAGGAAGCGCTGGACTGCGTGCAGATGTTCCTGCAGTACAATGACAACACCGTCGAGCGAGGCCTGTTCTATCAGGCGATTAACGCGGTGTTGGAAATCGCCCTGGACGACGAGCTGGAACTGGACGACTACCTGCCTAACTTCCAGCGTATGTTTGGCGAGGCGACCATGGCCGCGGTGGTGGGCTCGGTGGAAGGCAATGTGCGCTTCCACGGCCTAACGCAGACGAACAAGCAACTAGAGGGCTTGGAGCGCCACCAGCGCTTAACCGAGAGCTATAAAAAGCTACACGCGGCACGGGCGGCAAAAGCGGGAATTTAAGCATCAGCCACAGGCAGTGATTGTGAACCTCTCTGCTGGTGCGGCGGTACCAGCAGGGTAGGTTTAGGGCACGTGAAACGGTAGTTAAGGACTTCCCATGAAACACCGAATTATCTTCGCCATTCTCATGTCGTTTACGCTATCGCTGATTATGTCCGCCTGGGTGACCTACGTGAATATTGGCACACACCCTGGCTTTGTGGGCATTTGGATGCATGCATGGCTGTTGGCGTGGCCAGCCGCAGGGATCATCGCGTTTATCAGCGGACCCTTTATTCATAGATTAGCCCATCGTATTGCCGAAAAGATCTAACGAACCAATGGTTAGTCGCTTGCAAAGAGTGCTTACAAAGAGCGCTTGCTAAGAACTATGCCTAGCTTGACGTAACGCTCAGCGCGGTGACGGTCACTAGGATCAGTCCCATGCCGATTATCTGAATAATGCTCAGGCTTTCATTTAAAACGGCAACGCCAAATAGGGTGGCCGTGATGGGTTCGACCATGGCCACCATGGAGGCGAGCGCAGGCGTTGTGCGTTTGATCCCCGCGATATAAAGCACAAAAGACACGCCTGCGCCTAAGAGGCCGAGTGTTACAAATAGAGGCCAATCCGATGAGCCCAGGACGCTCACAATCTGCCCTGTATCGCTTGGCACAACGAGCATGATGGCCAGTACCGCGAAGGCGATCGTCAGTATTGCCTGGGGGCTGCCATGGGGTGCAGCGTATTTAAAGCCAAAAATGAAGGCCGCATAAGAGAGCCCGGCAAGCAGCCCGGTAGCTACGCCCATCAACGAGAGGCCGCTAGCACTAATGGCATACAGTTTGGTTAACAGCACCACACCCACCATTACCAGCACGATGGCTAGCCACTTGGCAGCGGTGGGGCGCTCAAGCTTAAGGGCAAAGGAGATCAGATAAACAAATACTGGGGCGCAGTACATCAAGGTAGCCGCGACCGCCACGCTGCCATGATCAATACTGATGAAATAGAAAGTGAAGTTGCCCGCTACGCCAAGGCCCGCCACCACCGACCAGAACCACAGCTGTCGACTAGCTAAGCCGCTATGGCTGCGTTGCAGTAGAAGCCACGCCAGCGCGCAGAGAAGCCCTACAAAACCACGATAAAAAGAGACGACAGAGGCATCCCAGCCGCCGTCTAAAAGAATGCCTGCGATTCCCCCTGAAATACCCCAGAAGAAGGCCGCGAGCGCGATCAACATACTGCTGGCACCTGCCATATTTCACCTTTCGTCCTTGAGCGTTAACACCTAGGAGTAATAGGTGTTTGCACGCATTCCCTTTGCTTAATGATGCTCTTGGTCTGCTACCTGCAAACCCTAATCTTGCCACCTAAAAGTAGACGCTGATCCCGATATGCGAAAGCGCTCCAGGTGGCCTATGGCGTTAACCAAAGAACCAGTAGCGAATAGAACGCTGAGAGCACTCTTACGATGAAGCGCTGGAACCCTTAATTTGTCTATAGAGATGCGAAAACGGCATGGCGGTCAGCCCGTGCACCAAGATGGACGACACTACCAGCAAGCTCACCACGGGCCAGAGTTCAGCAACATCGGTTTTATGATGGGCCAATGCCGCGTAGTAAAGCGCGGCGACCCCAATCGGCCCAAACCAGCCAGTGAAACTGCCATCCAGCTTGCTGGGAAGATCTTTAATATGGCCACCTACTAATAACAGAATGGGTAAGCGGCGCAGGAAAAGCACACCAATCACCAGCAGCAGGGCTGGCCACCCCAAGGAGAGCCACGCTTGCCAGGGGATCATTAAACCGAGCAAGACGAAAATCGGAGAGGTGAAAAAGCGGTCCACGCCTTCTACCACTCTTTCTTCCTCCTGCTTTTCTGAGGCGTTAGCTTGTTGATCAAATGCTAACCCTGCTACGAACACAGCGAGAATTCCGTTACTGCCCGCTAGCTTCACCGCGGCGAGAGTAGTGAGCGCGAGCGCTGTGGTTACCATTAGCATCGAGGGCTGGTCGATGGTGTTTTTTTCTTCAGCTTTGCGCATGGCAAAGCCGACCGAATAACCGACCATCGTTCCTAACACCAGTGCGACTAAAATATCGCCTCCCAGCACCTCCAATATATTGGTGGTGATCGATTGATCCGCGGGTAGCGTCAGCAAAAACACAGCAAACATGACAAAGATAAACGTCAGCCCATCGTTGGCGCCCGATTCACTCGAAATAATGTGGCGTAGATAAGCGGGCAGGTTCTCTTTAGCAACGGGCCCGGTCACCACGGTAGAGGCAACCACCGGGTCTGTGGGGGTAACCACAGCACCGATGAGTAACGCCGCTCCTAATGGCAGACCAAGCGCCCAACCGGTTATAACACTGCTGCATAGCCACATTACCGGCATACCCACCAGCAATAACACGCAGAGCGATCGCCAATGGTTAAAAATATAGGATTTGGGGAGCCGCAGCGCGATACCCATCAAACCAATGGCGACGGCTAAGCGGGCCACTTGTTCTAAAATGGCCATTTCGTTACCCCACTGCGCTGGATCAAGAAGCCCAAATCCGGTAGGCCCCAACACCACCCCGACCAGCAACAAACTGACGGAGTCGGGCAAGCCGACGCGCTTCAGCGGTGTTGATAATAGCCCTAGCAATAAGGCGCTAGCTGCAACGACTAATAATCCAATATTAAATTCGTGCATATTCTTATACTGCCACCAGGTTTAGGTCGTGTTTGGGCTGAGCACCTCAGTCAGTGTTGGGCATGCCGGCCGGACGTAGCAGCAATACCGCGAGTGGCGGTAGCGTCAACTCCAGGCTGGCGATTTGCCCATGTAGGGGGGAGTCTTCGGCGGTTAGCCGACCCAGGTTGCCCATGTTGGAACCGCCATAGCACTCCGCGTCACTGTTAAGGCACTCTTCCCACCCCCCAGTCAGCGGCACGCCCAGCCGATAACCCATACGTGGAATTGGGGTCATATTGGCAACCACCAGCAACGGCTCACCGGTGGCACTCCAGCGTAGCCAGGCAAAAACGCTATTGGTGTTGTCGTTGCCCACCACCCAGGTAAACCCCCGTGGTTCGCTATCGCATTGGTGCAGGGCGGGTAACTCGGTGTAGCAGCGGTTAAGGTCGCTCAGCAAGCGGTGGACACCGGCATGCCGGGCTTCGGCGAGCAGGGACCAATCCAGCTCACGGTCGTGGCTCCACTCCCGCCACTGACCGAACTCGCAGCCCATAAACAGCAGCTTCTTACCGGGTTGCGACCACATGATGGCAAGATAGGCGCGGAGATTGGCGAACTTCTGCCACTCATCGCCGGGCATCTTACCGATCAGCGACCCCTTGCCGTGGACTACTTCGTCGTGAGAAATCGGCAAGACGTAGTGCTCAGAGAAAGCGTAGACCATCGGAAAGGTCATATCGTGATGCGAGTAGTTGCGATATACCGGGTCCTTGGCGATGTATTCCAGTGTGTCGTGCATCCAACCCATGTTCCATTTATAGGCAAAACCCAGCCCGCCCTCCTTGGTCGGCTGGGTGACACCCGGCCAAGCAGTTGACTCCTCGGCAATAACGATGGTGCCGGGGACTTCCTCACTGATGACGTCATTGAGGTGGCGCAGGAAGTCGATGGTTTCCAGGTTTTCGTGACCGCCAAAGCGGTTGGGAATCCATTCGCCTTCGTTACGGGAGTAGTTGCGATAGAGCATTGAGGCAACGGCATCGACACGCAGTGCATCGACATGGAAATGCCGCAGCCAGTGCAGTGCCGAGGCGAGCATAAAGCCATGTACTTCGCGCCTTCCCAGGTTATAGATATAGGTGTCCCAATCTTGATGGAACCCCTCAAAAGGATGCTCATATTCGTACAGAGCGGTGCCATCAAAGCGTGCCAAACCGTGGGGGTCGGTGGGAAAGTGGGCCGGCACCCAGTCGAGAATGACGCCCAGCCCTGCGCGATGGCACTCATCAACGAAGTAGGCAAAGTCGGCAGGTTTACCGAAGCGGGCGCTAGGCGCAAACTGGCTCAGCGGCTGGTAACCCCAGGAGCCGCCGAACGGGTGCTCCATAATGGGCAATAGCTCGACGTGGGTGAACCCCAGGTCCAGCACATAAGGTATTAATTGCTCGGCCAGATCACGCCAACTATAGAGTTCGCCGTTGTCGCCGCCATGTTTGCGCCAGGAGGCAGCATGCACTTCATAAATGCTTATTGGATGGGTCGGGTCATGGATATTTTGCCGCTGGGCGATCCATGCGTCGTCATGCCAGGTAAAGGGGGTGGTATCAGCTACCACCGAGGCGGTAGAGGGCGGTGCTTCGGTGGCTAAAGCAACTGGGTCGGCACGCAGGCCAATCGCACCGTGGGCTTCGACCACCTCATATTTGTACGCCTCCCCAGGACCAAGGCGCGGTACGAATAACTCCCACACCCCAGCAGCGATGCGCAGGCGCATTATGTGTCGTCTGCCGTCCCAGCTATTGAAATTACCGACCACGGAAACACGTTGGGCATTCGGCGCCCAGACCGCAAAGCGAACGCCGTTGACGCCATCTATTGTCATGGGCTGGGCACCCAGGCAGTGCCCCAGCTGTCGATGATTGCCTTCGCCCAGCAGGTAAAGATCCATTTCGCCCAGCAGCAGGCCGAAGCTATACGGGTCCTCGGTTAGCTGTTCGCCTTGGGGCCAGCGAATACGCAGCAGATAGGGAGCCGCATGAGGTAGTCGGGCAGCGAATAGACCAGGGATTTGCATGCCCGTCAGGCAGCAACGCACACTGCCGCCGTCGCGGTCGAGTACATCAACCCCTACCGCGCCGGGTAGGAACACGCGCAAAAACTGCCCTTTGCCATCACTGTGAATGCCGAGGATGGCGAAGGGATCGCGATGGGTTCCTTGCGCTAGCGCACTGGCGTCTTCCTCAGTCAACCACAAGCTGCGATCCAGAAGGGGGCGGGTGTGAATAACATTATTCATGTGGCTTTCCTGGGCTGAGTTGTTCGATGAGGGCAGCTAAGCCGTGCAGCGGCACACCCAACCATTCGGGGCGGTTGGCGGCTTCGTAGGCAATTTCGTAAGCTGTCTTTTCGAGCACGAACAGGTCCACCGCCGCGGCGGCTCCGCTGGCTTGCTTCCACTCGTGGGGTATTTCCATGGTGGCCAGCCAATAAGCGTTGAGAAAGGCTTGGCGGCCTTTAAGCAGATACTGCTCCACCACCGAATGGCTAGTGTCGGTATGTGTATCGGCGCCTTCATTGTCGCCGGGCCGGGCTTCCTCCACCTTGGCATAGGCATAGTCGAAGGAGCGCAACATGCCAGCCACATCGCGCAGCGGGCTATCCTTCGCGCGACGCTCTTCCAAGGGCCTGGCCGGTTCGCCTTCAAAATCGATGATGTAAGCATCATCATGAGCCACCAGAACTTGGCCAAGATGTAGATCACCATGAATACGGGTGAGTAGGCTGCCTTGGGCAAGTTCCGCCATCTTTTTGATGGCATCCATCAACGTGGCGCGGCGAGCCAAAATAATGTCGGCAAGCCGCTGTTCGGCTTCGTTGGCAGTGTTCTTGTGTTGCTCCAGCACGTTTAGCGCTTCCTCAACACGCTGCGTCACGCGTTGTGTCCAGTGCTGCACATGGGAGAGACCAGCGACTTCGGGCGTGAATGCTGGGTCGTCGTTGGGCGTCGCCAGCACCATATGCAGCTCACCCAATCGACGCCCTAAGGTAGTGGCAAACTCTGCCAACTCCTCGAAGGCGCCGTAGCGGGCTTCGGCTTTTGGCTCGCTTGCCCGTTCGTCGTCCGCCACCGCTTCACGAATGGCACGTTCCAGCTTGTTGCGCGTCCATGACCAGGCATCGCCCTGGTTGTCGATGAAGCCTTGCAGAATCATGAGCGTCTGCGTGGAGCCCTCTTCGAGCCGGGTTACCACGCCGTACAGGGGCACGGTATGCATAAAGCCCCGCTCAGTCAGGTAGCTGCCGATCTCTGCTTCGGGATGGAGGCCAGGCTCCAAGCGTCGGAACAGCTTGAGCACTAATTGATGATTGATGATCACCGAGCTATTGGATTGCTCGGCACTCTGCTGAACCACCTCGAGGTGCTCGGGAAGCGTCAGTTCGGCGAAGGCGGCGGTTGGCAAGAAATGAATTTCTCCTTTCTCATAAGGCAGCACAGTGCCTAGGCGCATGTTTTCTAGTACCGCCAGCGTAAAGGCATCCAGGGTGACTGCATCGGTGAGCAGCCCGACTTCGTGGAAACGACGCACCCGTGCCATGGCGAGCTGTTGGGGTAGCGGATTGCTTTGCTCGTCTTCGCCCAGGAAAGCCAGCGGCAGTTGGTAGCGCTCGCTACCTTGGCCATGTTTGACCTCCAGCTCGGTAAACAGCAGTGAGTGCCCGCTGTGCTCAAGACGGCCGGTGGGGTGTAGGTGGACGTGTTCGATACGGGACTGCTTGGCAGCAAACCAGCGTCGCTTAGGCAGGTAGCTGGGCAGCGTTTCACGTTCGAGTAGCCGTCTGGGCGTCTCCTCAAAAATCTCCTCAAGGCGTTTTTTGATAATCAGCGTAACGTAATCCGGCATGGGCTCTGGTACAGGAACATGCCACTCCGGCATGGCGGTAGCCGGGGCCAGCAAGAACCAGAAAAAACCGTAGGGAGGCAGCGTCAGCAGGTACGCCAGTTTACCCACCGGTGGAAAGGCGCTTCCGCCGACCATTTCTACCGGCACCTGACCGGCAAATGCGGAAAGGTCGAGCTCTACCGCCTGAGCGGTGCTGGCCACATTGGCTACGCACAGCAGTGTTTCTGTTTCGCCATTGTCGAGCGTCATCTCACGCAGGTAGGAGAGAATATGCCGATTGGAGGGGTAGAGTGGGCGCATGGTGCCACGGCTGAAAGCACGGTGCTGACTGCGTACCGCCAGTAGCCGCCGCATATTGCTAAGCAGCGAGTGCGAGTCACGAATTTGTGCTTCCACATTCACCGTTTGATAGCCGTAGAGCGGATCCATAATGGGCGGCAGCACCAGCTTGGCCGGGTCGGCGCGAGAGAAGCCGCCGTTGCGATCCACCGACCACTGCATCGGCGTACGCACGCCGTCACGGTCGCCGAGATAGATATTGTCGCCCATACCAATTTCGTCGCCGTAATAGAGCACCGGCGTGCCCGGCATGGAGAGCAGTAGGCTGTTAAGTAGCTCGATACGACGCCGGTCGCGCTCCAGCAGCGGCGCTAACCGGCGGCGGATGCCTAAGTTGATACGCGCCCGGCGGTCGGCGGCGTAGTGATTCCAGAGGTAGTCGCGCTCCTTATCGGTGACCATTTCAAGGGTCAGTTCGTCGTGGTTACGCAAAAAGATCGCCCACTGGCAAGTGGCCGGTATTTCAGGCGTCTGACGCAGAATGTCGGTAATCGGGAAGCGATCTTCCTGAGCCAGGGCCATGTACATGCGCGGCATCAAAGGAAAATGGAACGCCATGTGACACTCGTCGCCGTCGCCGAAGTAGGGCCGGGTGTCCTCGGGCCACTGGTTGGCTTCGGCGAGCAGCATGCGGTCGGGGTAGCGCTCGTCGAGCACCGCTCGGATCTTCTTGAGTACCACGTGGGTTTCGGGCAGGTTTTCGTTGTTGGTGCCTTCGCGCTCAACCAGATACGGTATGGCGTCCAGGCGCAGGCCATCCACCCCCATATCGAGCCAGTACTCCATGACCTTGAGAATCTCGTCGAGTACCACGGGGTTGTCGAAGTTGAGATCCGGCTGGTGGGAGTAGAAACGATGCCAGTAGTAGGCGCCAGCCACCGGGTCCCAGGTCCAGTTGGAGGATTCGGTGTCGAGAAAGATGATCCGTGTGCCGGGGTACTTCTGGTCGGTGTCCGACCAGACATAAAAGTCGCGTTCTGGTGATCCTACTGGCGCCTGGCGCGCGCGCTGAAACCACTCGTGCTGGTCGGACGTGTGGTTAATGACCAGCTCGGTAATAACGCGCAGGCCGCGTCGGTGTGCCTCGTTGATAAAGCGCTGGGCATCCTCTAGCGTGCCGTAATCGGGGCTAACGCTGGTGTATTCAGCAATATCGTAACCATCGTCGCGACGCGGCGAGGGGTAGAACGGTAAAATCCAAATAGTGTTAACGCCCAGGCTGACAATATAGTCCAGCTTCTGAATCAAACCTTCGAAATCGCCGATACCGTCGTCGTTGGCATCGAAGAAGGCCTTCACGTGTACCTGGTAAATCACCGCGTCTTTGTACCAGAGTGGGTCATCGAGGAAATCCATCGCCTCGACGGCGTGTGTTTCGCTGCTGGCATCCATCATTGGCTTACCCTCTCTGCTTTGATCATTAGGTCAAAATTGACACGAACTAGCGGCTTCCAAGCCAATACCGTTGTTAGTAAACCGGTAGCTAGTGAACCGGGCGAAGTCGCCAAATGGCGAACGGCATAACGGCGGGGTCTAAGCGCATCGATTGCCATTTGCCATGCCAAGTCCATTGACGGCCACTCATGAGATCCTCCACATGCAGTGCCGCTTCGTCGGGAAGTTCGAATAGCGCCATGGGCAACTCAAAGGCGCCCTCCTGAGGCTCAAACGGGTCAAGGTTGACCGCGACCAAGATGGCCTCGTCGCTTTGCTCGGTGCGCTTGGCGAAGAGCAATAAACGGTCGTTGTGTACCGCATGGAAGGTCAGCCCAAGATGGCTATGCAGCGCCGGATTCTCGCGCCGGATTCGGTTGAGCTGGGTGATCTCATAGATGATGTTGCCGGGGGCGCTATAGTCGCGCAGGCGAATCTGGTACTTCTCTGAATCGAGGTACTCCTCCTTGCCGGGTACCGGTGCGCCTTCGCAGAGTTCAAAGCCGGAGTACATGCCCCACAATCCTGACCCCATGGTGGCCAGCGCCGCGCGAATCAGGAATCCCGCCCGCCCAGACGATTGCAGAAAGTAGGGATTGATATCCGGTGTGTTGACAAAAAAGTTGGGCCGATAGCCGTCACGCAGGGGCGATTCATTGAGTTGCGTGAAGTATTCGGTTAACTCCGCCTTGGTATGGCGCCAGGTGAAATAGGTATAGCTCTGTGTGAAACCCAGCTTGCCCAGGCGCAGCATCATGGCCGGGCGGGTAAACGCTTCGGCCAGGAAGATCACATCAGGGTCACGTTGGCGAATATCGGCGATTAGCCATTCCCAAAAGGGCAGCGGCTTGGTGTGCGGATTATCCACCCGAAATATTTTCACCCCTTCATCGACCCAGCCTTGCACCACATTGCGCAGTTCAAGCCACAGCGAGGGAATCGCCTCTTCGGCGTAAAAATCGACGTTAACAATATCCTGATATTTCTTGGGCGGGTTCTCGGCGTAGCGAATCGAGCCGTCGGGCCGCCAGGAGAACCAGCCGGGGTGCTCCTTTAACCAGGGGTGATCCGGTGAACACTGAATGGCAAAATCGAGCGCTATCTCCAGGCCGTGTTCGGCGGCAACACGGACCAGCTCGCGGAAATCTTCGCGGGTGCCAAGCTCAGGATGGATGGCGTCATGTCCGCCTTCTTCGCTGCCAATGGCGTAAGGACTGCCTGGGTCGTTCGGCCCGGCTTCAAGACTG
This sequence comes from Halomonas sp. MES3-P3E, assembly GCF_002836035.1. NCBI lineage: Bacteria > Pseudomonadati > Pseudomonadota > Gammaproteobacteria > Oceanospirillales > Halomonadaceae > Halomonas > Halomonas sp. MES3-P3E. The sequence continues at coordinate 36,157 of NZ_PJBT01000187.1, read as the reverse complement.
TTGTTAGGCCCTTTGCGATACGCCCGACCGACAGGATGGATAGGCGGGAAATAGAGCACGTCAAAGCCCATGTCGCGAATTAACGGCAACCGCCTGTGTACATCTTTGAACGTGCCGTGGCGATTGGGATTGTCGGTTTCCGAGCGGGGAAACAGCTCATACCAGCTGGCAAAACCTGCTTTAAGCCGCTCTACCTCAAGCGGATAAAGGGCGTCGCTTCTGGTTAGATGCGGGCGAGTATCCGCTTTGTGCATCAACCTAGTCGTTTCATCATCTAATAGCAGCGCGACGCGGTCAGCATCATTCTGCGCTAGCCGAAATTGCTCGAGGAGGTCAGCCAGTGATTCATAAAGCGTTCCTTCGCTACGCTCGGCGGCTTGTTCCACCAGTCGTCTGCCTTCTTCCAGTTCGAGCCCGATGGGTACCCCCGCCTGGTGTTTCTTGGCAAGCTCGTAGTGATAAGTGGCATAAACATCCCACCAGGCTTCAATAATAAAACCATGGCGGCCCACCCGGTGAGGCGTGAAACTCCCTTCCCATACATCCAGGCCGAGGGGTTCGACCTGGCTCATGGGCGCGCGCTGTTGCTGCCCCTCATCGTCGTGCCAGCAGATAGCCGCTGCCAGCGCATCGTGACCGTCGGCGAAGATGGTGGCTTTCACCACTACCGTTTCGTTAACGATGGCTTTGGTCGCAAAGCGCCCCTGATCCAGGGAAGGGCTGACGGCTTCAATGGCAATGCGCGGGGCATGGGTGGCCGCTAGGCCATGGTTCTGGTGTTGACTCTGTGCCGGGAAAGTCCCGGACGTGGGATAGACAGGTGAACTCATCGCATGCTTCTCCTTGCAGCGCGAAAACGACAGCGAAGGTATCCGCGCCGCCTTATACCGAGGTAACGGCGCCTTCGTTGTGCTGCACTAGCTCTAGCAGGGCCAGTGAACGACCTTCCAACACATGTTCCTCACCAAAGGCGCGCTGGAACGGGGCTTCCTCACAGGTTTGGCTGGTGTCGAGGCGGCATAACCATCCGCTACCGCTTGGGGCGGCCGGTAGTTGAAAAGCGACGGCCTCGTGGTGCGCATTGAAAATTAGCAGCAAGGTGACATCGGCCCCCGCACGGCGTATGCCGGAAGGCTGCGCGCGACCATCGAGTAAAAGACCGAGTGTGCGCGCCTCGGTATCTTCCCAGCGCTCAACATCCATTTCGGCGCCATCCGGGGCCAGCCATGTCACTTCCTTGAGCCCCATTTCTTCGTTGTATTCACCTGAAAGGAAGCGACCTCGCCGCAGGATGGGGTAACGCATCCGAAGTGCGATCACGCGCCGCAGGTACTCGATCATGGCGTGGGCGTCACCGTCGAGATTCCAGTCCACCCAGCTGATCTCGTTATCCTGGCAGTAGGCGTTATTGTTGCCTTGCTGGGTGCGCAATAGTTCGTCGCCCGCCAGTAGCATCGGCGTGCCTTGGGAGAACAGCGTGGTGGCGATAAAGTTACGGATCTGACGCAGCCGTAATGCCTGGATATCCTCATCGTCAGTAGGGCCTTCGACGCCATGGTTCCACGATAAATTGTGGTCATGGCCATCCATATTGTCCTCGCCGTTCGCCTCGTTATGCTTATCGTTGTAGGCCACCAGATCAAAAAGGGTGTAGCCGTCGTGGGCCGTCACGAAGTTGACCGAGGCGAATGGCCGCCGGCCACGCCGTTTGAAGAAATCCGCTGACGCCATGAGCCGGGTGGCAAGCTCGGGTAACTGCCCTTCATCGCCGCGCCAGAAAGCGCGTACCGTATCCCGGTAGCGGTCATTCCATTCTGCCCAGCCAGGAGGGAAGCCACCGACTTGATAACCGCCGGGGCCGCAGTCCCAAGGTTCGGCAATTAGCTTAACCTGACTGAGAATAGGGTCCTGTCGACAGGAATCGAGAAAGCCGCCCCCCTCGTCGAAGCCGTGGGGTTCGCGGCCAAGAATGGTCGCCAAATCAAAGCGGAAACCGTCGACGCGCATTTCTGTGGCCCAATAGCGCAGCGAGTCGGTGACCATTTGCAGCACACGCTGATGGCTAAGATTAAGAGTATTACCCGTGCCGGTATCGTCGATGTAGTAGCGCGGCTCTTCGGGCATCAGCCGGTAGTAAGAGGCGTTGTCGATGCCTTTAAGCGAAAGGGTGGGACCTAGCTCGTTACCTTCGGCCGTGTGGTTGTAGACCACATCGAGAATGACCTCCAGGTCGGCGGCATGGTAACGCGCCACCAGCTCTTTAAATTCATTGATGCTTTCGCCAGAGATATAGCGCGAATGGGGGGCGAAAAAACCGAGCGTGTTGTAGCCCCAGTAATTGCGCAGCCCTTGCTCTAACAGGCGCTGATCATCTACGAAGGCGTGGATCGGCAGTAACTCAACCGACGACACGCCAAGGGAGTGAATATAGTCAACCACATCGTTGACCATCAGCCCGGCAAAGGTGCCACGTAGCGCTTCTGGTACCGAAGGATGGCGCATGGTATACCCACGAACATGGGTCTCATAAACAATGGTGTGATCCCAAGGCAACTGCACATCCCGAGAGCGACCCCAGGTAAAGGCCGGGTCGATCACGCGGCAACGCGGCATAAACGGTGCACTGTCCCGATCATCGAAACTTAGATCACCGTCGGGATGGCCGATGGTGTAACCAAATAGTGCTTCATCCCATTGCAGGTCACCCACAATCTGTTTGGCGTAAGGGTCGAGCAGCAGCTTGTTGGGGTTGAAGCGGTGGCCTTCCTCGGGGGCGTAAGGGCCGTGTACACGGTAACCATACAGTTGGCCGGGGCGGGCGTCGGGTAGGTAGCCATGCCAAACTTCGTCGGTATATTCGGGCAGCTCTACACGTGCCAACTCCTGTTCGCCGGTTTCATCAAACAGGCATAGTTCAACCCTCGTGGCATTCGCCGAGAACAGAGCGAAATTAACGCCTAGCCCATCCCAGGTCGCCCCTAAAGGAAACGATGATCCTTCGTGAACACGTGTCTGCCGCATAACGCTTGGGGTTTCGTCGGCGGCAACGGACTTATCGCTGTCCCGCGAGGCGTGGCTTGTATTCATTGCATTCATCCTTGGGCCATTCGGGCACTTGGGTGTTAGCTAACGTTTTAACGTCTGTTTGTTAACAAGCGTTTTTTAACGACCGTTTTTAAAAACAGCTTTTAACTCTCGGGGTCGCTTGTCTTAGGCGTATTGGTTTTCTTCGCCTGTGGCGTCGCTTTTTTCGTTGTCTTGGCGTCTGTCTTTTTAGCCGTTGCCGTCTTACCTGCTTTCTTAGATGTGTTAGCTGTCTTAGCTGTGCTCGTCTCTTTGCTAGCGGCCAGCGGGTCGCTGCTACGCCGCGGGCGGCGGGTACGCGCCACCGTGGCGGAGTCCTCAGGCAGTGGTTCCATCGAACTCGCTGTAGCGTCGGGGGCGGTGGGCGCTTGGGGCGGATGGCCCCGATCCTGTACCGGCACGTCCTGCCCGACTAAGGTGTCGTCGCGAAAGGGAGCTTCATCGAAGTCGGGGTCGCCGTCCGGGTCTTCCAGCGGTAAACGGTTCTCCTGGATGCCTACCTCGTCATCCTCTAGCGGCAAGTCCTCCTCCAAGATAGGTGTTTCGTCCAGAGGCTCACCGACTTCTTCCAAGTCGGCGTCGTTACCGGCTGCTTGCTCAGCGGCAACGATCTTTAATGCCCTATCCCAATGGCGTTGCTGTTGGCCTTCGGGGCGTCCTTCAGCTTCCCAGATGCTGTAGGCCAGTTGACGCACGCGTTCTTCGTCAGTCATGTCAGCTCATCCTATGTGCTATGTCACAATTCGTTTTCGACGCTCGTTTTCGATGTGACAGGGTGTGGAAGTCATCTAGAAGTAACCCAAGCGCCGCTGCTCTCCGTGTCGTTGTTACGCAGATAGACACCGATGGGGAGTTCCGCCAGCAAGGAGGCGATAGGAAGTCCGTGGTCGCCTATCTCCAGAGAAGACTCGGTCAAAATCCCCTGCCAAACGCCAGCATCTGGCTGTAGCAAAGTATCTCCCCAGTGCGTCGGGGGAATATGCGGTAGCTCAGCGTTGCCTAGTAGCGCTGTCGTCAGCCGGGGTACTACCACCAACAATCGGTAGCCAGCGTAACGCCGGGTAAATGCCATCACGTGGTCGGCCTGCTCACCAGTTGCCGAGAGAGGATGATAATCACCGTGGGTAAATAGCCGCGGATGACGATGGCGCAGCGTCAGCAACCGGGCGATGAGCGCTTGCTTTATCCGTCCATCCCGCCACGTTAACAGTGCCTCTGTAGGCGTTAGGGCCGCTTCAAGCGCCGCTTGACGCGCGGCATGGTCGACGGGTCGGCGATTATCAGGATCGACCAAGCTGTAATCCCAGAATTCGCCACCTTGGTAGAGGTCAGGCACGCCGGGAACGGTCAGGCGCAGTACCGTTTGTACGAGGCCATTGAGGGCGCCAGGTAGATCAATAGTGCGTGCCGCCGCTGCAATGGAATCGCGCAGGGGCGGTGTGGTCAGTAAGTCCTCAAGGAACGCTTGTGAAGCGGACTCATAAGTATCATCTGGCCATAGCCAATGGCTGCGTAACTTGGCTTCGCGCAGGGCTTTTTGCTGCCACTGAGCGATCCGCTGGGTAAACATTTGCATCGCGTCGTTGTCCAGCGGGTCAAGCGTTGGCGCCCACGCCCCTAGTAGCACCTGATAGAGAATCAGTTCATCGCCCGGTGATGGGGCGATCCCATCGGGCAGTGAGCGTCGTAGCGGTGCCGCTAACCGCCGCCAATGCTCCACTTGCGTAGCAAAGTAGGTGGCGTGTTCACTGAGCGCTGCCAGCCGTGCGCGAACATCTTCGCCACGTTTGTGGTCGTGAGTGGCGGTGGTCACCATGGAGCGGGGGAACTGGCGGGCACGAAAGGCATTCGCCTCGTGAAAGTGCCTGGGAGAATGGCTGAAGTGCTCGCCATCAAAACCCACATCGTTGCGTGAGATCAACACGGCGCTGCGATACCCGGCGGTATCTTCCACCGCCTTCGCCGCCACCGGTGAGGTGAGCTGCTGAAAGCGCACGATGGCGCGCTGGCGCAGTCGGCGCTCGTCATCCTTATCGATGTCGCCAGGCGCTTCGCCGCCCAGCCAGCGCTCTAACGCGTCGAGCACTGCCACATCTGGCGGATTCAGCGCTTGCCGAGCCCCTCGCATCGCCTGAGCGAAGAAGGGCGCATCGGCCTCGGGGCGTCCGGCCTCATCGGCATAGCTGCGATAGATAGGGAAGTGAACGATTAAGGCTTCCAGCGCCCGGCTGATGGCCGCCAGGGTAATATCCCGGCTGGCCAGCCGGGTGCGGGCAACGGCATGTAAAGCGTTAGCACAGGCATTGAATTCGCTGGCCAATAATGAGGTCAGTATCTCGCGCCTGGCCAGCCGTACCTCAGCTAAAAAATCAACGTCTCGGCCACTGATTTCCTGCCAAAGCGTGCGCAGTGGTGCGGCGCTGGCCGGGTCGTGCTGTATGCCTGAGACCTCGTTCATAAACTCATAACCGCTGGTGCCGTCCACGCCCCAGTCGTTATGCAGCGTTTCGCCATCACCCAAAATCTTTTCTACATAGAGAGCGACTTGGCGAGGCACATCGCTCGGTCGCTTGGCTTGCAAGGTATCCAGGCGCTGGCGCAGCGTTAGGCAATAGCCGCGTGGGTCGGCAAGCCCATCAACGTGATCGACCCGTAAGCCGTCTACCCAGCCCGCTTCGACCAAACGTAACGGCAGGGCATGAACGGCCTCGAACACTTCCGGCACTTCAACGCGTAGCCCGCCCAGTTCGGTGACATCGAAGAAGCGCCGCCAGTTGATCTCATCAGAGGCGGTGCGCCACCACGCCAGGCGGTAATGCTGGCGTTCAAGTAAGTTATGCAGGCGAATGGCACCGTTGGGGTTTGCACCGTCAAACAGGGGCAGAACAGCGTCGAGCGACTGCCGGGCAGCGGGGGATTCCATCACTTTGCTTAGCTGGTAACGCGCCTCGTCAGCAGCGGTATAGGCGTCTTCGCGTTGCTGCAGGGCATCGAAAAAGGCCGCCTGTTCGTGCAGCACGTTGTGCTCAGCAAAGCGTAGTATGTCGCCGTAATGACGAGGATCGATGGGGAAACGGTGCTCGTGATAATCCACATGGAAGCCCGCCTTATCGGCGTCGTAGCTCAGTTCTAATTCACCGGAATGCAGGGTTTCGGCATAAGGATCACCCAAGAACGGCACTAGCAGCTTTCCGGCAAGCGAGAGGGCGGCGTTATTAATATCAGCAGCGTGCCAGTCAATATCGAAGAAGTCGGCATAGGGGCTATCTTTCCCCCAGGTCAGCACATCCTGCCACCAGCGGTTTTGGGAGCCCCCCACCGCTAGGTGGTTGGGGACAATATCCAGGATTAGCCCCATGCCACGCGAGCGAAGCCGCGATACTAGGCGCTCCAGCGCCGCCTCACCGCCTAAATCAGGGTCGATGCGTGTTGGGTCGATGCCATCGTAACCATGGGGCGAACCGGCACGTGATGCCTGTAGAGGTGAGGCATAAATATGACTAATACCCAGGCTGGCGTAATAGTCTACCCAGTGTTCGGCATCCTCTAGGGTAAAGTCGCGGTGAAACTGCAACCGCACAGTCGCGAGGATTTCATTCATGAGTCGATTTCCCAAATAGGGCGGATCGTGATGGTTTGCTAGAGGAGGTGGCTTTGCGCGCACGTGTCAGCGCCACGAGCCGTTGACGAACCTCATCCGATGTCAGTAAATCGTTGGCATCGGATGCCCAGCGCCGACGCCAATTAGGGTGCTCATCCACCGTGTTTGGTAAGTTGGCTTGCTCCTCAAGCCCCAGGGCGTCTTCAACTGGGAGCAGGAGTAACGGCGCGGGCGTGGCAGCTAAGTGGCGCGCACACGCATCGAGTACCTGCGAGGCGGGTATATCGGCTGCTTCTAGTGTCTCGGTCGTCGGCTTTACACCCAGTAAGCCCAGCGTAGTGGCGAGTTTGGCCCGTTCCTTGCGCCTGGCTAGCTGTTCGCTTTCAGCACTTTGCGTTTCCTTGAGTAGCCCCAGGCGGCTGCGCCATTCAATATCGCGCCCCGCCCACCAGCCCGCCACGGTGGGCAGGTCATGGGTTGAGGAGGTTGCCATGGCATGTGGGTTCCAATCGCTGGCGGCAAGGAAGTTATGCGCCTCGTCCTGCTCGAACCACAGCACCTGCATGCCTAATATGCCGCGTGCGGTAAGGCGTTCTCGAAAGCCGGGGGCGACGGTGCCCAGATCTTCACCAATCACGATGCCGCGGTGTCGCCAGGACTCCAGCGCCACTAGGCGCAGCATGTCATCTAGCGGGTATTGGAGATAACCGCCTTCAGTGGGCGATGCGCCACGAGGGATGAGCCATAATCGCAACAAGCCAAGGATATGATCGATCCGCACCCCGCCGGCATGGGCGAAGGCACTGCGCAGCATGTCGATAAAACTACGAAAGCCTGAACGCTTTAGGCCATCGGGAGAAAAAGCGGCAAGCCCCCAGTCCTGTCCATGGGCATTAAACAGGTCGGGTGGGGCGCCGATTGAGACGCCTTCCAGCATATCCGTCGGGCGGCTCCAGGTTTGGCTGCCTCCAGCATCTGCCCCCACTGCCAGATCAGCGATCAACCCAATCGCCATACCACTCTCACGGGCGACGCGCTGGGCACGGGATAGTCCCTCGGCGGTTATCCACTGCAAGAAAGCATGAAAACCTATTTCATCGGAGCGGGTTTCGGCGAAGTGAGCGAGTTTAGGGCTAGCGGGGTCGCGTAGCTCCGCGGGCCATTCTCGCCAGTCGCCGGGGCCGAATTCTCTTTGCAGTGCTTCGAAGCGGCAATGATTTTCCAGCAAGGCGCCACCCGCACGTCGAAATGCCTGCATCTCTCGGTGTAGGGCTTGTGCTTCATCATCTTCACGCACCATGAAGTCATCGTAGAGATAACGTAGCCAGGAGAGCTTGGCGCGTGATGCCTCGGGCCAGTCAAGGTAGTCATCGGCTTCCAGACGTCGCAGCTCAGCTTGCAGCCCATTACGGGCCTGGGCGTCATGAACACTGGCGTCGCCCAGCAGGGTTTCCGCAGCGCTGTAAAGCACGTTATAGAATAGGCGGGTGGAGGGGGAGTAGGGGCTGTAGCGCTCAGGGTCGGCGCTGAACATGGCATGGGTCGGGCTAATCGCCAGGGCATCCGCGCCTTGCTCGGCGGCATGCAAAACGCACTGTTCCAGCGCCAAGGTGTCGCCAATACCGCCGTCACCGGGGCGCCGCAAGGCGTAAAGCTGCGCTGCCAAGCCCCATAGCCGTGGTGTGGTCTCACCGCTGGCGTCACTAAGCGAATAACACTGGTGTGGCGCGACGGCCAGGGTCAGTTCGGTATCGGCTATCTGCAACTGGTGATAGCCGATCTCGGTAACGCTGGGCACCGCACCATTATCGTCGAGGTAACCTTGTTTAGAACCGCCCTGCTCAAGCTGCAATGTAAACGCGGTGCCGGGAGGCAACGGCGAGGGCAGCGTGATCGGTGTGTCACAGTCGGCGGTAAGCAGCGGTGGCCATTCTGCAGGGCTTGCCGGTGCATGGAGACGTTTCAGGCGTTGCAAGCCTTCCTCTATGGCGGACTCACTCGCCGTTGAATAGCCGAGTACTTCCAGTAGGTTACGCTGAGCCTGCTCAGACAATTGGCAGGGCTCGCCGTCGCTATTTTCCCACTCCAGCAGTAAACCGGCCGCTTCGGCGAGTTCCTTCAACGGCGCTTTCATGCACTGACCTCCTCGTCACCGGGGTTGTGACGCAACCAGGCAGCCGCAGTGCGGGCTGGCATCCGGCCGCTCTCGGCGGCCTTTGCGGCCCCTTCGGTGGTTTCATAAAGCAGCTGACCTACTCCCAATCCCGGCGTGGTGGCTGCCTGCTGCCCAAGATTGAGTGCTATCACTAGTTGGGTGTCGTCATTCATTTGCCAGCGGGCCAGTACGGCCTTGTCGCCGAGTACTTTTGCCCCCAGTGCTTCCGCGCCAGGCAGGCGCGGCACAATATGCTGGTGGCGCAGTGCTAATAGCGTGCGATAGCGCTGCAAGCAGGCGGCAAAGGGAGAGGTTTCCCTCGCGGCGAAGTCGGGGATGGAGGCTTCGAAGGTGGTCAGCGCATTAGGGTCGGGTATGCGTTCGCGGCTCTTTTTGTCAAGAAAAGCGCAAAAGTCGGCAAACTCTGCCCGCCGCCCTTCGCGAACCGCTTGAGCGAGCTCCTCATGATGTTCGGTGAAGAATAGAAAGGGCCGGGTGGAGCCCCACTCTTCGCCCATGAACAGCAGCGGGATCATGGGTGACAGCAGCAGTAAAACCTCAGCGGCTGCCAACGAATCGGCATCAGTGAGTACATTTAACCGCTCGCCGAGGGCGCGGTTGCCGGTCTGATCATGGTTCTGGAGAAACGCGACGAAAGCTGTCGGCGGCAGATGGGCGCTGGGCTCTCCGCGGGAATGTCCATGACGCGATGTATGGCCCTGAAATATAAAGCCTTCACTGAGGCAGCGGGCCAGCCGGGGCGTAGCGTTATCGACAAAATCGCTGTAATAGCCTTCCTGCTCGCCGGTCAGCAAGACATGCATCACGTTGTGCCAGTCGTCATTCCATTGAGCGGTAAACTGCTGTTGGTTGAGCAGGCTGGCGGTATTGCCTTCGTTCTCTAGCACCAGATGAATATGCCGCTCGGGGGCTATTCGGTTGCGTATTGTTTCGGCCAACTCGACCAGGAAATCCTGCTCGCTAATGGCGTGGACAGCATCGAAGCGCAAGCCATCCAGGTGGTACTCCTCTAGCCACATCAAGGCGTTATCGATGAAGTAACGGCGTACCATTGGTTGGCGAAAGTCGATGGAGGGCCCCCAGGGCGTGACCAAATCCTCACGGAAGAAGGCGCCAGCGTAGTTGGCCAAATAGTTGCCGTCGGGGCCGAAGTGGTTGTAGACCACATCAAGAAACACCATCAGACCGTAGGAGTGGGCCTCGTCGATCAGTGCTTTCATGTCATCAGGGCTGCCGTAGGAGGCTTCCACCGCGTAGGGCAGCACGCCGTCGTAGCCCCAGTTACGCGCACCGGGAAATTCCGAGACCGGCATCAACTCAATGGCAGTGACACCCAGTTCGGCCAGGTAGGGCAGGTGTTGGCGCACGCCTTTAAAGCCACCCAGGGTGCCGACATGCAGTTCGTAAAGCACGGTTTCGTGCCACGGGCGCCCCTGCCAATCGGTGTTTTTCCACTGGTAGTGGTTGGGGTCGATCACCACACTGGGGCCGTCGATATCACCGGCCTGGGCACGGGCGGCAGGGTCGGGTACGAGGCTGCCCTGCTCATCGTTCTCATCGTCGAACACTCGGTAGCGGTAGCGAGCACCGTGCTCACAAGCCACTTCGGCCGTTGCGCGGCCGTCATCGGCCTGGTCCATGGTGACACTGGGCAGTCCTTCAACCTCTACATCGACCCGGCGAGCGCCTGGCGCCCAGAGCACGAACCGAGTTAAACCTTCCTTGACGATCTGCGCGCCGAAGACAGGTTGAAAGTTATTCTTTTGCAGTTGAGGCCTTTCAAACATCGCTTGCCACCTCTTTCACCAGTCGCTTTCACAGGGGCGTTCTCACCAGGACCTTGTTACTGAACCAGAGTCGCCTCATTACCTGCCTGCTCAAGGGCCTGCAGGTACAGCTTGCTGTAGGGGACGATTGACTGCTTCCAGTGGTAGCGTCCCGCCATCGCAGCGCCGCGCATGGCATTGAACAGATCGGTTGAGCGGTACACGGCAAAGGCGCGCTGAATGGCATGCATGTAGCTGCCGAACTGCATGTCGTCGAACAAAAAACCGGTCACGCCGTCCTCAATCGTATCGGCCAGGCCGCCGGTGCGGTGAGCAATCGGCAGGGAGCCGAACCGCTGGGCATACATCTGGCTTAGCCCGCATGGCTCGAAGCGTGATGGCATCAACAGAAAATCACTTCCCGCGAAAAGGCAGCGAGCCTGATACTCGTCGAAACCGATGTAAGCGGCGATAGCGCCAGGAAAACGAATGGCCAGCTTACGTAAAGCTTCCTCGACATGGTGTTCGCCGCAGCCCATAAAAACGATTTGGCCGCCCGCATGGACAATGGCCTTCGCGGCCTCGATGGTCAGATCCAGGCCTTTCTGATGCACCATGCGTGATATCACCGCAAACAAGGGGCCTTGACTGGGGGTTAGCCCAAAGTGACGACGCACATAATCAGCATTGGCACGCTTACCGCGCCAATCGTTAGAGGAGAACGCTTGGATCAAAAGGCTATCGGTGCGTGGGTCCCAGGAATCGTCAATGCCATTGGGGATGCCGCTCAAGCAACCTTGTTCGTCTTTGCAACGAAGTAGCCCGTCGAGCCCACAGCCGAATTTCGGTGTCGTGATCTCCTGGGCATAGGTCGCACTAACGGTGGTCACTTGCGAAGCATAGACGATTCCCGCTTTCATAAAGGAAATGTCGCCATAGTATTCGACGCCATCAATATGAAACGCCTCGTCAGGAATGCCGAGCACCTCAAGGCGCGAGGCATCAAACACGCCCTGGTAAGCCAGATTATGAATGGTAAAAACAGTCGGGATGGGTTGCCCTTGGCCTTGCCAGTGCAAATACGCCGGTGCCAAGCCACAGGCCCAATCGTTGAGGTGCAATAACTGGGGCTGCCAATCGAGATTTGCCTTGCCCAAGGCGATATCGGCAGCTGCCCGTGACAGGCGAGCAAAGCGGATATCATTATCTTTCCAGCCTTCATCTTGACCATCGCCATAACCGCTAGAGCCGGTGCCATAGGGAGTGCCTTCACGTTCATAAAGCTCTGGGCAGAGCAGTACATAAACGATCAGCCCATCGCGGCAGGTTAGCTGGCCAATATCACACGCTGGCAATCCCGCAAAAGAAGGCAAATGGCCAACAGTTACAATGTCATAGTTGGACTGAACCATTTCCCGATAAGCGGGGATTAATACCCGTACATCGTGATGCGCTGCCAGTGCGCGGGGAAGTGCCGAGGAGACATCGCCCAGACCGCCGACCTTAACGAAATCGGTAATTTCAGTGGTAACAAATAGAATGCGCTGTGGAGAGTCGAGTTTATCGTTATGGCTTCGATCTATAATGCCATAACGGCGATCGGTAACAGTTTGATTTAAATGGTGCCGGGGGATTAATTGGTTATAGGTAAAAGGAACCTCTTTCAGTCTAGGCCCCTCTTGTTCGTCATTTTCTACCATGCTCTCGTCCGGCATGCTTTTAATGTTAGCAACCTCACTCAAAGCCACATCGCCCATGTTCTACCTCCCTGGATTACCATGGTCAACACTGTTTAATTGATAGCTTTTAACTAGATGGCCTTAAGTCAGGCCGTATTTAACTATCTAATATTTAACTATCGAGTATTTAACTACCTAGCTCATTACTCCTTAATGACTTCCTTTCCTTACCCTCGGCTACCATGCCTCTAGGCGTTGTATCGGAAGTCGCTACTTAAGAACAGGCGCTACTTAAAAACTATAGTTGAGAAATCATAGGTTAGCTAAATGGGGGGCGACCATAACCTACATCAATAAGCGTGTTAAATAAGTATTGGAAGAGCTAAAGAGGCACAATGGAAGAGCGGTTAAGTTCGTTAAATTCTTTGGCTTTAAAGGGTTATGTTTAAAGTTTAATAAAAGATAAGAGGGTTTTTTCTATTTTTGTTTGTTGAATTTCCCTTTGTCTTTAGCGAGCTGGGCTGTGTTTTTAACAAAAGTAAATAATAACTTTGGCTTGCTTATTAATCGCTTAGGGCAGGGGGCGAGGGCCATTGCGAAAAAAAGCATGGCCCGTAGCATTTAAGCCGATAGCGAAAGAAAAAACAGGATCAGCGGGGGGGATAGCAGCGAAAGAATAAACCCGCTGACCACGGCGATAGGGACGCAGGCCACGCCGCCATGTTGCTGAATGACGGGCAAGGTGAAATCCATGGAGGTCGCCCCGCCGTAGCCAATCGCCAACGCGGTATGGCGATGGATCACCAGCGGAATCAGGATAAACGCCAGCAGCTCGCGGGTGAGGTCGTTGAAAAACGCCACGCCACCCATTAGTGGGCCTAACTGATCACCAATCAAGATAGCGGACAGCGAATACCAGCCGAAGCCCGAGGCCATCGCCAACCCTTCGTTCCAGCTAAGTGAAAGCAGCGGTGCGGCAACCAGGCCCGCCAGTAATGAGCTGATTGCTAGGGTGACTGCAATCATCAGCCCCATACGGTTAAGCAGGATTTGTCTAAGAGGCATACCTGAGTTGCGCAGCTGGCAGCCAATCAGTGCCAATAGTAGGTAAAGCACCCATTCGGCGAGTAAATCGGCGGTGCTGAAAAGCCCTTCGCCCACAAGAGGCCCTGCCAGCAGGCCGACGATAACGCCGCCCGCCACCACAGCAACGAGCAACAGCGAGCCCTGCATGGCGGCCAATTTACTGGTGGGTGCATTCTTTACCACCGGCGAGTTGCCTGCCTTAAGGGGCAAACGGCATGATAACCACCAAAGCGCTGCTAGGTTAAAGGCGGTGGTAATGCTAAATAGCAGTAGGGCGTTGCCACCTAAGCGTGAAAATTGGCTAGCTAGGTTTTCTAGCCCCGCCAAACTGATGCCCATGAACAGTAAAATCAAATAAACCGAGCCGCTAACGGCTCGGTTTATTAACTGCTGAATGCGGGTGGCATGCACCGGTACCAAGTAGCCAAGAACCAGCGGTAACAAAACAATCAATAAGCCTGAAAACATTTAGGGCGTCGTGCCCCCGTCTGGGTTGAAGTTGGTTAACGTCAGCTGCGTTTCGCGGCTGCCCTCTTTTTGGTACACCGCAGACAGAATCAAGCCGGGCCAGTCGGGGTGAAAGTGAAGTTGCAGCAGGCGGTCAGGTTTCTCTATATCAATCAAGGATACCTGCAGCGCTTCAAACTCACCGGCAGGGACGCTAATGGTGTCAGGGGCGTTGGTATTTTTTTCTGTAACATAATACTGAAAGTGCTCATCACGCCCCTTTTGATCAACAAACTCAATCTCGCAGGGAGCGCTCTCGATGCAGTTTTCATGCCCCGCCCGGCGCGATAAATCAAACAGCGCCGTTTGCCGATCTAAGCTGGGAATATCGTTTTCGTTTAATTCATAGCTATCACCGACGCCTAGCACTGAGTAGCTGCTATTAAAGAGCAGCGCCTGGGTCTCATCGCCGTTGACAGCAAAACGGCTGAATTCCTGGCCGCGTGCCACGGTAATGGAAAAACGCATGTCGCTTAACCAGTGGCTACCTTCGTTAGTGAGCCGGTGGGTGATGGTGGCCCCAGGCCAGCCGCGCACTTCAAGCCGGTATTGGGCCTCAAAGGGGCGTGGGTCTTTGAGTGTGTCTGCTGCTAACGCCATGCCGCTCAACCAGAAAGCGGCAAGACTCAACCCTATCCCCGCAAGCATGCGGCTAGGCTGTCGTGCGAAAACATTGACCAAGGCCGTCCCTCCAAAAATGGTGTCTTCCTAAGAGCCTTTAGCCAGCGCTTGGTTCCCAGCGCGCTAGTATAACCGCGGTGGAGGAGGGCTTCAGTAGCCCGCGTCCGGGTTGACGGTGGAGAGTTTTTCACCTGATTCAAAGGCATGTAAGTAGGAAATTACCTGGTCGATGGCATCATTCAGCGGCGTAGGCGCCGCCATATGCGGTGTAACGACCACATTGGGATGCTGCCATAGCGGACTGTTTGTCGGCAGCGGTTCCTCCTGAAAGACATCCAGTAGTGCCCCTCGCAAGTGGCCCGGCTGGTCAGCACTGCCCAACGCATCCAGCAATGCCTGTTCATCAATCAAGCTGCCCCGGCCTGGGTTGATCACGCTGGCGCCTTTGGGTAATTGGGCAAGACGCTCGGTGTTAAGAATGTGTTTGGTCGCTTCCGTGTCAGGCAAAATAGTGACTAAGCTTTGCACCTGTCCTAGCAGTTCGGTTAGCCCGTCATCGCCGTGAAAACAGTGTACGCCGCTAATTTGCTTGGGCGAGCGGCTCCAGCCCAGCACCGGAAAACCAGCTTGCTGCAAAGCGCTGGCCACAAAACCACCTATCGCCCCCAGGCCTAGTACACCCACCGGCCACTGCGATTTCTCTACCACGGCCTGTGGTTGCCAGGTGGCGCTTTGCTGCTGTTCCCGGTAACGGTCCATGCTGCGGTAAAAATGCAGCACACCATACAGGGCGTAATCGGCCATTAACTCGCCCATGCCCGCATCGCGTAACTTCACAATCGGTACATCGCTAGGCAGCCCTGGCGTTTTCAGCAGGTAATCCACCCCGGCGCCTAAGTTGATAATCCCTTTTAGTTGAGTCTGTTCTTGCAGCAAATGCGCAGGCGCTTTCCAAATGGCGAGGTAGTCAGCCTGTTTGCGCTCCTCCGCGGGTGCTTCGCTAGTTAGCACTGTGGCTTGGGGCAGTGCCTGTGAAAGCGCCTCCTGCCACTGTGCAGCTTCGTCAATATGGACAATAATTTTCATCCCGCCTCCTCTCGATAAAAGTGTCTTCACTGCCGTTATCATGGTGAGCGATGGGGACTGTTGCAAGCTCGCTCAGCCTAAATAATGATGTTCTATGCACTTTTTGTCATAAAGCCTTTGACCGCTAACCGAGGGTCGGTGCTAGTATCGCCTTAAGACGACATTGGCGGGCCTGCTGCAACCACAGCAGATGCAACCCCGACGCCTGATCGGTGGTGGCCAGGTCGATCCTGTGGCCCAGCGTTGTGTGCCTAACAGTAGGCAGCACGTTGGTTCTTGGTGATCCTTAATGGCGAGTTGCCCGATGACTCAGGTTTCCCTACCTTTCACACGCGAAGAATATGCTACCCGCCTGTGGAAAGTGCGTGCTGAAATGGCCAGTCGTGGCATTGACGTATTAATCGTCAGTGACCCTTCCAATATGGCTTGGCTAACCGGTTACGACGGTTGGTCGTTTTATGTGCATCAGTGTGTCCTGGTGGGCCTCGAAGGCGAGCCGGTATGGTTCGGGCGGCGCATGGATGCCAACGGTGCCCTGCGCACCTGCTGGATTGATCCCGACAACATTACCTACTACCCGGATTACTATGTGCAAAATCCGGATATGCACCCGATGGAGTATCTGGCGCAGTCGATCATGCCTGATCGCGGCTGGCACTTGGGTGTCGTGGGTATGGAGATGGATAACTACTACTTCTCCGCCAAGGCCTACCTGAGCCTGCTGAAAGAGCTGCCCCATGCACGCTTTATGGATGCCAATGCGCTGGTCAATTGGTGTCGTGCGATCAAGTCGCCCCAGGAAGTGGCCTATATGCGTATTGCCGCCAAAATCGTGGAAGGCATGCATACGCGTATCTTGGAAGTGATCGAACCTGGCCTGCCGAAGAGCAAGCTGGTGTCGGAAATTTACCGCGTTGGCATTGAAGGCTTTGTGGATGAGAACGGCAAAGTATTTGGCGGTGACTATCCCGCCATTGTGCCCATGTTGCCCACCGGTAAAGACGCCGCCGCACCGCACCTGACCTGGGACGACACGCCGTTTCGCAAAGGCGAGGGTACTTTCTTTGAAATTGCCGGCGTGTTTAAGCGCTACCATGCGCCGATGTCGCGCACGGTGTATTTGGGTACGCCTCCGGTCGATTTTATCCGCGCGGAATCGGCCCTGTTGGAAGGCATTGAAAATGGCTTAGCGGTCGCTAAGCCCGGTAATCGCACAGCAGACATCGCCATGGCGCTGGGTGCCGCGATGGATAAATATGGCTTTGACCGTGGCGGTGCCCGCTGCGGCTATTCCATCGGGCTTTCTTACCCCCCTGACTGGGGCGAGCGCACCATGAGTCTGCGCCCCTCCGATGACACTATTCTGGAGCCGGGCATGACGTTTCACTTTATGCCGGGGCTCTGGGAAGAAAACTGGGGCTTGGAAATTACCGAAAGCATCTTGATTACCGAAGATGGCTGCGAAACCCTGGCCAATTTTCCGCGCCAGCTGTTTGTTAAGTAGTGGTTTGTAAAAAAAGGAATATCCAATGACCGATCAAGCGAACCAATTGCGGCCAAGCCCCATTTCCGCCACCGTTGATTTTGATGCCGATGGCGTGCAACACGGCTTTTTAAAACTGCCCATCTCCACTGACGAATCCGCCTGGGGCGCGGTGATGATTCCGGTGACCGTGGTCAAGAACGGCGACGGCCCCACGGCGCTGCTGACCGGCGGCAACCACGGCGATGAGTACGAAGGCATCACCTCGCTGCTGAAGCTCTCTTCGACGCTTAAAGCAGAAGACGTAACAGGGCGGGTGATTATCGTCCCATGCATGAACACCCCAGCCGTTATGGCGGGCAAGCGCACCTCGCCGATGGATAAGGGTAACCTCAACCGCAGCTTTCCCGGCGACCCCAATGGCAGCGTCACGCCGCAGATTGCCGACTACTTTACCCGCGTGCTGGTGCCGATGAGTGATGTGGTGCTTGATCTGCACTCTGGCGGCCGTACGCTGGATATTCTGCCGTTTGGTGCGTCTCACGTACTGGATGACAAAGCGCAGCAGCAGTCCGCTCTGGAAGGTGCCAAAGCGTTCGGCGCCCCCTACGCCATGGTGATGTTTGAGCTGGATGCGGAAAAGCTCTTCGATACCGCCTGCGAGCGCCAGGGCAAAGTGTTTGTGGCCACAGAGCTTGGCGGCGGCGGCACGTCGACTCCCTTAAGTATCGCCATTGCCGAACGCGGCGTGCGCAATTTCCTGATTCACTACGGGCTAGTCAAAGGCGAAGTCGAAATGCCCGCAGGCGGGCAGATGTATCTCGATATGCCCGACGCTAGCTGCTATGTGCAGAGTCAGCACTCCGGCGTGTTGGAGCTGCTGGTGGCGCTGGGCGACGAGGTGAAAAAAGGCCAGACGATTGCCTATGTGTATGACATGACGCGCAGTGGCACTGCACCAGTGGCCTACAAAGCCGAGCGCGATGGCATCTTAATGGCCCGCCGTGCGCCCTCGCTCATCAATATGGGGGACACCCTGGCGGTGATTGCCGATGTTGTCGAACGCCTGGAGGCGTAACCCCCGGCATGATGAAACTTGACCGTTACGATCTGAAAATCCTCGATATCCTCTCCCGCGATGGGCGGATCACTAAATCGAAGCTGGCCGAGGCGATCAACCTCTCGGTCAGCCCCTGCTGGGAGCGGGTAAAACGCCTGGAAAAGGCCGGTGTTATCGAAGGCTACACCGCACGTATCAATGCAGACGTGCTGGTGCCGCGCAATCCCGTCTGGGTGCAGATCGAACTTAAGCAACACAATGCCGAAAGCTTCTCTCGTTTTGAGGCCTTAGTGATGCAAACTCCCGAAGTCACCGAGTGCGTGGCAGTGGGGGGCGGCGTCGATTATCTGGTGAAGTTTGAAGCGCGTACGATCGATAGCTACCAGCGCCTGATGGATAAGTGGCTGGTGTCCGAAGCCGGTATCGAGCGCTACTTCACCTATATCGTCACCAAAACCGTCAAGCGTGTGCCGATCGGTATTGATACCGAGGTTTAGGCGGCAAGCTACTTCGCGTTAACTGCATTAAAGAGATAAACCGGACACTGAGGAAGGGCGCTACCCGTCGCATATGAGCCGAAGCGCACCCGGTTGCGCCCCTCGCGTTTGGCTTCATAAAGCGCAATATCGGCCGCTTTTATCAAGCTTTCGAGTTCTGCTTCAGGGTCGAATGGCCCGGTACAGACCCCCACGCTGACGGTTACTTTACCCTCCTGAGTAGTCTGGTGGGGAATAGCCAAATTGGCGACTTGATGGCGAATGTTTTCCGCAAGAGCAAGAGCGCATCGTGGTCTTGGACTATATTCTGAACGTAAAATAAGGAACTCTTCGCCGCCAAAACGGCACACTACATCATCCGCGTCGCAGGCGGTGCGAATCGCGCTGGCAACGGCGCGCAGACAGCGATCCCCTTCGGAGTGGCCATAGTAGTCGTTAAAGGTTTTGAAATAGTCCACATCGACAATAATGACCGCCAGGTAGCTTTGCCTGGGGGGTTGTTGTTGAAGCTCAGCGGCATGACGGTCAAGGGCCCGGCGATTGGCAAGCCCTGTTAACGGATCCACATGGGAAATTTTTTCAAGCTCGGCATTGCGTGCGGCTAACTCTTCGCGCAGCGTTTCGACGCTCACGTTTTCCAAGTAGAGCCGCAGTGATTCTGCGCAAAAACGGTAATTGGCTAATAACGTTAATACCAGCACGGGGACACTAAGCGCCAAATGGTTCGCTACATAGCCGCTGTCGGCCCCAGCTAAAAAACCTATCGTGGCATACAAGCATGCGAATACAAACAGTGAGCCGTAGAAGCTGTATTCAAAAGGCGGCATGAGAACAATGGTCAGCACCATAAGAAACACCAGGCCCGCGTAAAAATACCCCAACACTTGCGGGTTCTCGGAGCCAAGCAGGACGGCACACCACGCCACGGTAGCAAGGCATACCACCAACACGGCCGCCAGCTCTTTTCGGCGTATAGAAACAGGGCGCTTGTAATAGGCAAAGAGCATGATAGTGGGTGGGCCAACGATGAGGGCGCGCAGTAACACCGAGCGGATAGCGACATCGGGTAGCAAGAAAATATCGACCAACGTGTAAGAAAAATAGAACAGTGCCAGCAGTAAAGTGTGCAAATGCAGTGACCGCAGCCGCACATCGTGGCGGTCTATATCGTACTTATGACGTACCGACATGGTGCCGATACATTGTGAGAGCTGCTGGTAATAAGAAAGTCGAAACACGGACACCCTCTCAAAGTTCTTCAAACAATGCCTTAATCACATCGCTATAGCTTGATAGCTAATTTTAATAAAGAGAAACCAAGCTTAACCGAGAAATTACCTGTGTGGGGCTGAAATATTTATTCGCAACAATTGTTTAATTTTGTCTGTCTGAGTCGCGCTGTCGTCTCAAAGCGTTAAATGAATGCTGCACCAAAAAAAAGAACTGCCAAATGCCCTCTGACAAAAAAAGTCGCGTGATAAACCTCGGTTTTCAAAAACACTTCGTGGCGCCTCTCCGTTAACCTATGTGCATTCGATGGCAAGGCTAATGAGCGCTTGCTGACAATGCCACACAGTTATTGCAGCGCTCGGTTAGCCAGACTGCATTTGAGGGAGGTTTCCATGACCACACTATCGACCACGCTTGCCAAGCGCCTGGAAGATCCGCGTCTGTTCCGGCAGTACGCCTACGTGAACGGTAAATGGACCCATGGGGAAGGCGGTCGCGAAGAAGCGGTGTATGACCCCGCCACCAATGAAGCCATTGGCCATATCCCATTGCTGGAAGCCGAGCAGATCACTGCCGCTGTGGATGCAGCAGAAGCGGCGTTTGTACACTGGCGGGCACTGCGCGCTGATGAACGCTGCGAGCGTTTGCTGGCTTGGTACGACCTGATTCAAGCCAACCGTGAAGACCTCGCCACCATCATGACGCTGGAGCAGGGCAAGCCACTGCCCGATGCTCGCGGTGAAGTCGAGTACGGTGCCAGCTTCGTGCGCTGGTTCGCGGAAGAGGGCAAGCGTACCTACGGCGAAACTATTCCCAGTCATATCCCGAATGCGTCACTCGGCACCATTAAAGAGCCGGTCGGCATTGCCGCGATGATTACCCCGTGGAACTTTCCGCTGGCGATGATCACCCGCAAGGCCGCCGCAGCACTGGCAGCGGGTTGCCCGGTGATTGTGAAGCCTGCCAACGAAACGCCGTTCTCGGCGCTGGCGCTGGCGGAGCTTGCCGAGCGGGCAGGGATTCCGGCAGGGATTTTCAACGTCGTGCTGGGCGACCCGGCGGAAGTCTCAAAAATTCTTTGCGGCGAGTCGCGTATTCGTGCGCTCTCCTTCACCGGCTCCACCCGCGTGGGCCGCTTGCTGATCGAGCAGAGCGCTAATACCGTTAAGCGACTCTCTTTGGAGTTGGGTGGCAACGCGCCGTTTATCGTTGGGCCGGATATGGACCCGAAGCAGGCCGCCTACGCAGCAGTCGATGCCAAGTTCCAAACCGCCGGGCAGGACTGCCTAGCCGCCAACCGAATTTTGGTACACGAATCCATTCATGATGAGTTCGTCGAGCAGTTCGCCGAGCGCATGGCGGCACTCACCGTGGGGAATGGCCTTCAGGGTGAAATTGACCTGGGCCCGCTGATTCACCGTCAGGCGGTGGAAAAAGCCGCCGCGATTGTCGATGACGCCATTTCCAAAGGCGCCAAGATGATTGGCGGAGACCAAAGCCAGGCGCCCGGTGAGAACTTCTTTATGCCGGTGATGCTGACCGGCGTAACGCCAAAAATGAAGGTATGGCGGGAAGAGAACTTCGCTCCGGTAGCCGGGATTACCGCTTACAGCACCGATGACGAAGTGATCGAAATGGCCAACGACACCGAGTACGGCCTGGCCGCGTACATCTACACCCACGATATCCGCCGTATCTGGAAGCTGATGCGCGCACTGGAATACGGCATGGTCAGCGTTAACTCCGTCAAAATGACCGGCCCGCCGGTACCCTTTGGCGGCGTGAAGCAGTCCGGCCTTGGCCGTGAAGGTGGCGCCACGGGTATCGATGAATATCTGGAAACGAAGTATTACTGCCTGGGCGCGCTGGGATCAGTTTCTGGTAGCTAACATCCACATTATCGCCCGGAGTGTCGGGCGATAAGCAGAATTAAAACGTTAATCGCTCAAACAATTAGGTGCCTACAGCGGCCATCCAGAGCCGGTTTTGTAGGAGCCAGACTTGTCGGGCGATACGTCCTTTATAGATAAGAGAGAACGCTATGAGCTTGCATCAGGATTTGATCGAACGCGATCGTAAAGTCACTTTCCACGCCTCTACCCACCTGCGCGATTTCGCCCACGGCGACCTGCCGGGCCGCGTGATTACCGGCGGTAAAGGCATCAACATCGTGGATAAGGATGGTCGTGAATTTATCGACGGCTTTGCCGGGCTTTACTGCGTCAACATCGGCTATGGCCGCACCGAAGTCGCTGAGGCAATCTACAAGCAAGCGCTAGAGCTCTCCTACTACCATACCTACGTAGGCCACTCTAACGAGCCGCAGATCGAGCTTTCCGAACGCATTCTGAAGATCGCGGGCATGAACATGTCCAAGGTCTACTACGGCATGTCCGGTTCAGACGCCAACGAAACCCAGCTCAAGATCGTGCGCTACTACAACAACGTACTGGGTCGCCCGCAGAAGAAAAAGGTCATCTCGCGTATGCGTGGTTACCACGGTTCCGGTATCGCCTCTGGCTCGCTGACCGGTCTGAAAGCGTTCCACGATCACTTCGATCTGCCGATTGACACCATTCGCCATACCGAAGCGCCGCACTATTACCTGCGTGCCGCTGAGCAGCACGGCATGACCGAGCTTGAGTTCTCTGCCTATTGCGCCGAGAAACTCGAAGCGATGATTTTGGAAGAAGGCCCGGATACCGTCGCCGCCTTTATCGGCGAGCCCGTGCTGGGTACGGGCGGTATCGTACCGCCGCCGGAAGGCTACTGGGATGCCATCCAAGCCGTGCTGGCGAAGTATGACGTGCTGCTGATTGCCGATGAAGTGGTGTGTGGCTTTGGCCGTACCGGTTCTGATTTCGGCAGCCATCACTACAACATGAAGCCTGACCTGGTCACCATCGCCAAAGGCTTAACCAGCGCCTACCAACCGCTTTCCGGCGTGATTGTCGGTGAGAAAGTGTGGCAAGTGCTTGAGCAAGGCACCGGCGAATACGGCCCCATCGGCCACGGCTGGACTTACTCCGGTCACGCACTGGGTTGTGCGGCTGGCCTTGCTAACCTGGATATCATCGAGCGTGAAAATCTGGTGGGCAACGCCGCTGAAACCGGTGCTTACTTCCAGCAGCAGCTAAAAGCTAACTTTGAAGGTCATCCGCTATTGGGCGACGTGCGCGGTGTAGGCCTGATGGCAGCGCTGGAGTTCTCGCCAGACGCCAAGCAGCGCCTGCACTTCGACCCAGCGCTGAAAGTCGGCCCGCGTGTTGCGGCAGCCGCGATGGAAGAGAACCTGATTGCACGCGCCATGCCCCAAGGCGACATTCTCGGCTTTGCACCGCCGCTGACCATTAACCGGGGTGAAGTGGACGAAATGATTGGCCGCGCCAAACGCGCCATTGATCGCGTGACTGATGAGCTAGTGCGCTCCGGCGACCTTAAAACCGGCCAGCAGGAGGCTGCCTTTACGGTTTAATCACCTATATTAGCCTTTTGAGCGCCGCTGCCTGTGCAGCGGCGCTTTTGTTTTTGTAGGCCACGACTATGCTGAATACAGTTGTTAGCCAATTGATAGTAAAGGAGAGGCCCACGATGCAGCCGGTATTAGCCTTCGATGTTTACGGCACGCTGATTGATACCCAGGGAGTGACCGTTGAGCTGGAACGACGCTTGGCCGATGCTTCCAAAGCAGGCGAATTTGCCCGCCGCTGGCGGGAGAAGCAGCTTGAATACAGCTTCCGCCACGGCCTGATGGGCGCCTATGTGCCCTTTTCTGAATGTACCCGCGAAGCGCTGGTCTTTATCGACCGGGCGCTACAAACCGGCCTTTCCGATAACGATCACGATCACTTGATGGCGGTGTATGGTGAGCTACCTGCGTTTGACGATGTCGTGCCCGCCTTGGATCAACTGCGCGATGCGGGCATCCGCTGTGTGGCGTTCTCAAATGGCACTGCCGATGCCGTCTCGACGCTACTGACGCGTGCGGGCGTTGAGAGCCATATGGATGACGTCATTAGCGCGGATGAAGTCAAGCGCTTCAAACCGGACCCCGCCGTGTATTCCCATTTGCGCAGCCGCCTGGAAGCCCGCCCAGAACACACCTGGCTAATTTCCAGCAATCCCTTTGATGTGATTGGAGCTACCCATGCCGGGTTACGCAGCGCCTGGATACGGCGTAATTCGGATGCGCCGTTTGACCCCTGGGGCATTGAGCCCGATATGACGGTCACTGATTTAGGCGCATTGGCCGAACGCATTATTCGCTAGGTTGTGAACCTGCGTAGACAAGCCGCATAATGACGCACGCTTAACGACTTAGGATATGAGCATGTCAGAAAAAATTTACTGTGTTGCCGGCTTTAAACCCAAACCAGGCAAGGAAGAAGCCGTATTTAAAGCACTTCAGACCCTAGAACCGAATACGCACCGGGAAGATGCTTGCATTCACTACACGGTAACGCGCCAGATTGACAACCCCTTTGCCCAGGGCACCGGTTATCCGATCGTGTTTCATGAAATTTGGGCCAGTCGTGAAGAGTTTGAAGCGCACTGCCAGCGTAAAGAGATTCAAGACTTCTTCGCCAAGCACGTTGAGTCACCAGATGGCGATATTGAAGATGCCAACGTGTGTGTTTACACCGATGAGCCATGGAATTTTGACGCGCCCAAGGTGTAAGCGAAATGGTTTAAGCGAAAAGTTTTAAGTAAAAAGGAGCTAACATGACCGATAAAAAGATGAACGTCGAAAGCTTTAACCTGGATCATACCAAGGTAAAAGCCCCATACGTACGTTTAGCCGACATCAAAGAAGGCCAGAACGGCGACCGTATCCACAAGTACGACCTGCGGATCTGCCAGCCCAATAAAGATCACATGGAAATGCCAGCGCTGCACTCCCTTGAGCACTTGATGGCTGAACTGTCGCGCAATCACACTGATAAAGTGGTCGATATCAGCCCCATGGGCTGCCAAACCGGCTTCTATATCGCGATGATCAATCACGACGACTATGACGGCGTGCTGACGATCATCGAACAAACGCTCAACGATGTGCTGGTCGCTACCGAAGTACCTGCCTGCAATGAAATGCAGTGCGGCTGGGCCGCCAGCCACAGCCTGGAAGGTGCCCAGGAACTGGCCCGCAACCTGCTGGCCAAGCGCAACGAGTGGACGGAAGTGTTCGCATAAGCGTTATGTAACCGCACGAACGACGCGCGAACGTATTAATAAAGTAAGAAGCCGAACGCCTCCTGGGTATACGCCCAGGAGGCTTTTTTATTGTCGGTGCATTAACGGATGGAAAACGCCAAACAACGGTGACATGCTGGCACAACGTACGCATTTTCCACGGGTGAGGCATTAACATGTTATTGGACACATGGCTTTTATACCTGATCGCCTGCATTGGTCTATCGCTTTCGCCAGGGCCAAACGGCCTGTTAGCGCTGACCCACGGCGCCATGCATGGCAGCCGTAAAACCCTATTTACCATTGTTGGCGGTGCGACAGGGTTTATGCTGATTATTGCCCTATGCATGTTTGGGATCGGTGCACTGCTTAAATCATCGGTGGTATGGCTGACCGTGCTGAAATGGGTCGGTGGGGCCTATCTTATTTGGTTGGGTATTCAAGTGTGGCGTTCGCCGCCAATTACGGGCGACATTGATATTAATGCAAGCCGAGCGAGCGGGTGGCACCTGTATCGCCAAGGCGTATTGGCATCGATTACCAACCCCAAAGTACTACTGTTCTTTAGCGCCTTCCTACCTCAGTTTATCGACCCCCAAGGCAGTTTGATGCTGCAATTCTTCGTGCTGGCAGGCACCTTTGTGGCTATCGAATGCATCGTGGAAGGCTTGCTCGCCAATATGGCCAACCGCATTCGTCACTGGTTAAAACGCGTCGGCCGCGGATTCAACCGCACCTGCGGCGGTATCTTTGTTGCTATCGGGGCTGCGTTGCCGTTAAGGGCTTAGCGTTGTTCATCCTGATCGGTGACTGTCATTAACATTTATGCAGCCTCTCTTAACTGACATACCTAGCCCATAGACGCGAGCCTCCTGCTGACTGTCCTTGTTATCTTCTGACAACAGCAATAATCGTTCATTAAAGATGATAGCTTCTGCTTCGGACATGACACATATGGATATCTTTATGTTTGCGGCCATTGAAAAAATGCCGTCACCTTCTCAAATGCTTGCTATCAACGGCAGCACTAAAATACATCGAGCGCTGATGAGCTATTTAGCGCGCCACTATCGATGATCTTTCGGCAGAGGCTCAGAAACGTTTTTCGTTCTAAGTCTGTCAGCGCGCCGAATACCTCTTCTTGACGCCGAACCACCTTATTTTCGATCTCCGAAAGCAAGGCGGCGCCTTCGGCGGTAGGAAAAAGTTGCTTAGCGCGCGTGTCATTATTATCTACTTCACGTTTGATCAGGCAACGATCCTCAAGCAGTTTGATTGCCCTGCTGATCGAGTTCTGTGGTCGCGGGAAGAGGAGTTGTACGTCTTTTGCGAGAATGCCTGGAAAATAGCTGACTGCATAAAGCGTTGACCACGCATTTACTGGCATATCATAGTTTTTTTCGATAAAACGGCTAGTTACTTGGTTATTAGCCAGTACGATGTGGCTCATTGCCATTAGATAGCACAGATCTGAGGAGAAGGTCTCCTCAAGCATTGATAACCTTTTGTCAGTCATCCTTGATACCTCTTTCAACGGTATACATACCACCATCCTGTTGCAATATAAATCCATATGGATCTATATTGAGTTTTAGCGCGCAGCATATTACAAGTTTAAAGCTACTTAGCGGGCTGCGTTCAAACCGGAAAAAGGGGTTCTCATGTCACAACTCGCAGCCTTCGCAATACTCGCGTTCATTCTTTATATCGGCGATGTGGCCGCTTTACGTACCAAATCAAAGCTGCCTTCAGTTTTTGTATGTGCCGTTTTATTTCTAATTGGCTATTGGACTTTTTTTCCCGCAAATATAGTTGAGATCGCGGGCATTCCAACACCTGTGGTTTATCTCGCTATATACCTGCTTATTACCAACATGGGCACTTTGCTGTCGATCGATGAATTGAAGCGGCAATGGCGAACGGTCGTCATTGCACTTTGCGGGATCGCTGGTATAGCAGCAATTCTATTCACTGTGGGACGGCTTTTTCTTGATTACCAAACAGTAATTGTAGCAACTCCTCCACTAACAGGCGGCATTGTGTCGTCACTGATCATGTCGCAAGCAGCTTCTGAGGCCGGACTTGAGAGCCTCGCGGTGCTTGCTATATTGATATATGTGATGCAGGGCTTCATTGGCTATCCGTTAACGTCGCTGATGCTTCAGCGAGAAGGACGTCGCGTTCTCAACCTTTATCGGGCTGGACAATGGGTAGTCACTGACGATGCTGCAACCGGTTCGACATTGGGCGAAAATCCTCTGCCGCGCCTCTTCCAGAAGATGCCACCTGCCTACAACACGGTGTACTTCAAACTTTTCCGGCTAGGAGTTGTTGCCTTTCTGGCGTGGGGCGTGGCTCAACTAATTCAACCTCTTTTCGAAATAAGCCCCTTTGTACTTTGTTTGATTGGTGGTGTACTCGCATCCTCCTTTGGCTTTCTCGAACGCCAGCCACTGCAGTCGGCGAACTCTTTCGGCTTTGTCATCATGGTCTTGATGCTGTTCATTTTTGGTGGTCTCAACCGGGCAACACCTGAAATGCTGCTTGATCTCGCTGGCCCAATGTTCGGTGCGATCATTATCGGCATCGCTGGCATGTACATTTTTTCCTACGTGGCGGGCAAACTTTTGGGAATGACGCCGGCCATGGCTTTTGCCTGTTCACTGACAGCGCTCTATGGGTTCCCCGCGGACTACGTTATTACTAACGAGGTGGTAAACACGCTTACCGACGATGAGAAAGAGCGCGCAGCCCTTTCCGCACATATGATGCCTTCCATGCTGGTCGCCGGATTTGTCACGGTGACTATGGTATCCGTTGTTATAGCAGGTATTTTTACAGGATTGATCTAATGACACAGCAGCATATTAACGAATTCCGAGTTCAGGATATGATCGAGTGTATCGCACGGTTCACATCGACACCTGGTAAAGGAACTACTCGCCTTACCTACAGCGCAGAGCACAGGGATGTACGAGATTATCTGCTGGGGAAAATGAAAGAGGCGGGACTGCAGACGAGGGAAGATGCCGTCGGAAATCTTTTTGGGCGAATTGAAGGCAAAAACCCGGCCCTTCCACCCGTGTTAGTGGGGTCGCACTTCGACTCCGTTCCGAACGGCGGTAACTTTGATGGCCCCGCGGGGGTAATCGCTGGGCTTGAAACAGCTTTTGTTTTTCAAGAACTTGGCCTGAAACCAGAACGATCTGTCGAGATTATTGCGATGATTGAGGAGGAGGGTGGTCGTTTCGGTAGTGGGCTATTGGGTTCTCGTCTTCTGACGGGCCAGGTCAAACAGCAGGAACTGTATGAACTGAAAGATCAAAACGGCATATCCGTTGCACAGGCAATGTCAGAGTTTGGGCTGGATCCTTCAAGGTCTGACGAAGTGGCGCTGTCAGCAGGTTCTCTCCACGCCTTTCTGGAGCTGCACATTGAGCAGGGGCCGGTTCTTGAACAAAACCAGGAAGACATCGGCATTGTCACCGAGGTTGTCTCGCTGTCACAGATTGAGGTGACCGTGATTGGTGCGGCGGGCCATGCGGGAACGACTCCAATGAATGCCCGAAAAGATGCGATGGTCGGGGCAGCAGCTGTTATCGCTCGGATTCCTGATATCGTTATAGAGGTGGATAAGGCAGCTGTTGGCACTGTCGGGCGTATAGTAGCTCAACCGGGTGGTGCGAACGTCATTCCTAATAGTGTCTCTTTCAGCGTTGATATCCGGTCGCCGCAGGCGGAAAACGTTGCCGAGATCAAGGGCAAGCTTCGCACAGAGTTGAAGCAACTTCTGGATGACGGTCTTACGTTCGAGATCAACGAAAAGATAACCATTCCGTCCACGCCAATGGCCAAAGAGATTCAGGAACAGTTCGCTAAAGATGCCGATGCCAGTGGAATAAAGCGGCGTTGGATGCCCAGTGGCGCAGGGCATGACGCTATGATCTTGTCGAAAATAACGCAGACGGGATTGATCTTCGTCCCGAGCCGCGATGGTATCTCTCATGCACCTGAGGAATGGACTGACTACGATAAGCTTGCGAAGGGGATTGAGGTGATTTTCCGAACCGCAAAAGCTCTCTCTGAGTGAAATAAACGATCAGAAACTTAGGCTTGGCTTGGCTCCTTCATAGTCTTTCTCTCTCATGTACTAGATCGCAAAATATATTGGCTATCTAAACGGGTATATTTTTTTAGAGTCCATAAGTATCGGCTGCGTAGCACGTAGCCGAGAAACTTTAGTTCACGCAGCATAAAAGCAGCAATATCGTTAAGATGCCTGTCGTTCTATACAACAGGCTCTGCGACTGCCTTGAGAATATTGTATTGCCCTAGTTGCTCGGGAAGTACGCGCGCGGTGTATTGGTTTTCTATCTCACGGCAAATTTCTTGATAAGCGCGTAGTTTAGGGCCTTTGTGTACGTTAGGTGTTTGGCTGATAAACACCATGTCATCAGGAGCATTTTCAGACATTTTCAGTCGGCGTAAATGCGCCAGCCATTTATCTCCTTTTTCAATAATTCGGCTAGCGTCTTCTAGATCGAAGCTGATGGGTTTAATTGCCTGGCGTATACGCGCACCTTCCTGCCAAACAAATGGCAATTTTACGCGAACAATATCATTACCCAGCGTTTGCTCTGTGTATCTGCGATTCAGTGATCTAAGCCAATGCGTAACGTTTTTAGTGAGCTGTTCTTCTGGTGTAGCTATGTGTTTGAAATCATGATGAACATAGCGATTGAATAGCTCGTCAAGGGCAGCCACTGGGTCTTTTGCAGCGAGTGTGCCTGGATTGCTGAAGCGGAACATAGCTTCGCGCGGTTCTACCAATTCATTGAAAATGCGCAATTGCACATCCAATTGACCTTTATGGCGGTTGGCTAAATCAACCGTACGCTTCAGTTCAGTCACGAAATATTGGCGTGCTTGAGTAAACACCTTTGCTGGCAATTTATCGAAAAAATGAGTGATGCGTTTTCGTGAAACAGTTTCGACACGCTGAAGAAACTCGCCATTATTGCAGAGCATGATGATCCCCAGGTTCGCGAACTCACCTGTATCGAGATAGGGCTGAAAGCGCAGTACCGCGTAATTACAAATAATTGCGCTCATATCAAGCTCCAGAAGGACGGATCGCGTAAACGTACTAACAAATTAAAGCGCTCTGCTAACGTGGGCTGTATCTCAGAGGTCTCGTCGTCTATATCTCGGTAGAGCCACTCTAAAGGTATTAAATCAGTGATCATATCCCAATCATTCAGTGCAGCGTCAAGCACCGCTTCGTGGCGTGCGCGTATTTCGAGGTCTGCAAAGCGTTCACGTTGGTGACTAAATACATGATTTTCAAAATTACCTGTGTGGTCTATGGGGTCAAAAGCTAAATTATGATCTATGACCACCAAACCACTTACAGCGCTCCATAGTAGATTTACATTGCCTCCCTGGCTGCTTAAACATCGATCTTCATTATTAACCCAAATATCAAACAGTAAGAGACGCTGCTGGGTACCTTCGTCGATCTCTCCTATTAACGAGAAGAGTAAGTCTTGGCTGTGGGGAGCTACCTTAGACGCAAAGGCCATTCCTCCCTCTAGATCCCCTGCACGTGGTTCTGTTGAAAAGTCCAACATGCCCGTTGGAAAACGCATTAAGGCGTACTCAGCAACAGGCAATTCACAGCGTCGTGCTAATTCAGAACAAATGAGTTCAGATACCAGTGACTGTTGGCCAACGCCATTGACGCCTTTCACAACATATTGATCATTATTTGCATCACGTATGATAAATGGCTTTGTGCGCCCTTGGGTCGATTGGCGCAGAATTTCCTTAGCCTCTACTACGTAAGGTCTTTTCATATCACCTCACCAATCGCCATTGCTCGCCTTCTTGCTGGGCTTGGCCGAGGGCGGCTAGGGCGGAGAGTACCTCGTTTACGCCTTTTACCGGTTTGCGTTTGAACTGGGCTGCCAGGCTTTCGGCGCTGTGTGGGCTGGCGGCGAGCATATCTCGTAGTTGAGTGACTTGGCTGGCCAAGTCTTTGGGCCATGCTGCTTTGGTTTTTTCAGCGGTGAGTGTTTCGCTTGCCGTCGTAGCGCTTTTTAGCTCGGTTTGGGTGGGCGCTGCTTCTTCCGGCGCTTGGTACTCCGGGCGTAGCCAACGTACTTTTCCTTGGGCTTCTTCGGCGACGCGCTGCTTGTTAAGCGCTACTAAGCGCATTAACAGCTCCTCTTCAGCCTCTGCCTGGGCAGCGGGTTTGTCCGGCAGCGGCGTGGTGGCGCCGGGTAGGCCGACTAGCTCTTTTGCCAAGTCATCCCAGCCGTAGACGTTAAAAACTGCTTTGTCTAAAGCATCGTGGTCGGCGAGCAGGGTGCTGACTAAGCCTTGCTGATTGATGGTTTGCTCTTTGGCGTTGAGTTCTTCCCCGGCGCGCAATTTTTCCATCACGTTGTACATGCCGGTGAGCGTCAGCGTTGGGTACTCGGCCTGTTGGCGTTTGCGGTGGGCGTCGATCTGCTCGGCCAGTTGGCCGATCTTCGACGCCTGCTCGTCGGTAAGATCAGGAAAGGGAAAGGTCTCGAAGCAGCGGGTGTTGTTATAGCGGGGATCGTTGCCAACCCCAAGTCTACCGCCTGAATGTAAAGCCCAGAGAGCATGTGTCCGAGAACTGAGGCAAGCTAAAATCCATGTTTTATCCGTAGCAAAAGCTATTAAACCTTGGTCGGGTAGAGTTGGAGATCTTAGTGTTGTGAAAAGTCTATGCTTGGATGTCATCACCGTGACTATGAAGCTATTTAATAGTTTTGTTGAACTGCGAAACCTCGGTTGGTTCTCAGCAAATAGCCACCACTTCTCCCTTCTTGATTTTCTGGAGTCTTGGTCTCTTTTAGGCTTGACTTTTTCAAGTAGCCACTGATATGCATGAGGATAATTTTCCTTTGCAAAATGTTTTTCTAATCCAAAAAAGTCGATAGCAAACAAATTCCTTGGCGAAGATGTTATATCTTTACCGTTCATTATCGGTTTTATTATTTTCTCCATTTCGGTTGTTTCTAAGTGTAGAGCAGGGATATCTTCTCGGCTTATGATGAATCCATCACCCATAAAAACAACCCCTCTATTGCTAAGAAGTTTGTTTGCGTGTAATAGTTTTGCCCCCGCCACATCCGCCCCAATCGTTAAATCAGCAAACACCTTACCTTCGCGGCGGCTAAGCGCCACGCTATGGGCTTCACGATTCTCTTCGCTGCTTTCATTGGTGACTTGCTGCAAAAGCCCTGGTGCTTCGCCAGCGCGGCCCACGGTCATGGCGATGCGCACGGCGGCACCGTCGTTGCCATCTACCCAGGGGTGGTCGGGTATGGCAAAGGTGAGCGACAGTTGCTTTTTGGCATCGCTTAAGTGCGGTTCTAATACGCGGCGGTTAAAGGTTTGGCGCAGGCTGTTGGTGGTAATAAAACCAAATTGCTGGGCGTTGCCAGTGCGGACCGCTTCAGCGGCAATATGCCACCAGTACATCACAAAATCGGCGGATTCCGGCACGGTGCCTTTATACACTGAGCGGACAGCATCAACATAGCCATCGCCCAGGGCGCGGCGCATGGTAGAGGCGCCAATGAACGGCGGGTTGCCGACAATATAATCCGCCTCTGGCCACTCTGCGCGCCTGGGGTTGTGGTAGCGGTAAACGTCAGTACGGCCGCTTTCATCGGGGATCAGCTCGCCCGTGGCGGGGCTTTTCTTCATGCTGATGCCGTCCCAGACGGTGACTTTCTCTCCATGTTCGTCCAAGAGCAGCTCTTTGCTGTCGTATTCAATTAGCGCATCACGCTCTTCGATATTGTGGAAGTCTTTCAGAATCGGTTCGGGCAGATCGAGGCTGCCGTGAATACGGTAGTGCCACTGCAGATAACCAATCCATAGCACGATTTCGGCAATGGCGGCGGCGCGGGGGTTAATTTCCATGCCGAGGAACTGCTGGGGCGAGACGGTTAGCCCTTCGGCGTCCAGGCTGTCTTGCCCACCGCTCAGGTCGGCAATCAGGTTTAATACCTCGCCTTCAAGGCGCTTCATGTGTTCCAGGGCGACATATAAGAAGTTGGCGCTGCCGCAGGCGGGGTCAAGCACCCGTATTTGGCACAGCTTGTGGTGAAAAGCGCGCAGGCTTTCCAACGCTTTGTCGATTTTGCCTTTTTGGTTGTGGGCTTCCGCCACCACTTGCGCAGTGGCCCATTCGCGGCGTAGTGGTTCAATCAGGGTAGGCATTACCAGCCGCTCTACATAGGCGCGGGGCGTGTAATGGGCTCCTAATTTGTGGCGTTCGCGGGGGTCTAGGGCGCGCTCCAGCAGCGTGCCGAAAATAGCGGGCTCTACAAACCGCCAGTCGGCTTTGGCCGCATCAATAAGCAGCTGAATCTGTTCTGCATTAAGTGGAATCGGGTCGATACCTTTAAACAAGCCGCCGTTAAAACGCATAATTTTGGCGGTGAGCACGCCGCTAAAACCGCCGCTGTTCATGCTTTCCCACAGCGAGCCGATGGCGTCAGTAAAGTGTTCAGGGGTTGCTTTCATGCGCTCTAAAAACGTGGTGAAACTGCCTTTGGGCAGTAGCTCCACGTCTTCACTGAACATGGTGAACAGGCAGCGCTTCAAAAAATGCGCCACGCGGTCGACTTCATAGCCATCGGCTTCTAGCGTTTTCGCTAAGGTAGCAAGCTTGCCGCTGACCTCGCGAGTGACGCGGGCAGCGTATTGGCTCGGGTCTAGCGTATCGGGTGCTTCCCATAGCGCTTTAAGGCGTTGCTGAATGTCTGGCTGGCGTAAGTCTTCCAGCTTAATGCGGTAATTACGCGGATCTGGAAAGGGGACATAGGTGCCGCCGGAGCGCGAAAACTCAGAGTAGAGTGCCAGCGTGCGGCCAACATCCGTGACTAAAATAAACGCTGGGCGGCCTTCTTTAGCGGGCAGGGCGCGTACATATTGGTCGGCTTGGTTATAAGCCGCCTGCATGGCTTTATCCCAGCCTTTGGTTTCTAGCCCTTTGCCGGTTTGCTTGGCTTCCAGTACAAACGCGCCGCGCTTGTAGAGGTCGATAAAGCCGCGATTTTCGCTGCCATCAGGGTTTTGAATATCTACCCGGCGCTCAAAGGTGTAGGCGTTTTCGCTGTTATCTTTGCTGGCGGGGTCGGGCGTGGGGAGTTCAAGCAGTGTGCACAGTTCTGAAAGGAAGAGCTGATAGTTGGCCTTTTCGGTGCCGGTGGTGCCTTTCCAGCGCTCGATAAAGCTATCAACAGCGGCAGGCGTGGCAACCGCAACGGGCGAATCGAACATCAGTAAATATCCTTTCAGGCATGTTTATCTAAACTAGTTAAGCTGGGTTAGATAATAGCATGCTTAAAAGCGATAAAAGGAGGTTGATGTGTAAAGGGTGCACTTCCTTGTGCATGAAATCGGTTTGGCTAAATATGCGTATCGGCGGCGAGTTGTTCGATAGAGGTGGCGACATTGCGGGCGTCGTGAAGAATCTTATTCACAATGGTATCAATCTCACTAACGCTGGACTGGCTGGCTTTGCCCTGCTGAATCACTTGCTGCATGGATTGAGTCGTACGTTCTACCAAGCTGCTGTTGTCTTTAAGTACCTGGGTGATTTGCGCTACCGCCTCGGTGGCGCCTTTGGCGAGTTGGCGTACCTCGTTTGCCACCACGGCAAAGCCACGGCCTTGTTCGCCCGCACGGGCGGCTTCTACGGCAGCGTTCAGCGAGAGGAGGTTGGTTTGGTTGGCAATTTTTGCGATGGATTCGGTGATTTTTTGAATACCTTGTGACTGCTTATGCAATTCATCAATCAGTGCTTGCGCTTGGACTAGCGTTTGCGCGGCCTGTGCGGCGCCTTTCACCATCTCATCTAAATGACCCAGGCTTTCTTTAGCGGTTTGCTCAATTTGCGACGTACTGCTTTGTGCTGAGCTTATCGTACCTGTCGTGGCGGTGGCTTTTTCAACCAAAGGCGTAATATTACTGGCGAATTTAACAACGGCTATGACGTTACCGTCTTCATCCTCAACAGGGTTATACGTCGCTTCAAGCCATACGGTTTTGCCCTGTGCATCAACCCGTTCAAAGCGGCCTTTTTTGAATTCACCGCTGGCAAGATTCTGCCAAAAGTTGGGTTGCTGGCGATAAAAATCAGGTCGGCAAAACATAGAGTGATGTTTGCCGATCAGTGCCTCTTTGCGATAACCCATTACTTTTTCAAAGTTTGGGTTTACATCCAGGATGTCGCCTTCTGGCGTAAACTCAATCACGGCCGTGGAGCGGTGCAGGGCATGCAACAGCGAATCTTGGTGTTTAGCTGCTTGGTGGCTTTTAGTAACTTCGTTCGCTACTTTAAGAATTTGAGTTACTTTACCCATACGTGTGCATATTGGCAGGTAGGTTGCTTCAAGCCACACCTCTTCTCCATCTTCTTTAAAACGGCGAAAGCGCCCATGGTGGCTTTTACCAGCGGCAAGCGACAGCCAAAATTTTTGATACTCTGGGCGTTGTGTTTCGGCGGCATCGCAGAATATACGGTGATGTTGCCCTTTAATTTCCTGTAACCGAGCACCCATTACCTCTAAAAACGATTGGCTAGCGTGCTTGATTACCCCTTGTGGCGTAAAGAAAATACAGGCCGTATGATTTAGTAATGCTTTATAGAGTGATGCGTTAAAAAAGGTATTGTACATTTTGCCTTCTCTGTATTTAGTTAAATAATACTGGGAGCACAGGCACAAGGGGAGGCACCTAAGTGAAAAGAGGCTTTATCATCAAGCGAGATTAATTTTTATTAACTGCATCCTTATTGATGAATCTTAACTCATTTTTAATAATATAGTTCTCTTTACACTAGGTTTGTAACCATTCAAATGTGAACAAAAGTTAACTATGAAAGGCGCACGCGATGGGGGCGGTGTAAGAGGCCAACTGATGGTTTCTACTGCTTTGGTGATAGCTGATATTGACATTCGGCCGCCTTACCCCTATAAACGCGAAATAATCCATCACCCTAGGCCCTCATGTTCCTCTTAATCACGATTGCTACCCTTTCAA
>NZ_PJBT01000097.1:0-1386 GCF_002836035.1 Halomonas sp. MES3-P3E | reverse complement strand
GTTGTTGGAAAAAACTGCAGCGATGACGTAAAGCGCATGCTGAACTCGTATGGGTTGAAAGAGATAAGTGATACGGGTGTTCAGCTAGATATGTTTGAAGTTGTAAAGGGCGGTAGAGAGATGAAGTATCAGCAGTATGCCGGGCTGCTACTAGGTAAAAATGAACGCGATATTGTTAGAAATCGGTATGAGTTGGCAGTCGCTTACATAGTGACTGCCACTTGTTTATATATGAATAAAAATTAGTTTAACATTAACTAGATTGCAGCTGAAAGTTTTTGTAAGGATGGCGGTCTCAATGAGCAAGTGCAACACGTGACCCATCAGGTACGGTGTTGCTATGACTTACTGCTATCGCCATCTCACTGCTGAAGACCGAGCCGCCATCATGATGATGCGAGCGACTCATTCAATCCGATCCATCGCCACTCATCTGGGCCGTGCACCGAGCACCGTGTCGCGAGAACTCGCTCGCCACACGGTCGACCCCATCAAGGGCTACGATGCCGGCTTGGCGGGCTACCGGGCTCGCCTGACGCGGCATCGGCCACGTCAGCGTCCCAAGCTGCATCCCGACGGCGAGCTCTTCGAGCTGGTGGTCTACCTGCTGCGCAAGTACTGGTCACCGGAACAGATAGCCCGCACACTGAAGCGCATGTCTCCTAACGAATCACGTCGACAGGTCTCGCATGAGGCCATCTACAACGCGCTCTATGTGATGCCCCGTGGCAGCCTCAAGAAAGAGCTCATCGCCTGCCTGCGGCAGGGCAACGGCAAGCGTCGGCCACGTAGCCGTGGCAAGGATCGACGCCAGCAGATTCCCGAGCTCGTTAGCATCCATATGCGGCCGCCTGAGATCGAAGACCGCCTGATGCCTGGCCATTGGGAGGGCGATCTCATCATCGGTGCCAACAATCGCTCCGCCGTCGGTACGCTGGTGGAGCGCACCACGCGCTTGGTGATCCTGGCGAAGATGGATGGCACCACGGCCACCGCGGCGGCCGTTGGCTTCAGCGACAAGCTCAATGAAGTGCCACGAGCCCTGCGTCTGTCCATGACCTACGACCAGGGCAGAGAGATGGTGAAGCATGCCGAGATCACGCAGAAAACCGGTACGGCAATCTACTTCGCTGACCCGCATAGCCCATGGCAGCGGGGCTCCAACGAGAACACCAACGGACTGTTGCGGCAATACTTGCCGAAGGGCACGGATCTGTCGGTCTACAGCCAGGAAGAGCTCGACGAGATCGCCGACTCACTGAACACGCGGCCGCGCAAGACACTGGACTGGCGCACGCCGCTGGAAGTTTACGCCGAGGTGCTCAAGAAATCGGTCGCTGGCCCGAGCACCCTTCAATAGCGTTGCGCTTGGAACTTGAGACCGCC
>NZ_PJBT01000096.1:0-1400 GCF_002836035.1 Halomonas sp. MES3-P3E | reverse complement strand
GCCTTCACGCTGGAGAGAGTTTTGTACGCTGAGCGGTCACGATGGGTCAACCGATTCCGTTTTTTGTGCGTTGGTTTTTCTCAGTGATTCCCCTTTCAGATTGAGTCGGTGAGCGCCGTGCAGGAGCCGATCCATGATGGCGTCTGCCAGCGTGGCGGAGCCGATGTAGTCATGCCAGTGCTCCGTGGGTAACTGGCTGGCGATGAGGGTGGAGCCCCGCCCGTGTCGGTCTTCGATTACTTCCATCAGGTCCTGCCGCTGCTGCGCCGTGATCTTCTGCATGCCCCAGTCATCCAGGATCAGCAGGTTGGTCTTCAGCAACTGGTTCATCAGCCGACCGTAGCTACCATCACCGTGCGCGATGCGCACCTGCTCGAACAGGCGCGGCACTCGCAGGTAGCGCACCGAGAGGCCTTGCCGGCAGGCCTGATTGCCCAGGGCACAGGCCAGCCAGGTCTTGCCGCAACCGGTAGGCCCGGTGATGCACAGGTTCAGGGACTGGCGGATCCAGTCGCTGCTCGCCAGGGCCGCCATACGCGAGCGTTCCAGTCCCCGGGGATGACGGTAATCGATGTCTTCGATGCACGCCGGCACGCGCAGGCGGGCGGCCTTGAGCAGCCGGTCCAGCCGACGGTTTTCCCGGTGCAGCACCTCCCGATCCACTAACAGGGCAAGGCGTTCCTCGAACGCCAGGTCGTGGGTTTCCGGTTGGGCGCGTTGTTGTTCCAGGGCATCGCCCATGCCCGTCAGCTTGAGGTGGCGCAAGGTATCGAGGGTGTTGTGCGTTAGCATACGTTTCTCCGGGATCAGTGGTAGTAGTGGGGGCCGCGAACGTTGGTGTGAACCGGCAGCTCGGTCAGTTCCGGTGGCTCCTCGACCAACGGCAGCGGTAACTGATCCAGCCCCTGCTTCAGGATCGAGGTGATGCTCTGGTAACTGGCGGAGTGGATGGCCAGCGCCCGGGCACAGGCCTGCTCCAGGCGATCACGACTGTAGCGCCGACTAAGGTTCAGAAGTCCCAGGCAGGCGCGGTAACCATGTTCCGGATGAGGCCGATCCTTGAGCTGCTTCTGCACCACGCCCAGCGTGCCGGGGCCGATGTCATTGGCCCAGTTCAGGAACCGTCCCGGTGACCAGTTCTGATGGGCCTGGTGCGATTTAGGCATGTGTTCAGTCAGGGTGGCGAAGCGGCCCTTACCATGACGAGGATGTAGCGCCACTCGCTGCCCTTTGTGCATGACCTCCACGGAGGTGTCGGTCACCCGAACGTCCAGCTTCACCCCCACCAGGGCGTGGGGCAC
The DNA here is from genome assembly GCF_002836035.1 of Halomonas sp. MES3-P3E. Taxonomy (NCBI): domain Bacteria; kingdom Pseudomonadati; phylum Pseudomonadota; class Gammaproteobacteria; order Oceanospirillales; family Halomonadaceae; genus Halomonas; species Halomonas sp. MES3-P3E. The sequence continues at coordinate 99 of NZ_PJBT01000096.1, read as the reverse complement.
GCTGTATAGCCGCTTCTCGATCTCGATGTGATAGTCGATACCCGGCCGTGCCTTACGCCACTCGGCGTAGGTGTAGGGCGTGGCGGGGAGTGGTCGTAG
>NZ_PJBT01000095.1:0-1490 GCF_002836035.1 Halomonas sp. MES3-P3E | reverse complement strand
CATTAATATCTGCCCAAAACCTGAGTATTTCATTAACTCTCAAGAACTATATCAAGCCGCAAACTCATTCAAGCGACCTCCATGCGGTCAAAATGCATATTGTAACCTCGCACGCACTTCATCTCCGCTAGCGCCATTGGCTTCTTCGCCATCCATGTAGCTCATTCCAAGTCGAACATTCTTGTTGGCGTAATAGTTAACGCCCAGTGTTGTTTGCTCACCGTCGGTCGTGGCCAGCCCCACATCACTGTATTTTCCGTCACCATCCTCAAAGCGGGCAACAACTTCCCAGGCCCCTTTGGGTGATGCCGGTTTTACCCGCTTGAATGCTCCGGCTTTGTAAGGACGGCTTTCGCCGGTGATGATCCAGCCAAGCTGTACGTAATAGCCATCAACATCCACCTGGCCTTCCTCGGAATCGAAATATTCGGCCTGGGCATGGAAGGGCCCGGAAGCGCCGGCCAATTCCAGATTAAACGTATCGACCTCATTGGCCTGAGTGTCGGCATCACGCGTGGTATAACCCGCACCAAGATGAACAACAGCATTATTCGTTTGAACGGGTGCAACCGTGCCCCGTGCGGTTACTGCCGTGTTATTGAAGTCGTCGCTGCCATCGCCGTCTGCCTCGAAATAGCCGATACCGTAGGTCCAGTTGCTGCCTTTGCCACTGAGCTGGATGCCGCCGCTGCGACCGGGGGTATAACGCTCGGTCATGGCGGATCGCTCAAGGGCCGAGATGTCTTTTGAACTCGTTAATTGTTCCAGGCCGAATGGCTCTTTCTGCTTACCAATAGTCACGGTTGCCGTCGAGCCAAATCCCAGGTAGCGAATGTACAGGTCCTCAGCGTTCCCGCCGTCGGCGCCATCACTCTCAGCCACGTTGAACTGGGCTTTGTACGCCCAGTCGCCAAAGTGGCCCTTGGCGTAGAGGCGTGCCCGGCGCACGTCGAAATCGGTAGTGTCAACACCGTTGGCGTCAGACTGCGTGGCGTCGTAATCCCATTGAAGGCGCCCGCCGAGCTGAAAAGACGCAGAATTGTCAGACGTTTTCACCTTGATACCGCTCTCGGTATCGATCACAAGGTCTTTGCCGCTGGTCGTAACAGTTCCGGCCTGTGCAGCAGAAGCGGCAGAAATCGCCAAAGCCAAGCCCAAATATTTCTTGCTCATGATCTGTCTCACCTTTTTGGTTTGCTTATGTGTGTTGAAGCGCTATTAAAGCCTACTTGGCAAAGATTACAGAATAGTTACAGAGAATGGCATCAAAACAGGGCGCCGGTCCGGGTCAGTGACAGGTTCTGGGGCGCTAGGTGTTGCGGTCGTTTTTCGGGGGCAAGCTCAGAATGCGCCGATTTGTCTCTATAATTATGATAAACAAGAATAAATAAGATGTGGCAGGAATTTTGCTAAATCATATTTGGAGCAATGAAACCCAACCGAAGGTATCCATTATGAAGAAGCAGTTTTTCACCAAATCAGGTTTTATC
>NZ_PJBT01000094.1:0-1490 GCF_002836035.1 Halomonas sp. MES3-P3E | reverse complement strand
ATTAGAAACAGTGGTTTATGCCTGTTTGAGTGGCGATATAACATCAATAATCATGCTGGCGCGCTCAATAGTGTTATGTTGAAGGGCGTATAATCACTGTTATGTTTTAAGGAGGTAGTTTGAGTAAAGTCGTTGGACGCTGGCGAATTAAGTGGATGGAAATGTGGGATCAAGACTTTGTTGATCTTATCGAGCCCGGATACTTCCAGTTCGATGAAGATGGCCTCGGCTTTTTTGTATTCGGAGCAGTTGAGGGCCAAATCGACTACCGCATTCCAGATGATGGAGGGCGAGTCGAGTTTTCTTGGTCTGGAAATGATGATGGTCGTGAAAAGTCTGGCCGTGGTTGGTTTCAGTTTTCATCTTCAAATTCAGCGAAAGGGGAACTCTTCATTCATTGTGGAGACGAGTCGGCCGTAGAAATCGAATATCAAACATAACTGTCCCTGCTGTATCGAGACCGCGGCCCGCCTCAAAGCCAATACCGGGCTGTTCTCGAAAGCCATCACCATGGCCTGGTTCAGGGAAACAGCCTGGCTGGCTTTGGCCTGCTGATATTCTTTCAGCGACACACTCTCTTGTGCCTGGGCCGACACCATGGGAGAGACGGCCAAGGCTCCCGGAACTATCATCGCGCACAACAACAATCGTTTGTTCATTCAGTATCATCCTGGCTGTTTGACTGAGGTCAGTGAGTCAGCATTTTTGCGTGGGATTCCGGAGCGACCTTACAGACAAACCTTTAATACAGTTTGAAATTCAGGCACCGGATAAGAAATGAGCTTTGGCGGCAGGGGGGGGGCAGAGGTAAGGGCGAGGATGTCGAGTCACCGGGCGTCAAGGCAGGCGCACGATGGTGGGTTCTTGCATGATAAATAAAAACCGGCCCGTCATTTGGGCCGGCTTTTTATTCTGGATCTGAATTGCTTGTGATCACTTGGCCGATCAGAAACTCCTGCTCCAACCCAGCCAGAACTTCGGATCATCCGAGTTGACAGAGCCAAGCGCGTCGGTTGACTCAATGTCCGCGTACTCCACGTTAACACTGAAAGAACCGAAGTTTCCCGCATCCTTTGTAACGTTGGCGGCGACGTGTGAATAACTTGCCTCGCCGACAGAAGCCTTGCCGTCATCAGCGAAGTCGTAATAGCCAAGCGTCACACCGGCACTGTAGCTGTCCTCCAGAGGCACCCCAACAGAGGCGTAGTAATAGGCATCCCCCTGCACGAACACCCCATCACCACTGGTGTCGCTGTTGATCGTGTAGGCCAGGCCGATGGCCGCAATGCCATAACTGATCTCGCCGTACAGTTCGCCGAAGTCGATGGAGCCCGGCGCGTCAGGATACGCATAATAAATGTACCCAACGTCATAACCCAGTTCTTCCACAGAGCCGGAGAATCCGGCATAAAGATCAAGCTCATAGCTGGTGCCGTCACCAAAATCGACATTGGAACCCCAACCACCGGCGTAGAAGCCCGACGCATGCT
>NZ_PJBT01000093.1:0-1504 GCF_002836035.1 Halomonas sp. MES3-P3E | reverse complement strand
TGGCGAGACTGGCATTGGCCGGCCTTCAACCTGGCTGATATCGCGTTATTGGCAGGTGTCGTGGTATACGCAGTGGCGCTATGGCGTGAGCGGCCTACATTTAAGCGCACTGAGTAACGCTATGGATGTGGTCGATAAAGATAAAGAATATACGTTTTTTGCTGGGCGACGCTCACCAATAGTCGATTGCGTTGTAGCGCTCGCCGCTGGGGTACTGACTACCTTGAGTGCCGCCCCTTTTTCCCTATGGTGGCTTGGCCCAGTGAGCGTGGCACTGGTCTATTGGAGAATAGCGTCGCTAACGCCCGCCATGGCCACCCTGCGAGGGTGGTGTTATGGGGTAGGCCTGTTCGGTTCAGGCACGTCGTGGGTCTTCGTTGCTATTCACGATTTCGGTGGCACCGGGGCCTTGATGGCGATGTTCCTCACCACGCTATTTGTTAGCGTCCTGGCGCTCTTCTTTGCAGTCCCCTTTGGGCTCTATCGACGCATCACGGGGCCACGGTTCGCCTTTCTTAGCTTTGCCGGTATGTGGGTGGTGAGCGAATGGCTACGCACCTGGTTGCTCACCGGCTTTCCCTGGTTATTGCTGGGCACCTCTCAGATAGATTCTCCACTAGCCCCATGGGCGCCCGTTGGTGGTGTGTACTTGCTGTCACTCATGACCGCGCTGACAGGTACGTTAGGGGTAGAGGTACTGCGTCGCCGCTGGATTTTCCTCGTCCCAATGGCCGCCCTGTGGATCGTTCCATTCCTATTGCCCGCCCAATGGACAACCCCGGCTGGCAAGCCCATCCAGGTGGCATTGTTGCAAGGGAATCTTGATCAGCGCATTAAGTGGACTGCCCAAGGGCAGCGCGAAGCGATCAGTATCTACACGACGATGACACGGGTGCAAGCAAGGGATATCGACCTCATCGTTTGGCCTGAGGCAGCCCTTCCCATGCTTGAGCAGGAAGCACAGCAAATACTGGAACAAGTAGCGTCCGACCTGGGGCCTGACACCGCCTTGTTGACCGGCATTTTGCAACGCGACAGTGAAGGGCGCTCTTATAACAGCGTCATAGGGCTAAATGATGTGCAAGGCGAATACCAGAAGGCGCACTTGGTGCCCTTTGGCGAGTATTTGCCATTCCAAAGCCTCCTCGCTGACACCCTTGCTTTTTTCGACTTGCCAACACCCCGGCTGACCCCTGGTTCAGACGTACAGGCTCCGTTACACGTGGCTGGAACCACCATTGGCAATGCTATCTGTTACGAGATCATTTTCGCCGACCATGTCGCCCAACAGGCGCGTAATGCCGAGCTGCTATTAACGGTTTCCAACGACACGTGGTTTGGGCGTTCCATTGGCCCACACCAACATCTTCAAATGGCGCGTCTACGTGCCCTTGAAAATGGTCGTCACCTACTTCGAGCTACCAGTAATGGCGTGACGGCCATCATCGATTCACAAGGTCACGTCACAGCCCGTGCCCCACAGTTTGAACAGGCCAGTTTAACT
>NZ_PJBT01000092.1:0-1512 GCF_002836035.1 Halomonas sp. MES3-P3E | reverse complement strand
CTGTCGGGCTTTGCCTACACGCTGTTCGAGCGATTACGGGCCCACTTGAAGAAGACGCCCTTCGAGAGAATGAGCGCCAGTAACCTGCGGCTGAAGCTGATCAAGGTGGGCGCGGTCATCATTCGCAACACTCGGCGCATACGGGTGTTGATGAGCGATGCCTATCCTTACAAAGACGAACTCTCTGACCTGGTGCGTCAACTGGTTCCGGGATAGAAGCCTGGGCTCCCCCGGCCCGACTCAATGGGGGAAAGGGGGCCGTGTGTCCGGACAACAGGAATTGATCGATTATTGATCAGTCACGGCCGCCAATGAGCGGTAATGGCGGTAACCCGCACAGTCTGCGAGACTTGCTGGGGACCTATGAGAAATCCGGGCTAGGTGGCGTGGCGCTATTTGTGGTGGTGACGACCTGGCTACTGCATGGCATATTGTTACAGAATCTTGCTCGGGATTTTTTGGGTGAGCGTCTTCAGCGCGAAGCCAATCATGCGGTCGCACAGCTCGAGCAGGACCAAACGGCTGTCCCGACTGCGCTAGACTCGGTTAGCCAAGGCTATCAAGTCTTTCATCATCTCTACGTACTCCGCTTTAACGGTTCGGTCAGCGCTTCCGACCCGCAATGGCAGCAACAGCTGGCGCCTCTGCTGGAAGAGAACGGCGATGCTCTTGTGGACGTTAAACATAACGATCAGCACATGCTCGTCTACCGCCGCCATTTTGAGTGGCAGGGTTCTAACGGCGTATTACTGGTGGGTGAGGATTTTTCTCAGGTAGAAGCAGGACTTGCTACCTTGCATTGGTGGGTCGGTGGAATTGCCGCCGTGCTTTTAGGAATGCTCATCATACTCAATATGCTGGCAGTTAACCGCGGCCTCACGCCACTTTGGCAACTGCGTCAACAGCTTGAAGCCTTGCGATCAGGCAAACGTGATCGCTTGTCATTAGTAGCCCCTTCGGAGCTAGATGAATTAGTCGACCAGTTGAACTGGTTCATGGACGACATTGATCTTCGTCTGAAGCGCTCGCGAGAATCGGTCGCCAACCTATCACACGCATTAAAAACCCCGCTGGCAGCAATTACCCAAGTACTGCGCGGCAATCGGCCCATTGATGAAAACCGACGGCATAAACTGCTCAGTCGTATTGAAGATATTAACGCTCAGTTAGCTGCAGAGCTGCGTCGTTCGCGTATTGCAGGGCCTAACGCGGGTCGAATGGCGAACGTCACGCGAGATAGTTCACGGCTCATCGAGATGTTCCGTAGTCTTTACCCTGAGCGCATTTTCAACCTTACCCACTCGGCACACGAGAAAGACCAAGTGCCTATTGAGGCTCACGACTTTTCTGAAATATTAGGCATCGTGCTCGATAACGCTGGCAAATGGTCGAATAGGTGCATTAATTGCGATATTGCCGTCTCCACTACCACACTCACGCTCACCACTGATGATGACGGTTTCGGCGTTGCAGAAGAAGATCTTTCGCGCTTGGGAGAGCGTGGCACACGAT
>NZ_PJBT01000091.1:0-1545 GCF_002836035.1 Halomonas sp. MES3-P3E | reverse complement strand
CAATCAGCGGGCTTTTTTGCTATGTACACAAGAGCAATAGGGAATAATCAGCCCACCTTTCGCATAACTCGCAGGGCGGCATAAGGGTTTCCCATCCAGCTCGACCAAGTATTCAATACAGAATGTATGGCTTTAGCCCTACGTAGAAGCAGACGAAGCTTCTTCTGGCAATTAGCGCATTGCAAAATTGCATCGCCTCCAACGTGTCTATTATTTCCCGAAGCACCATCGATTTTCGGTACAAGGTTAGATCGCTTCTCGATGAAACAGGTCGATAGCTGGAAGGAGTGATGCGAGCTTTCATCTTGGGCAGTCACGGCTTATGCTTTTTGCTACACGCACAGTTAAGGAGAGGGAGCATGCCATTGCAATGGACTGGCCAAGTGACGCTACGTATCTTGGGGCCTGTGGAGGAAGAGGTTGTCGTGCAAGGCCAAGACCTTAATTTGCTACACGCTGGCTTACGTATTCTCGATGATGATGAAATCCGACATGAATTCGTTTATCGCTACGACGATCCCAGGTTTGAGCTGGTGGTCAACGCTACTGTCGAGACGAACATTGTGGAAGTCGATTCCCCTCTTATCGATGCAAAAACAGCAGTAGGGTTAGAAGAACAGACTAATACACTAGCTGCTACATTCCATCATGATCCCGATATTGATGATGAGCCTTTAACACCCGTTTCAAGTAATTAGTGGGAGGGGGTTGTAAAGGAAAGGCTTGATCAAATGGGGTTTCTACCTTGGAACATAACATATTTTTTGGGTAGCCTTCTGATCAAGGCCCACCCTCCAGTTGGAAAGAGGAGCTTCTTCCTACTTACCTGATGATGCCGCTATTATATGCGTACAGACAGGAGAACGGTTTTTAAGGTGAGGTGTTTGGCCCTGGCGTCCTAGCTACTAACGAGAAGATTTACAGGTCGGGTTTAACTCTTGAATCCGCCTTTCATGGCTATTATATCAAAAGTAAAAAATACTTTACCCTATGACCTTTTTCTCAAGATGAAGGTAAAGTGAATCAAACTCGCCAGCCTCCTTTAATTTCTGCCAGTCAGGTATGGTTACCTTTCTTTTGTTCGTAATGATCAAGCCATCGTTACGAAGGGCCTGTAGCACTCGGTTTACGTGCACTGGGGTCATCCCCGTTGCATCCGCAAGCTCCGCTTGGGTAATGGGCATATCAAAAGTGTTCTCATCCTGTACCAGCCCCACCGCCTCCAGGCGCAGCAAGAGCTCACAGATAATATGAGCGACCCGTGAATAGCCTTCACGTTGCCCTACATTCAACAACCATTCTCGGAAAATGGAAGCATCCACCAACGTCTCATGCCAGAAAGCCGCAGTGAGGCGAGGGTGGCGCTCAAATAAAAGCGATAAGTCTTGGTGCTGTATGTAACCAAGCTTGCAGGGGCTAAGTGAAGCAATGTTGATATCAATAACTTGCAAGTGCAGACTTTGGAGATCAGGCATATCCCCAGGAATATGCAACGCCATTATTTGCCGTTTGCCCTCAAGGGTTAATTTGTAGACACACGAAAAA
>NZ_PJBT01000090.1:0-1560 GCF_002836035.1 Halomonas sp. MES3-P3E | reverse complement strand
TAGCCTGGATTTCTCACGGGGTATAAAAGAAAGCGGCTGAAAGTGTTAACGTTTCAGGGCCTTACACCAAAAACCAACACCAACCGCCGCTTCCAAAATGGTACCTGAAAAACTGACCTTCTCGCCACTCTCACGCCGGCAAATTGAAGCCGATTTCTCTGGGGGCCACATCACCTCCGATGCTGGATTGCTCTTGCTACGGGAAGTCGATAAACAACATCGTCTGACGCACCGCTTGGCCTCCGTGCTTCATGATCCCCGCGCACCGGAACAGGTTCGTCACAAGCTCGACACTCTGGTGCGTCAGCGGGTGTTCGGTGTCGCCGCGGGCTACGAAGATTTTAACGACCATGAGGCCCTACGTTACGACCAAGCGCTTCAGACCGCGCTAGGTGAAGATGAAGTCTTGGCGGGTAAGTCTACACTGTGTCGGAGCGAGCAGAAGGTAGACCGGCAAGCGATGGTGAAGGCCCATGCGTTACTGTGGCATCACTTCATTGAGCAGCATGACCAACCCCCCAAGGAAATCGTGCTGGACTTTGATGGCACCGATATTCCCGTGCACGGCGAGCAACCCGGGAAGTTCTTTAACCGCTATTATGATCACCACTGCTACTTCCCGCTGTATGTCTTCTGTGGCCGCCATCTGCTAGTGAGCTATCTGCGTACCAGTGACCACAGCGACAGCCATCACAGCTGGGCCATCCTGGCGTTACTGGTGCGCTTTATCCGCCAGTACTGGCCCGATACGCGCATTGTGTTACGAGGTGATAGTCACTTTTGTCGCCCCCGGATGCTGAACTGGTGCGATCGGCATCACGTTGACTATATCGTGGGTATCGGTAAGAACAGTCGGCTGCTCAAGGAAGTGGACGTGCCCATGATGCTGGTGCGCAAGACCCAATGGCAGGTGGGAGGCAAAGTGGCAGAGACGTTCCGCTTCCCGTATCAAGCACACTCTTGGAAATACCCACGCTGGGTGGTCGCTCGTCTAGAAGAAAGCGAGCTGGGCTCCAATCCCCGATTTATCATCAGCTCCCGTTACGACGACGGCTTCAAGCTTTACTACGAGCAGTATTGTGCTCGGGGCGACATGGAAAACCGAATCAAGGATCAACAACTGAGCCTGTTTGCTGACCGGACCTCCAGTACGCACTGGTGGGCCAATCAGTGGCGGCTGATCTTATCGGGCTTCGCCTATACGCTGTTCGAGCGCTTACGTACTTACCTGAAGAAGACCCCTTTTGAGCGCATGAGCCCAAGCAACCTGAGGCTCAAACTCATCAAAGTGGGCGCGGTCATCATCCGCAATACGCGCCGAATCCGGGTGTTGATGAGTGACAGCTACCCCTATAAAGCGCAACTATCCGATCTCGTCAGGCGGTTGGTGCCGAACTGAATGCGCGGGCGCCCCCGGCCCGACGCAATGGGGGAAAGGGGGAAGTGTATCTGAACGACGGAAAGTGGTTAAAAAGTAGGCAATTTAAGATGTACCAATAGGTTTTTAATAGCATGGCGGCCTGGGTGCGGTACTTGCTGAGGTGCTATGAGAAATCCGGG
>NZ_PJBT01000089.1:0-1574 GCF_002836035.1 Halomonas sp. MES3-P3E | reverse complement strand
GCCCGCACCGCCAGCGGCAAGCCACGTAAGCGGCCCACCGACTGGGAAGGCAACGAACAGGCCATTGTTATGCGCTGGCTGCTAGGGGAGAGCAAGCGCCATACGCCAGCAGGAGAGCTACATAGCGCCACTTACCACGTGCCTAACGGTGGTGTGCGCAGCTGGAAGACTGCCAGCGCGATGAAGGCGCAAGGGGCTAAGGCGGGCGTATCTGACTTGGTTATTCGGCAAGCGCGCGGCGGGTGGCATGGTCTTTATCTGGAGTTTAAGGCAACGCCCCCGCGTGATGCAGATCTTGCCGACAGTCAGCTTAAGTGGCTGGAAGGCAGTGAATACGAAGGCTATTGCGCCGTGCTGGCGCGTGGCTATGAGGAAGCCAAGGCGGTATTGAGGGAGTACGCCAGCTGGCCGCGCACCGAGGTGAAGGGCAAGCCCCGTGAGTTGATGGCAGGCACTGACTGGAGGAAGTAATGCAGCTACCGCCGAGCGTACAGCAGGTTGCCGATGTTATTGGGCGTGATCAGGCGTTAAGCCTGGTGCGCCAGTTGCGCCAGCGGTGCAGTGGCAAGACGTTATATGTGTACGTGCCTAAACCGGACAAGCTACACGTTAACCACGCTCTGGTGGCGATGCTGGGCTATGCGGATGCGGTGGCGCTTTGCGAGCAGTTCGGCGGAATGCATCTTTATCCATCCCCTTGTAAGTACCTGCAGCGGGCCATTAAGAACCGCGTCATCTTGGCCCAGCGTGATACGGGGCTGACTGTCGATGAGATCGCCGAGCAGCTGGGCATGTCGCGCAAATGGGTCGCTAACGTTATCGATGCACGCGACATGGTGCGCCGTGGCGACAGCATCGAGGTGGTGGCGCGCTCGGTGAAGATCTCGCCGCTGACGTTGGGCTATATCCTCGACATCGATGTTCAGTATGCAGGGCCGATCACTAGCAGGGGTGAGCGCCGCCTACCTAGCCCACAAATGCCACTTGGTCTCTGAACTACTGCCAGCGGAGCCGCTACCCGTGCCCGCGTAGGCTTCTCTCATCGTTTACGGAGAGATGACTATGCATTGTGGGCTAAGGCTTCGGTCAAGGGGGCCATGTGTCTATGAGTGAGATACCGAACCGGGACACGCAACTCGACCGCATCGAATCCAGCATTTCGCAGGTATTGGATCGATTAACGCGCATGGAAGAGCGGCAGAACAATCATGCGGGCCAGATCGAAGGGCAAGCCGCGCAGATTGCCGAAATTAGCGTGCGCCTCCGTGAGGTTGAATTGAGCCATGCCGTTTCATCCAAGCTTGCCGACCAAAGTAATGAGCGCCTATCTGGACGCTGGACCGCCGTTGGTGCGGCGGCGCTAGTGCTGCTGGGATCGCTCGGCGCCGCCGTGGGCACTATCGTCAGCAACATCTTTAAGGGGGTCTCATGACCAAGCGTATCGCGCTGCATTTCACACGTGCCGAGTTCGCATGCAATTGCGGTTGCGGCTTCGACACGATCGACACGGCAACGCTAGGGATCGTTGAGGCCGTTCGGGAGCATTTCGGCAGCCCTGTGACCGTTACCAGCGG
>NZ_PJBT01000088.1:0-1575 GCF_002836035.1 Halomonas sp. MES3-P3E | reverse complement strand
TCCCGCACCGCCAGCGGCAAGCCGCGTAAGCGCCCTACGGACTGGGAAGGTAATGAGCAAGCCATTGTTATGCGCTGGCTGCTAGGGGAGAGCAAGCGCCATACGCCAGCAGGAGAGCTCCATAGCGCCACTTACCATGTGCCTAACGGCGGTGTGCGCAGCTGGAAGACGGCCAGTGCGATGAAGGCGCAAGGGGGTAAGGCGGGCGTATCTGACTTGGTTATTCGGCAAGCGCGTGGCGGGTGGCATGGGATGTATCTGGAGTTTAAGGCAACGCCCCCGCGTGATGCAGATCTTGCCGATAGCCAGCTTAAGTGGCTGGAAGGGAGCGAGTACGAAGGCTATTGCGCTGTGCTGGCGCGTGGCTATGAGGAAGCCAAAGCGGTATTGAAGGAGTACGCCAGCTGGCCGCGCACCGAAGTTAAGGGCAAGCCCCGTGAGTTAATGGCAGGCACCGACTGGAGGAAGTAATGCAGCTACCGCCGAGCGTTCAGCAGGTTGCCGATGTTATTGGGCGCGATCAGGCATTAAGCCTGGTGCGCCAGTTGCGCCAGCGGTGTAGTGGCAAGACGCTTTACGTGTATGTGCCTAAGCCGGACAAGCTGCACGTCAATCACGCGCTGGTGGCGATGCTGGGCTATGCGGATGCGGTGGCGCTATGTCAGCAATTCGGTGGAATGCATCTTTACCCATCCCCGTGTAAGTACCTGCAGCGGGCCATTAAGAACCGCGTCATCTTGGCGCTGCGTGATACGGGGCTGAATGCCGATGAGATCGCCGAGCAGTTGGGCATGTCGCGCAAGTGGGTCGCTAACGTTATCGATGCTCGCGATATGGTGCGCCGCGGCGACAGTATCGAGGTGGTGGCTCGCTCGGTGAAGATCTCACCGCTCACGTTGGGCTATATCCTCGACATCGATGTTCAGTATGCAGGGCCGATCACCAGTAGGGGCGAGCGGCGCCTACCCAGCCCGCAAATGCCGCTTGGTCTCTGAACTACTGCCAGCGGAGCCGCTACCACCGCCCGCGTAGGCTTCTCTCATCGTTTACGGAGAGATGACTATGCATTGTGGGTTAAAGGCTTCGGTCGAGGGGGCCATGTGTCTATGAGTGAGATACCGAACCGGGATACGCAACTCGACCGCATCGAATCCAGCATTTCGCAGGTATTGGATCGATTGACGCGCATGGAAGAGCGGCAGAACAATCATGCGGGCCAAATCGAGGGTCAGGCGTCCCAAATCACCGATATTTCAGCCCGCCTGCGCGATGTCGAGCTTGGTCACGCCGTTGCTTCCCGGTTGGCTGATCAAAACAACCAGCAGCTTTCTGGGCGCTGGGCGGCGGTAGGTGCGGCGGCGCTAGTGCTGCTGGGATCGCTCGGCGCTGCCGTGGGCACTATCGTCAGCAACATCTTTAAGGGGGTCTCATGACCAAGCGTATCGCGATGCATTTCACCCGCGCCGAGTTCACATGTAATTGCGGTTGCGGCTTCGACACGATCGACACGGCAACGCTGGGGATCGTTGAAGCTGTGCGGGAGCATTTCGGCAGCCCTGTGACCGTTACCAGCGG
>NZ_PJBT01000184.1:0-143380 GCF_002836035.1 Halomonas sp. MES3-P3E | reverse complement strand
GCGCTAAATTTTTTATCTAGATTAATTTGTATAGGGTATAGCGAATTGCCATGTGGCTTCCTGTTTCTCTCAATCGTCCGTTAGTTTGGGTCGCGCTGACGGCGCTCCCTGCCTGTGTTTGGATACCCGATGCGACGCTGCGCCTAGTTGCCGCGACATTGGTTACGTTAGGGCTATGGGATGCCTGGAACCAAGTGCGTCAACAGCGGCTACGCCTGCGTCTGTCCCAAGATACATTAGGGCTCACCAGCGATGCCATGGTGATTACCGATGCGCAAAATCGCGCCATCGTGGTTAATCCCGCCTTCACCGAAGTGACCGGTTACTCGAGCCAAGAGATTCAGGGGCTGAAACTGGAGACGCTGGCAGCGCCACGGCACGATAAAAACTTTTATCAAACGTTTTGGAGCACGCTGAAAAGTACCGGCCGCTGGGAAGGTGAAATGTGGAGCCGCCGTAAGCACGGCGATGAGTATCCTGAGTGGTTAAAAGTACGCGCCGTGACCGACAACCGCGGCAACATCACTCATTTTATTAATCTGTTTACCGATATTTCGGCACAAAAAGCCCGCGAGCGTGATTTGCGCCGTATCGGCTATGAAGATCCGCTCACAGGGCTACCCAATCGTCGTCGCCTTCACGATCTGCTGGCTTCCCGGCTGCGCCATCTGCGCGCTGGAGAGAGCTTGGATATGGCGCTGGTCGATATTGATGGGCTGAAATCCGTCAATGATAGTTTGGGGGTGGAGCAGGGTGACCGCTTGTTAGCGCGCTTTGGTCAACGTTTAACCAGCTATGTGGCGGGCAGTATTGTAGGTCGTTTGGGCGGCGATGAGTTTATGGTGATCCGCACCACCACTTTTGACGATCATGACCAGTGGGTTGCCACCCTGCGTGAGCATATGAGTCGGCCATTTGAAATTAACGACCAATCGCTGCGCTTAGGACTGTCGATCGGTAGTTGCCGAGTGCCCGAGGATGGTAACGACTCAGGCGTGCTCTTCCAGCGCTTAGAGTCGGCGCTTTACAGCGCTAAACGACTGGGGCGTAACTTAAGCCAGCGCTTTCGCCCGGCGCTGGATAAGCAGGATAATCCTCAACTGGCGCTGGTCAATGATTTACGCGCTGCGCTTATTTCCGGTGACCAGTTGGAACTGCATTATCAAACCCAGCATGAGCCTGCTAGCGGCGAGCTGGTGGGTATGGAGGCACTGCTGCGCTGGCGCCATCCCAAGGATGGCATGATTTCCCCCGGCGACTTTATTCCGTTGGCCGAGCGGCACGGTTTAATGAGCCAGCTGGGTACCTGGGTGATCGAAAAGGCCTGTGCCCAACAGGCGCACTGGCGTAATAGCGCCATGCCAAAAATGACGATATGGGTCAATATTTCGGCACTGCAGCTCTTTCAAGGCGACCTGGAAAGCCAGTTGACGACCTGCCTAAAGCGTTATCAGTTAAAACCTTCACAAATTGGTTTAGAGCTGACCGAGTCGGTACTGCTTGACGAACGCGCTGGCGATATGGGGCCACGCCTTCAGGCGCTGCGCGACCAAGGCTTTGCGATTGCCATTGATGACTTTGGGACAGGCTATTCGTCGCTTGGTTATTTGAAGCGTTTGCCGGTAGACAAAATTAAGCTCGACCGGGCATTCATTAAAGAGTTGCCACATGATCAAGCGGATGCCTCGATCGTGAAGGCGGTCTTAGCGATGGCGGAAGGCATGGGGCTAGGAGTGATTGCCGAAGGCGTTGAAACCAAAGAGCAGTGTCAGTTTTTGGTAGATGCCGGGTGTACGTCCGTACAAGGTTTCTACTTTGCCAGACCGCTACCCGCCGCGGAATTGGAAATGCGTTTGCTGCCTGAGCCAGCCACTGCCTCTGCCGCTTCTTAACGCATATAAAAACGGCTAATGCCTACACACAGTGATGCCCATATCAGCGCCTGGGCTGGCAGCAGCCAAGGGGCAAGCGTCACCTCCGCGAGTAGCGCGCCGCCGTAATACGAGAGCGGGCCGCTAACAGCGCCACACAGCGCGGCTAGTAGCGGATAACGCCACAGCCACGCCAGCGAGTGATAGACCAGCGTGGCAAACAGCGGCCAGAGCATCCATAGCCAAAGGGGTAATAACCCCAGCACCAGTGCCTGATCGTTAAAATCAAAGCCTCCCAGCAGGTTTAAGCTGCCATCGACCATCAAGCCGAGCAGTGCAAATCCCGCGATGAACCGCCACTCTCCTGGCAGCGCGCAGCGCCATAGGTGCCAGGCTAGCAAGCCTCCGCCCGCCAGTGCGGCAACGCTTGAACCACCTGCTACGCATAGCAGCCAGCCAGCTTCAAAACGCAGGGCATTGAACAGCAGTGCATGCCACTTGCGTGATGCCATTTAGAGCGCACCGGTGAGCGGTATGGGTTTCGCCGCTGGTTTAGCCAGCAGCAGGTGGCAGGTGCCGATAGAGCGCTCGATGAAGCCGCCTTCGCAGTAGCATAAATAGTAGCGCCACATACGGATAAAACGATCGTCATACCCCAGCGTGCGTACCTGTTCCAGGCTGGCTTCAAAGCGGTGGCGCCACTCACGCAGAGTGCGGGCATAGTGCGGGCCTATTTCATCCAACGCGACCACGTTTAGAGACGTTTTGCGCATTACGCTGCTTAACATGGCATGGTGCGAGGGTAGAAAACCGCCGGGGAAAATGTAGCGCTTGATAAAATCCATGTCGCGCTTAGCGTCTTCAAAGCGCTGGTCGCGGATGGTGATGGCTTGCAGCATGGCTTGCCCGTCGTCGGTTAACAGGCTGTCGAGTTTATTGAGGTAGGTATCAAGATACTGGTGCCCCACCGCCTCGATCATTTCGACCGAAATAAGCCGGTCATAACGACCTGTTAATTCACGGTAATCCTGTTTGAGCAGGGTAATCCTGTCTTCCAGCCCCTCTTCCTTAATCCGTTGAGCAGTATGAGCGTGCTGTTCATCGGAAATGGTCGTAGTGGTGACATGGCAGCCGCGGGTTTTCGCCGCGTGAATCGCCAGACCACCCCAACCGGTGCCAATTTCTAACAGGTGATGCTCTGGCCGGACATCAAGCTTTTCAAGCATCAAATCCAGTTTGTAGGTTGAGGCCTCTTCCAGACTAGCTTCCGGGTAGGGGAAAACGGCGCTGGAGTACATCCAGTGGAGGCGATCCAAAAACGTTGAAAACAGGTCGTTACCAATATCGTAGTGGGCTGCAATGTTGCGTTTGGAGCCGCTTAGGCTGTTGCGCTGAAAACGGTAGGCGGCACCCAATAACCAACGGGCAATGCGGGCACTGCCGTTCTCCATTTTGGTATTAACCTGTTCCAGGTTGGCGGCAAACAGGCGGACCAGGGCGACCAGGTCGTCGGCGTCCCAATCAGCATCCATATAAGATTCGGCAGCGCCGACGGTACCGCCGAAGGCCAGCCGCTTCCAGGCGCGTGAGTGGCGGATTACCACGGTTACCTGCAACGGTCCTCCCTGGCCTAAGTGGTGGCACTGGTCACCTTCAATGAGGGTAATACGACCACCGTGAAAGGTATCCAGTTGGGCCACTAGGCGCGGTTTCAGCCACTTGGTTAAGCGGTCTTGCGCAACAGGTTGAATATTTGGCGGCGTAGAACGCAGGGTCGTCACTTTGAAGTCTCCTTGCGCTGCTTGGGGTGGTTATAAACGGGGACGCGCTTCAGCCACAGGCGTAACGCTTCAAAATGAATGCCCGCGACGGTTTTCAGGCTCATCCATGGCTGGCGCGCCAAGGCTTTTATCAGCGCGCCACGAGTAGCGGGGGAGGCGTTCAGAGTCAGGGTGGCATCAAAATGGCACTGCTGTTCCCGCCAGTTCTCCATATGCAAAAAGAGCGTTTCGCCGGGGGCGTTAAATTTCCATCGATAGGTCATATCCATGGGATTGAAAGGCGAAACGTGGAGATCTTTGTCGAAACGGGCCTGGTGGCTGTGACGTGAAGGGTCCACCGCGCTGGCGTAACGGGTACGCTCACGCCAAGGCATATTGGTGACTTCGCTCAATACGGCTGCCAATCTACCCAAATGGTCGTAGGCGTAGTAAACGGAGATAGGATTAAACATGCAGCCCAGCGTGCGCAGTTGAGTAAGCACGCAAATCCGCCCCGTGGGGGCGCTGCCTAATTGACGAACGAGCTCTTCGCGCACGGCGGTTTTAAGCGGGCGATCCACCGGGCCTAGGTAATCCTCCCGCCGGAAACGCGCCAGGGCAGGCCTGCGGGCGCTAAAGCCGGGCACCTTGTCGAACAGTTCAGGTAGCTCGTCCAGATCCAACCACGCCATCCATACCTGATAGCTGAATGCGTGGGGCTTGGGCGTGAAGCGGCGGTGGCTCAGGGTGCCACGATAGATACGCGAACGTGGTGCGGCAATCATCCCAGTCCCTCGACACCTTGCGGTGTCAGCAGCTCATGAGCAGGCAGCGCCAGAGGTTCCGCGGGAGGCAGGGCAGCTTCGTCACAGCCCAAGGCCTGGGCGACGCGCAGGGCGCTCCACACCCCGTCTTCGTGGAAACCGTTGCGCCAATAGGCACCGCAAAAATGCGTACGATGCGCCGTCGACGATATCTCAGCGTGGCGCGCCTGCGCCGCCTGGCCAGCCAAGGTAAACTGCGGGTGCGCGTAGGTATAACGTCCCAGCACTTTATCGGTATCAATGCTGGCGCTGTCGTTCAGGGTCACGCAAAACGTGGTGTCACTGTCTATCCGCTGAAGAATATTCATGTCGTAAGTGACCGATACCCGTGCTTCGCTATCGCGCTGATCCAGCCGGTAGTTCCAGCTCGCCCAGGCACGTTTGCGCCGCGGTAGCAGGGAGGTGTCGGTATGCAGCACCACCTCGTTATCCTGATACGGCATGGCGCCGAGCACTGCTTTCTCGTCTGCACTGGCGTCACCCAGCATCGCCAAGGCTTGGTCGGCGTGGCAGGCGAGCACCACTTGGTCAAAGTGTTGGCTGCCAGCGGGAGTGGTAATCGTAACGCCAGCACGCTCTCCAGAGCGTTCGCGGGTAATCTTGGTTACCGGCGTATTGAGGTGAATGCGCGACGCGTAGGGGGCTGTTAGGTTAGGGATATAGCTTTTCGAACCGCCCATAAGGGTGTACCACTGGGGGCGGTGATTAACCGATAACAGGCCGTGATTGCGGAAAAAACGTACAAAAAATGCCACCGGAAAGGCGCGTAAATCGCTGATGCTGGCCGACCAAATGGCGGCTCCCATGGGCAGTAAGTAACGCTGCTGGAAATCGCGGTTGTAGTGGTGGCGATCCAGGTATTCCCCTAGGGTCATCTGTTCGGGGAACTCGTTGCGATCAAGCGCTTTAGTGGCCTGCTTGTTAAAACGTAGGATATCGCGCAGCAGGCGATAAAAAGAGGGGTTAAATAAATTGCGTCGTTGGGCAAACATCGATCCTAACGTGTGCCCGTTGTACTCAAAGTCCCTTGCCGTTTCATGCACCGAGAAACTCATCTCAGTGGCTTGTGAGGCAACGCCCAGGGTTGCCATCAAGCGCTGAAAGTGCGGATAGGTCCAGTCGTTAAAGACAATAAAGCCGGTGTCGATCGCATACGTCTGCCCTTTTACGTCCACGTCCATCGTGGCGGTATGGCCCCCAAGCCGCGAATCCGCCTCGAACAGCGTGACTTCATGCTGAGCGGAAAGGTACCAGCCAGCGGCCATGCCGCTGATACCGCTGCCGACAATGGCAATACGCTGAGATGCCCCAGCACTATTTGATACCACGGTACTCATGACGATTCCTTTTGGGCGCGGGTCATGCGCAGGCCTATCTGACGGCGCAAGGCAGGAGGCAAAATGCCCAGCAATTTGACCAGATAGGTGAACCGGCGTGGAAAATGGATATCCAGTCGACCCTTTACCAGGCCTGCGATAATGGCATCGGCCGCTTGCTCGGCGGTGACCTGCATGGGCGTCGGGAAGTCGTTTCGCTCGGTGAGTGGCGTTTTCACAAAGCCGGGGTGGATAAGGCTGACATCAATGCCTTCCTGATCGAGATCCAAGCGCAGCGATTCCAGGAAGTAGCTGACGGCGGCTTTAGAAGCGCCATAGGCTTCTGCGCGGGGTAGCGGTAAATAGGCCGAGGCGCTGGAGGTGGCCGCTAGTCGGGCGGGCAGACCCTGCTGCCGTGCTGCCCGCAGCAGCGGCAGAGCGGCTTCGACACCGTACAAAGTGCCAAATAAGTTAGGCTTAAAAACGCGCTCGACTAAATCCATATCGAACTGTTGAGCGTTCAGGTATTCGCAAGTACCAGCATTGAATAACGCTAAATCTAATGCCCCCAGGCGCTCGGCAATGGTCTCGCCAGCGTTAAGCACGGCTTGGCGGTCACTAACATCTAGCGGGAGCGGATGGGCATTGGGGTGGCCTTGGCACAGCGCTTCAAGTGACTCCGCGTTGCGGGCACTGAGTACCACCTGGTGGCCTTGGGCGATGAATTTACGGGCAAGCGCTTCACCAATGCCGGACGTGGCACCGGTTAACCAAATACGTTGGGGCGTTTCCCATGTACTCATTAAGCCTCCTCGTGCGCCCCGCCGTGATGTTACTGCTTAGGCAAGGCGTTTTTTTAACCAGCGAATGGCGCTTCCCATCAGCGGTAAATGTTCGTAAAGCATGGCGCCAGCATCAAAATAATCGCGATGACGCTCAACGCGCCCATCGGCGGCAAAGGTGAGTGCGCTACAGCCTTCGACCTTGACAGCCTGGCCACCTGCCAATCGGGGATGCATAAACGTCATGGTCCAGGTTACAAACGCTTGCTGCCCTTGCAACTGCCGAGTGTGGTAAGTGAAGTGGCACTGCTCGACATTTTCATACATGGCTGAAAAATAACGCGCTAACGCTTCGCGACCTTCAATATGGTGCAGCGGGTCACTAAAAATTATATTTTCAGTATATACCTCGTATAGCTTTTCTGTACAGGTATTGTCCAGTTTTTTGAAAAAGGCGCAGAACGCCTCCAGCGCCGCAGGCTCAGCCATGACGGTCTCCTTGATTAGCTTTATAACTATAATGGCTTAAGGAAGCGGGGACAGAAGCGATTATTTAGTGAGTGATTTAAACGCGTCCAGCGCACGTTGACGTGCCGCTTTGTGATCAACGATCGGCGCTGGGTACTGCACATCGGTGAGTAGGTCTTGAGGCGGCGCATGGCGCGCTTTGGCGGGCAGGTCAGCAAGCTCAGGCAGCCAGTGGGCAATAAACTCACCGTCAGCATCAAAACGGGTGGATTGGGTGGTGGGATTAAAAATGCGGAAGTAGGGCGCGGCATCGGTACCCGTCGAGGCCGCCCACTGCCAACCGCCGTTGTTGGCGCAGAATTCGCCATCCACCAAGTGGCGCATAAAAAAGGTTTCACCGCGTCGCCAGTCAATTAGGAGATGTTTGCTTAAAAACATCGCCGTGATCATGCGCAGCCGGTTATGCATCCAGCCGGTGGCGACTAACTGGCGCATGGCCGCATCGACGATAGGGTAGCCGGTGCGCCCTTCGCACCAGGCTTGAAAGCCTTCATCATCGTCGCGCCACTGCAACTGCTTGGTGTGTGCCTGGAAGGGTTGATAGCGGCACACCTCCGGAAACCCTACCGCGACATGCTGATAAAATTCGCGCCAGATCAGTTCATTAACCCAGGTCGTCAGGCCAATATCGCCATCGCCAAGATGACCGCCATTCTCGGTCATTACGGCTTGCAAGCACTGGCGATGGGAGATCATGCCTAGTGCCAGATAGGGCGAGAGTTCGCTGGTACCACGTACCTTGGGCAGGTCGCGCTGGTCTTTATAGTGGCGGCCACGAAAGCGCAGGAAACGCGCCAAGTTATCCGCCGCGGGCCGTTCACCGGCAGGCCACAGGCGCTCTTCAATCGGTGTGCTGTCAAGGGTCGGTAGCGCAGGCAGCGGATCACTTTTAATAACCAGTGCTGTTTGCACCGGTGGTGACTCGCGCAGCGCTAACTGGTCGGCGGTGACCTGCTTGTGCCACGCTTTGGAAAAGGGGGTAAAAACACCGTAAAAGTCGCCTTTTCCGGTTAACAGGCTGCCAGGGGAAAATGCCACGGCATCGTGATAACCATGGGCGGTTCTCTCAGCTTTTTTAAAGGCATCTTGTACGGCTTGGTCGCGGCGACGCTCATTGAGGGCGTACTCGCAGTTGAAGTGCAACTGCTCAACATCATGTTCCCGAGCGATCTCAAGCAGTACGTCTGGCGCTTGGTTATAGTGGTCAATATCGCGATGAAGCAGCGGAATATTCAATCCGTTAAGGGCTGTTTTAACGGCGGCGACACCGCGCGCCCAAAAGTCCAGCTTGTTGGCACCGTGCCCGTGCTCTTGCCACTGGGGAATACTGCGCAAAAAAACCGCGATGACAGGCCCTTTGGCCGCTGCGGCAGCCAGGGCAGTGTTGTCATCAATACGCAAGTCGCTGCGCAGCCAAACCAATTGACGTTTCATAGGCTTTCCTGTCATAGGGGCTCCTGCGGCACAAAAAAATGGCCGGTCGCCAGAGAGCGAACGGCCAGGGTAAGAGCGTGTTGGTTACAGTACGCCTGACTCGCGTAAGAGAGGACGCAAGCGAGCAATCGCCTGAGGCAGGTCATCGCCTAGCATGTGAACCGGGCTATCGCGCAGATCGGCTTCGCGCAGGCGCGCCACTTCACCACACACGCCGATGGGCACATTAAGCGTCTCGGCGGCTTTAGGCAGCGCTTGGCGAATATAGCTGTCACTTTCGCGCTGGCCGCTAGACAGCAGGACCATCGACGAGTGTAGCCGCGCGACTGCCTGAGGGAGATCCTCCAGTGGCAGCGAGTGGTCAAGCATCTGTACTCGGTAGCCTTGCTCGCTGGCCATCAATGCCGACATCAACACCCAGAGCGGGCCAGGGTCATCGGGCATGGCATTGAGCAAAATCAGCGGGCCCCGGGTAGCCTGGTTAGCATAATGTAAGCGGATGCCCACTTGGCTGCGCAAAAATGCTTCCAAGGTGCGGCGTACTAACTGATCTGCTTGAATGGCCCATTTCGCCTCTAAGCTTAAAACAACCGGCTGCCAAAGCTCGTTAATGGCAATGCTCAGCGGGTAGAGCGCTAAGCTCTGGTAATAAAAAGCCTCTAGCTTGGGCAGGTCTAACGCTTCGATGATGGCTTGCAGCTGCAGGCGTTGGCTAGCCCAATCGCCGGCATCAGGGGTAGGCGTCTCAATTGTTTCTGGCTGGTCAAGCAAGTCGGCGACTTGACTGACCGGCACACCACGATTGAGCCACTGCAAGATACGTTCGATGCGTGTGATGTCGTCTTGAGCGTAAAGGCGATGCCCTTTGGGGGTGCGCTGGGGGCGAATTAGCCCGTAGCGTCGTTCCCAAGCGCGAAGGGTGACCGAGTTTACGCCCGTCAAGCGAGACACTTCGCGTATCGGATAGAGGGGCGTATCGGGGGGATGGGTCGCCTTAAGACTCATGTGCGCCAGTACCTCTTCGTTAACTGCAATCTAGTGAACCGCAAGCTAGTTAACTGCAGCGCCGCGCTGTAAGGGCCGGACATTATTCGCCGCGGCGAAGGTGAAGCGTGTTCCATGTAGAGACTGCCTAATCAAAGATCTGAACATTAGTACGTTACTGTATGCTCATTTGTACAACTTGTCGCTACTCGGTACAACCTTTATAAGAATCCCTCTTAGCCCGTATAATATTTTATATAATTAGACCGACCGGCCTATTAGCGCTTTCCCTAAGCGGTGGCCTGATAGCCAGGCATCTTCTACGCGGCCGTCGCAAAAGTTATCGCCGCACAAGGCCAAACCGTTTCCACTGTATAAGTATGTGTGTTCACAAGCGGCCGCTGGTTGTGCATAGCGCCACCGGTGCGCGCCTGTTTCAATCAGGTCGGGTAGCGTTGCTGAGACGGGAAAAAAACTTTTTAGAGCAGTAAGAAGTTGGTTAGCCACCTCACTGGCAGGCTGCTCCAAATGTGCTTCGCTCCAGTCGAGTTGAGCCAGCAGGCTAAGGCTTTCAGATTGAGCAGCGCGTCCTGGTTTTGTTTGGTTACGTGACACAATATGCAGGGCAGGGTGGGCAACCCGCGCCATCTGCCAGTCTGGGTCAACACCGGCTATGGCGGGAAGCGGTCCGTCAAAAATCGCCCATCCCGCCCAGCAGGCGCGTTGCTTTCGCGTTTGGCAAGCGGTGGCCAAATCGTCGTCCCACATTGCCAGCAGTGCATGGGCCTGGGGCGGTGGTGCGCTAATCACTACCTGATCATAAGGCCCATGGGTCATGCCGCCCGCCGCTACCAACTGCCACCCTTTTTGCGTGCGTTTGAGTGACGTGATGGAAGTGCCTGTATGCAGTGCTGCCTGAGGTAGCGCCGTTAGCGAGTCGGCCAAATGACGCGTCAAGGCACTCATTCGAGGAGCACCGGCGTAGCGCTTTTGCCCATCGTTATGCGCCTGCCAGCCATTTGGGCTAGCCTGATAGGTAGCGGTGGGCCAGGAAGCGATGCAGCCAATGGATAGCCATGTATCAACTGCGCGCTGAAAGTCTGCGTCGCGCACGCTGAAAGCCTGAGCGCCTAGATCCAGCGTCGCGCTGGGTCTGCGCTTACTCGACATGCGCCCGCCAGGGCCTTGGGCTTTATCAAACAGCGTAACGCTAGCGCCGCTATTGGCGAGTACCTGCCCACAGGCAAGCCCTGCGATGCCTGCACCAATGATGGCGACCGATTGTTGAGCACTTAGAGGCAGTATCGCCATGGTTCCTCGCAGCGTTGTTTAGATGTCGTATGAATAGAACTGAAAGCTTACTGTAGCAGTTGTGTATAGATGTCGTACAATTTGGTCGTCGATTGATTCATTTCGCCAAGCTGACAACGAACGGTGGCACCAACAGGAGTAATTCCATGCGCGTATTAGTGACCGGAGGCAGTGGGTTTGTCGGCCAGCGGCTATGCCAAAAACTGATAGAGCAGGGCCACGAGGTGCAGGTGGTTTCCCGTCACCCTCATCAAGTACGCGATCGCTTGCCTAGCGGCTGTGATATTCGTGACAGCGCCCAGGCGTTTATTGAGTCGCCACCGGACGCGCTAATTAACCTGGCTGGAGAGTCTATTGCCGGTAAGCGCTGGAGCGATGAGCAGAAAGCCAAGCTGATAAATTCTCGTGTAGCGTCAACTGAGCAATTGGTCGCGTTGTGTGAACAGTTAAAGGCTAATGGTCAGCCATTGCCGAAGGTAATGGTATCGGGTTCAGCAATGGGCTATTACGGCGATCAGGGCAAGCGCGTAGTGACCGAAGAGACAATCCCTAATGATGAGTTTGCCCATCGTCTGTGCAAACAGTGGGAGGCAGCCGCCCAGCCGATTGAGGCGATGGGGGTGCGTTTAGCGATTTTG
Source organism: Halomonas sp. MES3-P3E (assembly GCF_002836035.1). Classification (NCBI taxonomy): domain Bacteria; kingdom Pseudomonadati; phylum Pseudomonadota; class Gammaproteobacteria; order Oceanospirillales; family Halomonadaceae; genus Halomonas; species Halomonas sp. MES3-P3E. The sequence continues at coordinate 131,932 of NZ_PJBT01000184.1, read as the reverse complement.
CGTACGGGATTGGTGCTAGATGCAGGCGGCGGCAGCCTGCAGAAAATGCTGCCGCCGTTTAAGCTAGGGTTAGGTGGCCGCTTTGGCAGCGGTGAGCAATTCATGCCGTGGATTCACCGTGATGATTTAGTCGCGGCGATTTTGTTTCTCATCAATCACGATACCTTGAGCGGCCCCTTTAACAGCAGCGCGCCGCACCCGGTCACCAACGCCACCTTTACCAAAACCCTGGCCAAACATCTCAATCGACCGGCCATTTTCCCCGTACCCGCGTTTGTCTTGAAGGCGGGACTGGGGGAAATGTCTCGGCTATTGCTGACCGGGGCGGATATGCGCCCCGTGCGCCTTGAAGCGGCAGGGTTTACTTTCCAATATCCCACATTGGACAAGGCGCTTGAGGCGATCCTTTAGGAAGCATTCGCTTGGCGATTAACGATCGGCGTCAACGGTGATAATTACCCGCACGGAATCCAGACGTAGGCGGGTATTTTCAATCGCTTCGCTGAGCGCCTTACGCTCATCTTTCAGCGCGTCGATTTCAGCGCCGCGCACCGCCGGGTTGTGCTCGGCCAGCGCGGTCAAACGGGCAATCTCGGCATCCAACTGTGCACGCATGCGCGCTTCAGCATTTTCGACAATGCTGGGCAGCTGGCGCTCGGCTTCGCCTTCCCCCTGAGTGAGCAGTTCACGCAGTTGGTCATGGCGGCTCTTGATCAGATCGCGCGCCAGGGATTTATTCACCTTCTGCAGGTTCTTGCCCAAACCGGTGAAGGAGATCTTGCTGGTCAGGTTGGCGCCGGATTCATCCAGCAGCAGGCGCACCGCGGTGGGCGGCAGGAAGCGGTTAAGATGCAGCTTCTTGGGCGCCGGGCAGTGGGTGCGGAACACCAGTTCGGCCATCAATCGACCGCTGGGAATGGCGTCGTGGCGCAGCAGCGCCAGCGCCGAGTTGCCCATGGTGCCATCCAGCACGCGGCCCATCATTTCCCGCAGTAGTGGGTGTTCCCAAGAGAGCCGCTGCACATCGTCGCGGGCTAGCGCCTGGGCGCGGCTGTAGGTGGCGGTAAAGCCCTCTTCGCCTTTAACCAGGCCCGGCAGGCCATCCAGCATATGTTGGCTGGGCTGCAGGTGCATCAAGCCCTTGCCGATTTCCTGACTCTCCACGCCAAAAATATCCAGTGCCCGTTCAAGGTAGCGCGGCAGGGCGGCGTCTTCGTCAAGTTCACGCACGGCGTCGATGACCTGCTGAGCGCGGGCAGGGCGGCAGGCGTTGAGTTCCAGTAGCCGGTTACGGCCCGCATCGTGCTCCGCCAGTTTGGCGCTAAACATCGTGCGGGTTTCGGCGATAATCTCATCAAGCGCTTCATCGTCCAGCAGGGCGTCAGCCAGGGCGTCACCAAAGGCATCAAATAGATCGTTGCCGACCCCATGCGGGGCGCTGAACGCATCCATACCTTCGTTATACCAGCGCAGCAGACGCTCGCCGGGGCTGCCCTCAAAAGTAGGAATGTGTAGCTCAATAGCGTGGCGTTGGCCGATGCGATCCAGGCGGCCAATGCGCTGTTCCAACTGATCGGGGTGCTGAGGCATATCGAACATGACCAAGTGGCGGCAGAACTGGAAGTTGCGCCCCTCTGAGCCAATTTCCGAGCAGACTAGCACCTGCACGCCCTCATCCTCATCGGCAAACGCTGCCGCTGCGCGGTCACGCTCGATTAAAGAGAGGTCTTCGTGGAAGACCGGCGCATGGTAGCCGCCCAGCACCCGCAGTCCTTCGGCAAGCCCTTCGGCGGTTTCACGGTGGTGGGCAATGACCAAGACTTTTTCGTTGGCGAAGCCGCTCTCGCTGTCGTCGCTGAGCTTTTCCAGCAGCCAGTTGACGCGCGGGTCGATGTGCCACCAGTCTTCGCCGTTGAGCGGATCATTGCTGAGCTCGCGGTAGGCCGCATCGGGATAGATCAGCACGTCCGGATGATCCATGCCGGTCTCGATCAGCAGCTCATCAAGATAATCCTCGTCGCGCTCTAGACGGCGCACAACACGACGGTAGGCCGAAGGCAATGCTAACGGCGCTAGGTTTAAGCGCCGTTCCGGGAAGCCGCCTACGTGGCGGCGGCTGTTGCGGAACATCACGCGCCCCGTGCCGTGGCGATCCAGCAGCGCTTCACTGAGCTGGGTGCGAGCGGCGTCCTGCTGCGCTTGGCTAGCCTCCTCGTTACATAGCGTGGCCAGCAGCGCCTGGCTGTCGCGGTCATCGGCTACTGCAGAGACGTGAGCACTCGCATCAGGGTTGCCGGGCAGTGCCTCCAAGGCATCGATGGCGCGTGCGACCTCGGTGTAGTGACTCTCTTCGGCTTTGAAGCGCTCCAGGTCATGGTAGCGCTCGCTATCTAGCAACCGTAGGCGGGCAAAGTGGCTCTTGATGCCCATCTGTTCCGGAGTAGCGGTGAGCAGGAGCAGGCCGGGAATCACCGCCGAGAGCTGTTCGATGCACCGGTAGCCGGGCCCGCTGCCCTCTTCACTCCAGTCGAGATGGTGCGCTTCGTCGACGATCAGCAGGTCGAACTGGCTGGCCAACGCCTGCTCCTGGCGTTGCGGGTTGGCGAACAGCCAGCCCTGGCTGGCTAGCACCAGCTGCGCGCTCTCAAAAGGGTTGTAGCTGCCGTGGGCTTGGCTTTGGGTTTCATCTAACAGCGTGACGTTGAGCGAAAAGCGGCGCAGTAGCTCGACCAGCCACTGATGCGTGAGGCTGTCGGGTACCAGAATCAGCGCGCGTTCAACGCGGCCATTGAGCAGCAGGCGGTGCAGAATCAGGCCGGCTTCGATGGTTTTACCCAAGCCCACTTCGTCCGCCAGCAGCACGCGGGGCGCATGGCGGTTGGCGACTTCATTGGCAATATAGAGCTGGTGAGGAATCAGGTCGATACGCGGCCCGGAAAAGCCCAGCGCGCTGTGCTGCTCAATACGCTGATAGTGGTGCAGGGTACGAAAGCGCAAATCAAACCAGTCGTTGCGATCGACCTGGCCGGTTAGCAGGCGGTCACGGGCCTGGTCGAACTGCATGGTATCAGCGAGCTTGGCTTCGGGCAGTTCGCGCAGGTTGCCATCGCTGTCTTCACCGATATAGGTAATCAGGCCACCGGACTCTTTGCTGTCATCAACCACCATCTGCCAGCCGTCGGCGGAGAGCACGCGGTCGCCGCTGCCGAACATAACGCGGGTGAGCGGGGCTTGGCGGGTATTGTAGGTACGGGTTTCCTGACTGGCACTGAACAAAATGGTAACGCTACGGGCGTCGCAGTTAAGCACGGTGCCGAGCCCAAGCTCAGCTTCACCGTCGCTAATCCAGCGTTGGCCGGGAGAAAAATCGCTCATGATGCCTCGGAGGAGTCTGCAAAACGGGTCGACTGCCGCCGGGGGGAGCACCGGCGGCAACAGGGCGGGGGATTCTAACGCAAAGCAGCGGGGGGATTAAGGTGTATCGGCATCAATCTTTTAACCAGCGGTCTAGATGGGCGCGGGTAAGCTCGCCCACATGCACATCTAAGGTATTTCCCTGGTCATCGAATAGCACGGTAGTGGGTAGCCCCGGCGCTTCAAAAAGGGCCATTAATTGTTGGTTGGGGTCGCGCAGCGCATAGCGAAATTCAAGCTGCTGCTCATCTAAATAGCGCACCATGGGGAGCAGGTCTTCGCCTTGGTTTGCCACCACCACGCTGACGCCATCGCGCTGAGCGGCCTCCTCGAGCAGCGGCATTTCACGCAGGCAGGGCGGGCACCAGGTAGCCCATAAGTTGACGATAATCAGGTCACCGCTGTCGGTGAGCGACGGTAGATCCACCTGATTGCCTTCCACATCCTCAAGGGTGACTTCCGGTAGGGAGGCAACGGCAAAGTCTTTACCCAGGGGCGCCAAGGTGACTAGTACCAGCCATAAGCTGGAGGCGGCAATCAGCATGGCCATCGCCCCTCCCATAGCTAGCAGGCGTGCACGTAGCGTCCAGGCCGTCCATACCAAGCCTGCGGCCATGCCCCATAGGCCGTGGTAGCCGGGCTGCCACACTTTGAGCGCTTCAAGCGGGGCGGCGCTATAGCTATCCAGGTTAAGCATAAGGTGGCCCAATCGGGCGCCGACTAACCAAACAATGATAAGCCCGGTAAACCAGCGCTGCTGGTCACGCCGGGGAAGGCCTAGCAGTAACCGTGCACAGAGTAGCAACAGCAGCGCGCAGCCGATGGCATAAAGACGCGGTAATGAAATCAGCAGTGGGCCGAGAGCGATGGCATTCATGATTTTCTCGTGAAGCAGGTACACTGGCAGACCATACCATGCGAGCTACAAATTACGGAGATGTTATGCCCCCACCTGCTTTTGATAGGCTGCGCGCGCTAGCGATCGGCTCCCAGGCGATTGGCTTAATGCTGATAATTACGTTGGAAACGGTGATGGGTAACGCCGCTCGCCCCTGGCAGGGTTGGGTGTTGGCTGCGATGCTAGTTACCGCGTTAACGATTGCGCTGGTGCGGCTTTATCGCCACAAACGCCTTCAAAAGCAGCTTGCTGAACGCAGGCGCTTTCTAGAGGAAGACGACGAGCGTTAGAAAGCGTTGCTTGTGTTTTTGGCGTTCCAGTTCCAGATTAATAGCAGCCTTAGTGATTGATCGCTGAGGCATACTAAAAAAATGCATCATCTCTTACGACACTGGGAGCGACAAATAATATGATCAATAAGCGCGCATTAGCCACAGCTGTGGCGGCCTCCACCCTGGCAATGACGGGATTCGCACAGGCAGAGGTCAAAGTTGGCTTCTTGGGCGGCTTTACCGGGGGAATCGAAAGTTTAACGCCATCGATTTTTGCAGGGGCGCAGCTAGCCGTTGAACAGGTCAATGAGCAGGGCGGTATTCTAGATGGCCAAACGTTGGAGATGCCGTCCGGCGATACCACCTGTTCGGATGCATCGGCCGCTTCAAACGCCGCTGACCGGATGGTGAACTCTGAAAATGTGACGGCGATTGTGGGTGCCCTATGTACGGGTGCAACTATTGCTGCAGCCAACAACGCGGCCATTCCCGGTGGCGTATTGATGGTATCGCCTGCCTCTACGGCGCCTGCCGTATCAGAACTGGACGATAACGATCTGGTGTTCCGCACCGTACCGTCAGACGCTTTCCAGGGGGAAATGCTCGCTAAGCTGCTGCTCGAAAAAGGCATTGATGAAGTCGCCGTTACCTACGTGAATAACGACTACGGTCAGGGGCTTTCGGACGCCTTTAGCGCTGCATTTGAGTCGGGCGGTGGAGAGATTACTGAGAACCTTGCCCACGAAGATAACCGCGCGGATTATCGTTCTGAGTTAGGCTCGCTTTCAGTGAGCGGCGTTGAAACACTGGTAGTGTTGGCTTATGCCGATACGTCGGGTCAAACGGTACTGCGTCAAGCCTATGAAAGCGGCATGTTTACCCAGTACGTAGGCGCTGACGGCATGGTCGGCGATAGCCTGATTGAAGCCATCGGTGCGGACGTGCTGGACGGTATGATCGCCACGCGCCCCGGCAGTCCTGACCTGCCCGGCACCGATATTTTTATCGAAGCCGCCGAAGCTGCTGAGCTGGATCCCAGTGCTGTGTTCGCCGCCCAGGCTTACGATGCTGCTTTCCTGATCGCGTTGGCGATTGAGCAAAACGGTAGTGCTGACCGTGAAGGTCTTTCTGAAGCACTGCGCAGCGTCGCCACTGCCCCCGGTGAGGTCATTCTGCCCGGCGAATGGGAGAAGGCGGTTGAGTTGATCGCCGCGGGTACCGACATCAACTACGAAGGCGCGTCTGGTTCGCATGAGTTTGACGATAACGGTGATGTACCGGGCGTGGTGGTAGAAATGGCTGTAGAAGACGGCACCTTTACCAGCAAAGGTCAGGTTGATCTTTAATTTTTAGGCTTAGTATTAAAAGAATGCCCGGCTGGTTTCAGCCGGGCATTCTTATTGTTGGGTTATCGTAGTTGGCAATCTGCAAGCCACCGTGCTGAGGGCAGGTTTCCGCGAGGGCGCTGTGAACCCATCCGTGGGCGCTACTTTTGTCATCCATGACAAAAGACCCTCGCTTCTATCTGCCCTCACACTCGGTATCGAGAGTTTTTGAAAGGCCGTCATTAGCCCTGTTTTTATATGGGTCAGCATTTGAGAGGTTCAGCTATGGCTTTTGACTTTCTCAGGCAGCAGCCCTTTGGGCGCAAAACGCAGCACCATGGTAATTAGCAAGCCAATCACCAGTACCCGTGCCTGCAAGGCGCGGCTATCCATATTGCTTGGGGCATCCCAACCAAGCGTACCCTCCCCAAACGCCACAGCTAGCTGCATCAAAAATAGCGCCAGCGGCTCAGACATAATCCAGATGATATACACCGCCACCGCGCCGAAAATAGTGCCCAGGTTGTTGCCCGGCCCGCCAAGAATCACCATCACCAGCACCAAGAAGGTATGGTTGAGCGGCAAATAGCCCTGAGGGTCAAAGAGGCTGTTAAAAGTGCCCAGTATGCCACCGCCCAAGCCCATCAGAATGCAGCCCAGCACGAAAATCTCCAGGCGACGCTTGTTGATATCTTTGCCCATGGCGGCAGCGGACACTTCGTTATCGCGAATCGCTCGAATCATACGGCCCCATGGGGCGTTGTAAGCGCGATTAAGCAGAAAGAAGATCACTGCAATGATCACCGCTGTAAACGAAAGGTAGATGGCGCGGGAGAGCGTAAACCCCAGTTCAGCAGGCCCTGGGGTAGGCCAGGGTAACGGCGACACCGTGGCGGTGCCGCGGGTCAGCCAGTCGGAATTCTTTAAAAACGCCTTGATGATCTCGGCAATGCCGAGGGTGGCAATGGCCAGATAATCGCTGCGTAAGCCCAGGCAGATATGACCAATAAAGTAACCGACGCCACCGGCCAGCGCGCCACCCACAATCCAGCCGGTCCAGGGCGGTAATCCTAGCCCGCCGACAAAGCCTGCCTGGCTCTCAATCGCATCAGTAACTTCACGTAGCTGGCTAATCACCGCGAGATAAAGCACAAGGCCTAACACGACTACGATAAGCGTACGTAGGGGCTTGGGCATGCCCAGGCGATCCAGTTTGCTAACAGCGACGATCAGCAGAATGGCGGCCACACCATACAACAGCACACGGCCTAGTTCGCCGGGTAGCGCGGTGCCCCAGAAGGCCTCGTTAACCGGAACGCTGAAGAGCATCGCACAGAAGCCGCCTAGGGCGACAAACCCCATCACACCGGCATTGAACTGCCCGGCATAGCCCCACTGAATGGTTAATCCCAACGCGAGGATGGCATAACAAGCGGCTTCAACGAGCATTCGCGTGCTGTATGCTGCGCCCATGAGGGCATAAACCGCCAGAATGGCCGCCAGCAACACGCCAAACAGGAACAATTCACGCAGCGGAAACCGGCGAGTTGGCGTTGCGTCTTGGGGCGTGTAGGCAGGGTTGCGTGTTTTAGCTGAATGGCTCATTAGATCACCTTGCCCTTGAACAGTCCGGTGGGGCGCCACACCAGAATGGCTATCAGAATGAAAAACGGCACTACAATCTTGTACTCCGTGCCCACGAAGGCGAGATTTGACGGCAGTTCCAGCCACGCGGGGAAGCTTTCCTGGAAGGGGCGAAGTAGAACATTCCAGTTAAACACCGCCAGTGTTTCGGCAAAACCGACCACAAAGCCGCCAGCAATGGCGCCATAAGGGTGGCCAACACCGCCGACAATGGCAGCGGCAAAAATAGGCAGCAGCAGGAAGAAGCTCAAGTCGGGCTTGAAGGTGACGTCCAGGGAAAGCAGCGTGCCAGCGATGGCGGCTAGCGCTCCTGCAATCATCCAAGTCACTGCCACAATGGTATTGGTGTTAATGCCCGATGCCTGGGCCAGTTCAGGATTATCCGACATGGCGCGCATCGCCTTACCCAGCCGCGAACGGTTAAGGAAAAGATGGAGTGCGACGACAGCAACGAGGGTAATCACAAACAGATAAATCTGCGGTTCGGTGATGACAATCGGCGCGCGGGCGCCCTCGAAGGGCAGCGCAAGGCGAAAGATTTCTTTGCGGTCATCCACATAAAGACTCTGCCCACCGGTGCCGGAAAACAGGCGGATCAGCCCCTGCAAAATCAACGTCACACCTAGCGAGCCAATCACCAGCACGATGGGCTTTACCCCATGAGCACGCAGCGGCTTATAAAAGGTTTTGTCGATCCCTACAGCCAAGACGGCGGTGAGCAGCATCGCCAGCGGCAGCATCAAGACCCCCGTCGGCACCCCAAGACTGGCGCCTGCCGCCGGGAACAGCGTGGTGAGCAGCAGCACCATAAAGGCACCGAAAGTCATCATGTCGGCGTGGGCAAAATGGGCAAAGCGCATGATGCTGAAAATCAGCGTTACGCCAATGGCACCAATAGCGTAAATGGAGCCGCTCACGCTGCCCGAAATCAACACATTATTAATGAAAAAAGCCAGTTCGTTCACACGTTTCTCCCTGGGGCTAGCCGCCCAAAAAGCTTTTGGCGACGTCCGGGTCGGCGAGTAACGCAGCCCCGGTGTCGGTAAAGCGGTTTTGGCCAGCGGCCAGCACAAAGCCCTTATCGGCGATCGCTAGCGCCTGCTTGGCGTTCTGTTCCACCATCAAAATGCCCACGCCTGCGGCGTTGATCTGTTTGACGCGGTCAAAGATTTCATGCATGTAGAGTGGCGACAGTCCCGCGGTGGGCTCATCAAGTAACAGCAGGCTCGGCTCGGCCATCAAAGCGCGCCCCATGGCAACCATCTGGCGCTGCCCACCGGAGAGCTCACCGGCAGGCTGGCGGCGTTTTTCATACAGCGGTGGGAAAAACTCATACACCTGAGCCAGCATGCGCTTAACGTTCTGCGGCTTTAAAAACGCACCCATCTCCAGGTTTTCCTGCACCGAAAGGCTCGGGAAAACGTTCTTCTCCTGGGGGACAAAACCCATGCCACGTTGCACCAACTGGTTAGGGGGTAAGTTCTGGATCGGCTGACCATTAAGCAGTATCTCGCCCTGACTGACATGCAGTAGACCAAAGATCGCTTTTAGCATGGTGGACTTGCCAGCCCCGTTGGGGCCAACGATGACACCGACCTCATCGGCCTCCAGCGTCATGTTTACCCCGTTAAGAATGTTCATGCCGCCATAGCCGCCGTGCACATCGCGCGCGTCGATTAATGGCCTGGTTGTTGATGACATAAGCAAAGTTTCTCAGCAAGGTCGCTTACGTAAAGCGACATCATTGTAGTCATTGGTGAGTAGCGAAACGGTCACTCTTAAGCGGCATCGGTGCCAAAGTAGGCTTCGATTACCTCAGGGTTATTTTGAATCTCGTTGATGTGGCCTTCTACCATCACGCTACCCTGGGCAAGCACGATCACCGGGTCGCAGAGCCGGGCTATCATCTCCATATCGTGCTCGATGACGAGAAAGGTGTATCCCATCTCACGGTTGAGTCGCTCGATATTGCCGATCAAATCGCCCAGCAGGGTGCGGTTCACCCCGGCGGCGATTTCGTCAAGCAGCACTACCTTGGCATCTGTCATCATGGTGCGGCCAAGCTCTAAAAGCTTTTTCTGCCCGCCGGATAAATTGCCCGCCAATTCATTCCGCACATGGTGTAGCCCGACGAAATCAATTACCTCTAGCGCTCGGCGACGTACCTCGGCTTCTTCCCGACGTACCTTGCCAGGCTTGAGCCAAGCGCTGAAAAGGTCTTCACCGGCTTGCTTGGGCGGTACCATCATCAGGTTTTCCAGCGCGCTCATCTGGCTGAACTCGTGGGCGATCTGGAAGGTGCGCAGTAAGCCCCTATGAAACCGTTGGTCGGCGCTGAGCGTCGTAATGTCTTCTCCATCCAGTAGAACGTGACCGCTGTCGGGCGCCAGGGAGCCGGCAATAAGATTGAACAGGGTTGATTTGCCTGCGCCATTGGGGCCGATCATGCCGGTAATTGAGCCCTTTTCCACCTGAATGGAGCAGTCGTTAATCACCTGTAAGCCGCCGAACGCTTTGTTGATTCGCTGTACATCAATAAGAGGGTTCATGGTGTCTCCACGCGATGCAGGCGGCTAATAAGCCGCCTGCGCACTTTTATTAAGTTATTAGTCATGGTTTTTTAAGCCACCGCTGGCTGGCGGCAAATGCACCGACAATTAGCAGCGCGCCTAGGGTGGGGATGAAATAGCCCTCCACCTGAGGAATAGTGCGCAAAAACACAAAGGCCACGGCGGCTGGGGCCACAAAGCGCACCAAAAACCGCCAAAATTTAAACCATGCGACCGTAGAGCCCAGCTCTTTCATGACCTTGCTTTGGGTCAGCGCCCAGCCTGCAAACAGGGCAATCAACAGACCGCCAATCGGCATGAAGATATTGGTGAGTAGCTCAATAACGTCAAAGGCGCTACGCCCAAACAGGCTATGGAATATCGTCCCCTCGGCCCACACGTTAAAGCTGACGACAGTCAATAGACCCATTGCCCAGGCGGCAATCACCATAATCGTAACGGCCTGGGGGCGAGTCATATCAAAGCGCTCTACCAAAAATGCCGCGACAGGCTCGATCAGCGAAATGGAGGAGCTGATGGCGGCGCCCAGTACCAGGATAAAGAACACGCCGCCTACCAGCGCGCCAAACGGCATCTCCGCGAAGGCAAGTGGTAGGGTGACAAACATCAGCCCAGGGCCTTGGCCTGTTTCTAAGCCGGCACCAAACACCAGGGCGAAAATAGCTAACCCTGCCACCATGGCCACGGCGGTATCTACAATAGCGACGGCGAAAGCGGTACGGGTCAGCGATACGTCGCTGGGCATATAAGCGCCGTAAGCCATAATGGCCCCCATGCCCAAGCTCAGGGTAAAGAACGACTGCCCCATGGCTTGCAGCCAGCCCTCTAGGCTCAGGTCGGCGATATTGAAAGTAAATAAGAAGTTGGCGGCGGCACCTACATCACCGTTAACAACGCTGTAGGCCAGCACTACTAGCAGAATCCCGAATAGGGCGGGCATCATAATACGTAGCCCAGATTCAATACCTTTATGAATGCCCATACCGACGATTAGCGCCGATGCCGCAATGAAAACGGTGTGGTAGAGCGTCATCAGGCCAGGAGCCGCCAGCAGCGCGTCAAAGCCATCGCCAATGGTTTGCGCATCGGCACCGACCAGAGAGCCGGTCAGCATTAACCAGGTGTAGTGAATCGCCCAACCGGCAATCACCGAATAGAAGCTTAAGATTAAAAATGCCGAGGCAGCACCCAGCCAACCGATGGTTTCCCAGGCACGCGACGTGCGATGGGTTTTAGTAAGGTGGCGCATGCCCATAATCGGGCTTTGACGGCTGGTGCGCCCGAGCATGATCTCAGCGATTAAAATAGGGATGCCAACTGCAAAGATCGTCAGAGCGTAGACCAAAATAAACGCACCACCGCCGTTTTCGCCGGTGAGGTAGGGGAAGCGCCAAAGATTGCCCAGGCCGACGGCGGAACCAACGGCGGCGAGAAGAAACGTGCCTTTATGCGTCCAGACGTTATGACCGCTCATGGGTAAGAGTGTCCATGTTTAGGTGCAGGGATGGGGATAGGTATCCAAACACTTGTATGAATATAAGAGTGCCAGCGTGCCTTGGACGCGCTGAATTTAACGCTACTGTGCGATAGAACGCGCCGCCTTTCCAGCGTATTAGCGTTTAGGCTGCGTTTAGGGGAGAGGCTTGGCAAGTAAGCGCGCCGTAATAAGCGACTGAGCTACCATAAAAAAGCCCGCTTGCGCGGGCTCTCTTGCTTGTATTGAACAAAGCGATAAACGTTACTTCTTGCTGAAACGCTTACGCTCGGTCTCTTTAAGCAGCTTTTTACGTAGGCGGATATGCACCGGCGTGACTTCGACGAGTTCGTCAGAGTCCAGGAACTCGATCGCTTGCTCCAGCGAGAACTTAACCGGCGGCGTTAGCACGATGTTTTCATCGTTACCGGTGGAGCGCATGTTATCGAGCTTCTTGCCTTTAGTGGGGTTGACCACCATGTCGTTGGCGCGGTTGTTGATACCGATCAGCATGCCTTCGTAAACTTCCGTGGCGTGATCGATAATCAGCTTGCCGCGCTCTTGCAGCGCATAAAGTGCGTAGGCAAGGGCTTTACCGTCAACCATCGATACCAATACGCCGTTACGACGCTCGATAGAGGCTTCAGGCTTCAGCGGGCCGTAGTGATCAAAGCGACTGGTCAGAATGCCGGTGCCAGAGGTCAGGGTTAAAAACTGACCACGGAAGCCGATCAAACCGCGCGCAGGAATGATGAAGTCAAGGCGAACCCGTCCCTTACCATCCGGCAGCATGTTGGTCATCTCACCTTTACGGTAGCCAAGCTCTTCCATGATCGAGCCTTGATGCTGCTCTTCACAGTCGATGATGACTTCTTCGTACGGCTCCTGCTTCTCGCCGTCGATTTCCTTGATGATAACTTCCGGGCGGCCGACGGCCAACTCGAAGCCTTCACGGCGCATGGTTTCGATCAGCACCGAAAGGTGTAGCTCGCCGCGTCCAGAAACCTTGAATTTCTCAGGCGTTTCGCCTTGCTCAACGCGAAGCGCCACGTTGTGAATCAGCTCTTGTTCAAGGCGATCCTTGATATTCCGGCTGGTCACAAACTTGCCGTCTTTACCGGCGAACGGTGAATCGTTTACCTGGAAGGTCATGGAAACCGTCGGTTCATCGACAGACAGCGGCGGCAGGGCTTCGACCTTGGCCGGATCGCATAGCGTATCCGAAATCGACAGATCGTCGATGCCTGTGATACAGACGATATCGCCCGCAGTCGCTTCGTTGGTCTGCACACGCTCAAGACCCATATGGGTCATGACCTGGCCGATTTTGCCCTTACGCACATTACCGTCAACGCCGATCACCGATACCTGCTGGTTCGGTTTCACCGCGCCGCGCTTGATGCGGCCAAGGCCGATAACGCCAACGTAGCTGTTGTAATCCAGCGCGGAGATCTGCATCTGGAACGGGCCGTTGAGCTCAACCTGGGGTGGCTCAACAATATCAACGATGGCCTGGAACATGGGATCCATGTTGTCAGACAGATCTTCAGGATCCATACCGGCAATGCCGTTTAAGGCAGAGCAGTAAATGATCGGGAAATCGAGCTGTTCATCGGATGCGCCCAGGTTGTCAAACAGATCAAAAATCTGGTCGATAACCCAATCAGGGCGTGCGCCGGGACGGTCAATTTTGTTGACCACCACGATCGGCCGCAGGCCCTGGGCGAATGCTTTCTGGGTAACGAAGCGTGTCTGTGGCATCGGGCCATCAACGGCATCTACTAACAGTAGCACCGAATCGACCATCGACATGACGCGCTCAACTTCACCACCGAAATCGGCGTGCCCAGGCGTATCAACGATGTTGATGTGGTAGTCGTTGCCATGGCTATCTTGCCATTGAATGGCCGTGTTTTTGGCCAAAATGGTAATGCCACGTTCTTTTTCCTGATCGTTTGAGTCCATGACGCGTTCTTGACCTTCTGCTTTACGGTCAAGGGTGCCGGACTGGCTCAGGAGTTTGTCGACCAGGGTGGTTTTACCATGGTCAACGTGGGCAATGATCGCGACGTTGCGCAGGTTATTAACCGCGCTGGAGTTTTGCTGGTTTTGCATGCTGAGAGAGAACTCTTGTGAACACCCGTTTGTCCACGGGTCGGAAAATGCGGGTCGCAAGGGCTGGCAATTTGCCGACCATATTGGCTCAGGGCTTGCGTCCAACGGGTATTCTACCATGTCAAAGGCTTCGCTGATATTACTGGCGTGCTTATCGACCTTGGTCGCGCCCCGAAAGTTTTCGGTGTGAGCCTCCATCCGCTAGAATAGCGTTTTTCCCACTGGGGCAGGAGCATGACCATCGGCAACCTGATGCGTTTGTTAAGCGATGGCGAGGTTCATTCTGGCGAGCAGCTAGGTGAAACGCTGGGTATTTCCCGTGCGGCGGTGTGGAAACAGTTAAAAAAACTGGAAGCGCTAGGGGTCGAGCTGGTCGCCGTTAAAGGGCGTGGCTATCGACTAGCGCAGCGGCTTGAGCCTTTAGAAGGCGCTAAAATCGTCGAGCGCTTACCCGCCCAGGCGCGTCATCACCTTGCGCGGCTGTTTGTTGAGGATCAATTACCCTCTAGTAATGAGTATCTGCGTCAGCGCTTTGAGCAGGGGGCCGGGCACGGTGAGGTGTGTCTGGTTGAGCTACAGACGGCGGGTCGTGGGCGGCGCGGTCGTGTATGGTCTACGCCCTGGGGGCAGAGCTTAATGCTCTCGTTAGGCTGGCGCTTTGAGTCAGGTATCGCGGTACTGGAAGGCTTAAGCCTGGCGGTAGGTGTGGTGGTTGCTCAGGTGTTAGAGCAGCACGGCGTGTCGCCTAAGTTAAAATGGCCTAACGATATCTTGCTGTCTGAGCAGGGCGATGCAGATAGCGATGAGCTCGGCAAACTGGCCGGTATCCTTATTGAAGTGACGGGGGATGCAGCGGGCCCCTGCGAAGTGGTCATTGGTATGGGCATGAACTTATGGCTACCCGATGCTCAGCGAGCCGCCATCGACCAGCCCGTTGCTGCGCTTTTCGAGCGGCTGCCTGATATCTCACGTAATCAGCTGGCGTCCGATGTAGTCGCGGGGTTGCTGGTGATGCTGGCTGATTTCGAGCGTATCGGCTTTAGCGCATGGCGCGATGCTTGGAATCAACGCCATGCCTATGCTGGACTGCCTATCCGTGTCATCCAGGGGCAGCAAACCAGCGATGCCATCGCGGGTGAAGTGGATGAGAGTGGTAACCTATGGGTTACCGAAAATGGTCACTCGCGACGCCTAGCCGGCGGTGAGATCAGCGTACGTAGGCGTTTATGATTCTGGATCTAGATATCGGCAACACGCTGTCGAAATGGCGGCTGAAGGATGCCGTGAGCAGCGAGATACGTTCGCGCGGCGCGGTATGGACGCGAGAAGAGTGGCGTCCTGGGGCGGATATCCCCGATCTTGACGTGGTGGAGGCCGTACGCATTTCCAGCGTCGCCAGAGCGGCGGTATTGGAAGAAACGGTCGCGTTGCTGCGTAGTCGTGTGCGTCATGTGCACGTGGCGCACTCTACTCATGAAGCGCTGGGCGTGGTTAATGGCTATGAAGAGCCGGGGCGCTTAGGTGTTGATCGCTGGATGGGCGCGCTGGCGGGCTATCAGTTAGCAGGCGGTTGCTGCGCGGTGGATTGTGGCAGTGCCATTACAATTGACTTTGTATTGCCCGGCGGCACGCATCTTGGCGGATTTATTATCCCCGGCTTACGCTTAATGAAAGAGAGCTTAAAGCTCGGTACCCGTAACGTGGCGATTGACCCGGAAAGTGAGGCCGACGAGCTGTTAGAGCCTGGGCGGCGCACGGTGGATGCCGTCAATCACGGTATCTTTATGGCGGCCGTCAGTGCGATTAATCGTATTTATAGTGAGGTGTGCGACCAGGAGAGCGTAGCGCTGCCGATGCTATTAACCGGAGGGGATGCTCGCGTGGTGTCACGAGGCGTCCAGGTGCCTCATGCGGTATGGCCGGATATGGTTTACGGCGGTTTAGAGGCCTGTTTCCCCATGACCTTTGCTGAGCGGGCGGGCAAAATGTCCGGCGCGCCGCGTGTGCCAGAGCCCGTGTCGCTAGAAAAGATTCGTGCAGGTCTTGCATTCTCAATGCTGCTTTGACAGAATGCAGCGCGTTCAAGGGCGAGGCGTAAGCGCTTTGCGATGTTTCAAGTGTTGGTAATTAAGCGTTAGTTACCTTGGTTTTAAAAAGAAATTTTAAAATCAGGATTTTTCATAACAGCGTCGTTAACAGTCTTGACACATTCTTGAAGGCTGGCATAATATGCCGCCACGTTGGAGAGATTCCCGAGTGGCCAAAGGGAGCAGACTGTAAATCTGCCGCGAAAGCTTCGAAGGTTCGAATCCTTCTCTCTCCACCAGAATTAAGCAGCAGTGATTTTTGTCAGTGTTGCTGAATGAAAAGCCGGTAGCGGGCATCGTCTACAAGGCGACACGCGCAGCGGATTGTCATTCATAGGCAGGTGCTGCGGGCGTAGTTCAAAGGTAGAACCTCAGCCTTCCAAGCTGATGGTGCGGGTTCGATTCCCGCCGCCCGCTCCAGTGTTGATGTGTTTAGCTCATGTAGCTCAGGGGTAGAGCACACCCTTGGTAAGGGTGAGGTCGACGGTTCAATTCCGTCCATGAGCTCCATATTTTGTAAGAAGCAAGAAGCAAGAAGCAAGTTGTGAAAAAAGCGAGCGCTGCTCGCTTTTTTTGTCTCTGTGCTCAGGTGAGGATTTGCATGGCCTGAGTATAAAGAAGGGGTTGTCAGGAGCGATTTTGTCCGCTACCATGGCGCCCGCTGTTGTGTAGGCGTATTTAAGCGCGTTTATGCAGATGACGATACAGGCCAGTAGCTCAATTGGCAGAGCAGCGGTCTCCAAAACCGCAGGTTGGGGGTTCGATTCCCTCCTGGCCTGCCAACCTTCCCCAGGTTGGTATGTCTTTTTCCAAATTCTTTTATCGTTCGCCGCACCCTGAGGAGTCTCGTTTTTATGAAGCCTGGTTCTGTAAAACATGGCGCCGAGGTGCAACAGACGCGCCATGACGGGCTCAAATGGGCGGCGGTCGTAGCGCTGCTTGTCGTTGCTGTCGTTGGTAATACCTATTTCGCCGATATTGGCCTGCTCTACCGCGTGCTTGGTGTGGTGGTGTTGTGTGTGATTGCGGGTTTGATTGCACTGACCACTACCAAAGGTCGTAATTTAGTGGAGCTTGCCATAAGCGCCAAGAAAGAGATTCAGCGCGTTGTATGGCCGACCCGTCCCGAAACCATTCAGACTACCGCCATTGTGCTGGTGGCTGTTTTGGTGGTGGGGTTGATGCTGTGGTTGATCGACACTCTTCTTGGCTGGGCAATGTCCGGCGTCATTGGTTAGGAGTTTTCATGTCCAAACGTTGGTACGTCGTTCACGCTTATTCTGGGTTTGAAAAGCATGTTATGCGCTCGCTTATCGAGCGTGTAAAAATGTATGGCATGGAAGATCGCTTCGGTGAAATTCTGGTGCCGACAGAAGAAGTCGTCGAAATGCGTGACGGCAAGCGTCGTAAGAGTGAGCGCAAATTCTATCCCGGTTACGTACTAGTCGAGATGGAAATGGCCGACGAAACATGGCACCTCGTCAATGAGACGCCGCGTGTTATGGGTTTTATCGGTGGTACAAAAGAGAAGCCAGCCCCGATTACATCACGTGAAGCAGATGCTATTTTGCTGCGCGTTAAAGACGGTACTGATAAGCCGCGGCCTAAAACGATGTTTGAGCCGGGTCAGTCAGTGCGCGTTGTCGATGGGCCGTTTGCCGACTTCAACGGTGTCGTCGAAGAGGTTAATTATGAAAAGAGTCGTCTGCAGGTCAGCGTGCTGATCTTCGGGCGCTCTACACCTGTTGAGTTAGAATTTTCTCAGGTTGAAAAAGAGTAAGCTTGCAGGTTGAGAAAGAGTAAAAAAGTAAGCGTATTTGATTCGTGCGAAATGACTAAGTAGTTATTTCGCTGGTACCGGGGAGCCTTCGGGCGTTATCACCCAATTGGAGTGTTAAAGATGGCCAAGAAAGTACAGGCTTACATCAAACTGCAGGTTGCTGCAGGTAAAGCCAATCCAAGTCCGCCGGTAGGCCCAGCACTGGGTCAGCACGGCGTGAACATCATGGAATTCTGTAAAGCGTTTAACGCCGCGACTCAAGAAATTGAGCCGGGCCTGCCGACGCCAGTCGTGATCACTGTCTACTCTGACCGTAGCTTCACATTCGTCACCAAGACACCGCCTGCTGCCGTGCTGCTGAAAAAAGCGGCTGGTATCAAGTCAGGTTCTGGTGAGCCGAACAAGAAGAAGGTTGGCACCGTGACGCGTGAGCAGCTCGAAGAGATCGCCAAAACCAAAGAGCCTGATTTAACGGCTGCGAATCTTGACGCCGCTGTACGCACCATTGCTGGCAGTGCTCGCAGCATGGGCCTTAACGTGGAGGGTCTCTGATCATGGCTAAACTGTCTAAGCGTGCGAAAGTTATTCGCGAGAAAGTAGACACTACTAAAGCTTACTCTATTGAAGAAGCGGTAGCGCTGCTCTCCGAGCTGTCTACTGTTAAATTCAAAGAGTCTGTTGATATTGCTATCAACCTGGGTGTTGACCCGCGTAAATCTGACCAAGTTGTGCGTGGCGCTACCGTCATGCCTAACGGTACAGGTAAAGATGTACGTGTTGCGGTCTTCACCCAAGGTGCCAATGCCGATGCCGCTAAAGAAGCTGGCGCTGACATCGTAGGTATGGACGACTTGGCTGAGCAAGTGAAGAAAGGCGTGATGGATTTTGACGTCGTTATCGCTTCACCTGATGCCATGCGCGTTGTTGGTCAGCTGGGTCAGATTCTTGGTCCGCGTGGCCTGATGCCTAACCCGAAAGTTGGCACTGTAACGCCTGATGTGGCGACAGCGGTTAAGAATGCCAAAGCGGGTCAGGTACGTTTCCGTACCGACAAAAACGGCATTATCCACACTACCCTGGGTAAAGTGGACTTTGATGCTGCCGCGATTAACGGCAACCTTGAAGCACTGGTTGCTGACCTGAAACGCCTCAAGCCGAGCGCGTCGAAAGGCATTTACTTTAAGAAAATGACCATGTCCACTACTATGGGTCCGGGTTTGACCATCGATCACACTTCCTTCGCGTAAAACAAGTCTGTTTTCGTGTAAGACAAAAGATCGATAGGTTTGAAGTAACAGGTTTGAAGTAAGAAGTTTGTAGTAAAAACTGAGCAAGAACTTTGCGGTCCCCCGTTTGGTTGTTAAAACTGCCGGGGCATCGTCAAAGACCGCAGGTGCCGCGCTTGGCAAGTACGCTTTACGGTACATACAAGCGCGGCTTAATTGCCTCAGAAGCGCCTGCGCAGATGGTGTGGCCGCCAGTTGGTTAAAGCTTAAACGGCTTTCTGGTGAGCACCATCCCCAAGGCTTCCCGCGTTGCAATACGTTATTTGCAATAAGACGCGGGAAGAGATGGTAACCACCGGAACCTTCCTGGGTTCCGGCACGAAGGAGTGATCACTGTGCCACTAGCACTTGAAGGCAAGAAAGCGATTGTTGCCGAGGTCAGTGAAGCGGCCAAGGGCGCACTCTCCGTCGTAGTTGCTGATTCTCGCGGCGTTACGGTTGGTAAAATGACCGATCTGCGCAAGCAAGCACGTGAGAATGGTGTAGAGCTACGTGTTGTTCGTAACACGCTGGCTCGCCGCGCTCTCGAGGGCACTCAGTGGGAGTGCTTAAACGATAGCTTCGTTGGTCCTACGTTGTTGGCCTTCTCTACTGATCATCCGGGCGCTGCCGCTCGTCTGTTCAAAGAGTTTGCTAAAACGGACAAGAACTTCGAAGTAAAAGCGTTGGCCTACGAAGGTGAGCTGATTCCGGCTGCTGACATCGACCGTCTGGCAACCCTACCGACTTACGACGAAGCAATTGCCAAGTTGATGTCGGTAATGAAAGAAGCCTCCGCTGGCAAGCTGGTTCGTACTCTGGCCGCACTACGCGACCAGAAGCAAGAAGCCGAAGCTGCTTAAGCAGTGTTTCTTGCAGGCGGCGTGAACGATCTGATCGATACGCTGCCTGAACCGAGCAATGAATCCTGAGTTCTCGGCTGACCGAGACTCCCGCAAAGTTAGGAATGAAACAATGGCACTGTCTAAAGACGATATCATCAATGCTGTAGCCGACATGTCCGTAATGGAAGTTGTCGAGCTGATCGAAGCAATGGAAGAGAAATTCGGCGTTTCTGCAGCGGCTGCCGTCATGGCTGGTCCTGCTGCTGGCGGCGAAGTAGCTGAAGAACAGACTGAATTTGACGTCGTTCTGACCGCTGCTGGCGACAAGAAAGTTAACGTGATCAAAGCAGTACGTGAGATCACTGGCCTTGGCTTGAAAGAAGCTAAAGGTGCTGTTGACGGCGCTCCGGCGACCATCAAAGAAGGTCTGTCTAAGGACGACGCTGAAGCAGCTAAAGCTAAGCTGGAAGAAGCGGGCGCAACCGTCGAGCTCAAGTAAAACTTGTGCGGACGGCTTTACGCGCTGCGTAAGCTTCCACGGCTGGCGGCGGGATATCCCGCTGCCGGCCTTTTTCTGTTGTTACTGATGTTTGATATATAAAGGCAGCAGTGCTGTTTGCATACAGCAGAAACAACAGAAACGTAGAAATAGTGTGATCTACGACAGTGTTATCGACGACTGAGTTATCGAACTAGATTTTCGACGGCGAGCTACCGATTTAGGAGCTTGCTGTCTGTGTCTGACGAAGCCCGCCGGGCAGCGATGACCACGCATCGGTCACCCATGGTGAACAAGCTGGGGAATACAGATGGCTTACTCATATACTGAGAAAAAACGCATCCGCAAGGATTTCGGCAAACTGCCCCAAGTGATGGATGTGCCTTACTTGCTGGCGATCCAGCTTGATTCCTATTACGACTTCCTCCAGCAAGATCGTTCGCCCGACGAGCGTCACGAAATTGGTCTACACGCGGCGTTTAAGTCCGTGTTTCCGATTGAGAGCTTCTCCGGCAATGCGGCGCTTGAGTACGTCAGCTACCGTTTCGGCACGCCGGCGTTCGATGTCAAGGAGTGTCAGCTGCGCGGCGTGACTTATTCCGCCCCGCTGCGTGTTAAGGTTCGCTTGATCATCTATGATCGCGACTCCTCGAACAAAGCAATTAAAGATATCAAAGAGCAGGAAGTCTACATGGGGGAAATCCCCCTGATGACCGAGAACGGTACCTTTGTTATTAACGGTACTGAGCGGGTTATCGTTTCCCAGCTCCACCGCTCGCCCGGTGTGTTCTTCGATCACGACAAAGGTAAGAGCCACTCCTCTGGTAAGTTGCTCTACTCAGCCCGCGTGATTCCTTACCGTGGCTCCTGGTTAGACTTCGAGTTCGACCCTAAAGACAACGTCTTTGTACGTATTGACCGTCGCCGCAAACTGCCGGCCTCGGTACTTATGCGTGCGCTGGGAATGAACACCGAAGAGATTCTTGCTGAGTTTTTTGAAACCAGCGTCTTCCACATCGAGAAATCCGGTTTCTCTGTGGAGCTGGTACCGTCGCGTCTGCGCGGCGAGACGGCGACTTTCGACATCAAGGATGGCGAAGGTAATGTGATTGTTGAAGAAGGGCGTCGTATCACCCAGAAGCACATTCGCCAGCTAGAAAAAGCCGGCCTTGAGCGTCTGGATGTGCCGATGGAGTACCTGTTCGGCAAAACCCTGGCTAAAGATCAAATCGATACGAAGACCGGTGAATTGATCTGCCCGTGCAACACCGAGATCACCCCGGAAGTGCTCGAACGTATGGCTCAGGGCGGCATTGCGCTGATTGAAACCCTGTACACCAACGACCTTGATTGCGGTTCTTTCATCTCCGACACCTTGCGTCTGGATGCGACTAACTCCGCGCTTGAAGCGTTGGTCGAAATTTACCGCATGATGCGCCCAGGCGAGCCGCCGACCAAAGAGTCCGCCGAGACGCTGTTTAACAACCTGTTCTTCTCTGAGGACCGCTACGACCTGTCGGGCGTTGGCCGCATGAAGTTCAACCGTCGTCTGCGTCGTGACACTGACACCGGCTCCGGCGTATTGGATCGCAAAGACATCCTGGATGTGCTGCGCGAGCTGATCAATATCCGTAACGGCTTCGGTGACGTTGACGATATCGATCACCTGGGTAACCGTCGTATTCGCTGTGTAGGCGAAATGGCCGAAAACCAGTTCCGCGTTGGCTTGGTGCGCGTAGAGCGTGCCGTCAAAGAGCGTCTTTCCATGGCGGAAAGCGAAGGCCTGATGCCGCAAGACTTAATCAACGCCAAGCCGGTCGCGGCGGCGGTGAAAGAGTTCTTTGGTTCCAGCCAGCTTTCGCAGTTTATGGATCAGAACAACCCGCTTTCTGAGGTTACCCACAAGCGTCGTGTGTCTGCACTCGGCCCCGGTGGTTTGACCCGTGAGCGCGCTGGCTTCGAAGTACGTGACGTTCACGCCACGCACTACGGACGTCTTTGCCCGATCGAAACGCCAGAAGGCCCGAACATTGGTCTGATTAACTCGCTGGCAACCTACAGCCACACTAACAGCTACGGTTTCCTTGAAACGCCGTACCGTAAAGTGGTTGACCGCCAGTTGACTGACGACATCGTTCACCTCTCGGCGATCGAAGAGGGCGACTTTGTTATCGCCCAGGCGTCAGCAGCGGTAGATGAGTCCAACAAGCTAAGTGATGACCTGGTTCAGGTACGTCACCGCGGTGAAACGACCTTTATGCGTCCTGAGCAAGTGACGCTAATGGACGTATCGCCACGTCAGGTCGTCTCCGTTGCAGCGGCATTGATTCCGTTCCTGGAGCACGATGACGCCAACCGCGCCTTGATGGGTTCTAACATGCAGCGTCAGGCGGTACCGACCTTGCGTGCTGATAAGCCGCTGGTAGGTACGGGCATGGAGCGCTTTGTTGCCCGTGACTCCGGCGTCTGTGCGGTGGCCAATCGCGGCGGTGTTATTGATTCCGTTGATGCGCGTCGTGTCGTGGTGCGGGTTAATGAAGATGAAATTATCGGCGGTGAAGCCGGTGTTGATATCTACAACCTGACCAAGTACACCCGCTCGAACCAGAACACCTGTATGAACCAGCGCCCCATCGTGCGGCCTGGCGACAATGTGGCGCGTGGCGATATCCTCGCCGACGGCCCATCTGTTGATATGGGTGACCTTGCACTGGGTCAGAACATGCGCATCGCGTTCATGCCCTGGAACGGTTACAACTTCGAGGATTCCATCCTGCTTTCCGAGCGGGTTGTTCAAGAAGACCGTTTCACTACGATCCACATTCAGGAACTGACCTGTGTGTCTCGCGACACCAAGTTGGGTTCTGAAGAGATTACCTCTGATATTCCGAACGTGGGCGAGTCTGCGCTCTCCAAGCTGGATGAAGCGGGCGTTGTTTACATCGGTGCTGAAGTCGGCCCCGGCGACATTCTGGTCGGTAAGGTAACGCCGAAGGGTGAAACCCAGCTGACGCCCGAAGAGAAGCTGTTGCGTGCCATCTTCGGCGAGAAAGCGTCTGACGTTAAAGACACCTCCCTGCGTGCCCCCACCGGCATGAAAGGTACGGTTATCGACGTACAGGTGTTTACCCGCGACGGCGTTGATAAAGACTCCCGCGCGCTGACCATTGAGCGCATGCAGCTTGATGAGGTGCGTAAGGATCTTCAGGAGACCTACCGCATTGCTGAAGACGCTACCTTTGAGCGTCTAAAGCGTACCCTGGATGGTCAGGCGGTTAACGGTGGCCCGAACCTTAAGAAAGGCGACGTGCTGGACGAGGAGTACCTCGACGAGCTGCCGCGTCAGCAGTGGTTCAAACTGCGTATGCAGGATGAGTCATACAACGAGTTGCTGGCTCAGGCCGATGAGCAGCTTGAAATCCGTCGTAAAGAGATGGATGAGCGCTTTGAAGATAAGAAGCGCAAGCTGACCCAGGGCGATGACCTCGCGCCGGGCGTGCTGAAAATTGTCAAGGTCTACATGGCCGTTAAGCGTCGCATCCAGCCAGGCGACAAGATGGCCGGTCGTCACGGTAACAAAGGTGTTATCTCGGCGATTATGCCCATCGAAGATATGCCGTTTGACGAGAAGGGCGAGCCGGTTGATGTGGTGCTAAACCCGCTGGGCGTACCGTCGCGGATGAACGTTGGTCAGATCCTTGAGACTCACCTGGGTATGGCGGCACGTGGCTTGGGCGTCAAGATCGAAGCCATGCTGCGCGATGCGCGCGGACAGCAAGTGGCCGAGATTCGTGACTTCCTGGGGCAGATTTACAATACGCAAGGTACGCGTGTTGAAGATCTCGATTCCCTGACTGACGATGAGATCATCGCTCTGGCGAAGAATCTCAAAGGGGGTGTGCCAATGGCCACACCGGTGTTTGACGGTGCCAAAGAGCACGAAATCAAGCACCTGCTGAAGCTGGCAGACATTCCTGAGTCGGGTCAGATGGCCCTATTCGATGGCCGTACCGGTGACGCCTTTGATCGTCCGGTTACCGTCGGCTACATGTATATGTTGAAGCTTAACCACTTGGTAGACGACAAGATGCACGCGCGTTCTACCGGTTCTTACTCGCTGGTTACCCAGCAGCCCTTGGGTGGTAAGGCACAATTCGGTGGTCAGCGCTTCGGTGAGATGGAAGTGTGGGCGTTGGAAGCTTACGGCGCCGCTTACACGCTTCAAGAGATGCTCACCGTCAAGTCGGACGACGTCGAAGGCCGCACCAAGATGTATAAAAACATCGTGGATGGCGACCACACCATGCAGGCAGGCATGCCGGAATCCTTCAACGTACTCGTGAAGGAAATCCGCTCGCTGGGCATCGATATCGAGTTAGAGAGCTAGGAGCCGTCACATGAAAGATTTGGTGAAAGTACTCAAATCGCAGTCTCAGTCCGAAGAGTTTGACGCGATCAAGATTACCCTGGCGTCGCCGGACATGATTCGCTCCTGGTCATTTGGCGAGGTGAAGAAGCCTGAGACCATCAACTACCGTACCTTTAAACCGGAGCGGGACGGTCTGTTCTGCGCCAAGATTTTTGGCCCGGTAAAGGACTACGAGTGCCTGTGCGGCAAGTATAAGCGCATGAAGCACCGCGGCATTATTTGCGAAAAGTGTGGCGTTGAAGTGACCAAAGCTGCCGTGCGCCGTGAGCGCATGGGGCATATCGAACTCGCCTCGCCGGTGGCACACATTTGGTTTCTGAAGTCACTGCCGTCGCGTATCGGCATGTTCCTCGATATGACCCTGCGTGATATCGAGCGCGTGCTGTATTTCGAAAGCTTTGTCGTCATCGATCCCGGCATGACCACGCTGGAGCGTGGTCAGCTGCTCAACGATGAGCAGTACTTCGAAGCATTAGAAGAGTTCGGCGATGACTTCGATGCCCGTATGGGGGCCGAAGCCGTTCAAGAGCTACTCAAAGATATCGATCTGGAAGAAGAGATTAACCACCTGCGTGAAGAAATTCCGCAGACCAACTCTGAAACTAAGATCAAGAAGCTTTCTAAGCGCCTGAAGCTGCTGGAAGCCTTCTACCACTCTGGCAATGCGCCGGCGTGGATGGTTATGGAAGTGCTGCCCGTGTTGCCGCCGGACCTTCGTCCGTTGGTACCACTGGACGGTGGCCGTTTCGCGACCTCTGACCTCAACGACCTTTACCGTCGTGTGATCAACCGTAACAACCGCTTGAAGCGTCTGCTGGATCTCAATGCACCGGATATTATCGTGCGCAACGAGAAGCGGATGCTGCAGGAAGCAGTCGATGCACTGCTGGATAACGGTCGTCGTGGCCGCGCGATCACGGGCTCTAACAAGCGTCCGCTGAAATCGCTCGCCGACATGATCAAAGGTAAGCAGGGTCGTTTCCGTCAGAACTTGCTGGGCAAGCGCGTCGACTACTCGGGCCGTTCGGTGATTACCGTCGGTCCGACCCTGCGCCTGCACCAGTGTGGTCTGCCCAAGAAAATGGCGCTCGAGCTGTTCAAGCCATTCATCTACTCCAAGCTGCAGTCGCTGGGCTACGCCTCAACGATCAAAGCCGCCAAGAAGATGGTCGAGCGTGAGCTGCCGGAAGTGTGGGACATCCTCGCCGATGTTATCCGCGAACACCCGGTACTGCTTAACCGCGCACCCACGCTGCACCGTCTGGGTATCCAGGCGTTTGAGCCGCTGTTGATCGAAGGTAAAGCGATCCAGCTACACCCGCTGGTATGTGCCGCCTACAACGCCGACTTTGACGGTGACCAGATGGCGGTACACGTACCGCTGACCCTGGAAGCCCAGCTTGAAGCGCGTGCGCTGATGATGGCCACCAACAACGTGCTGTCGCCCGCTAACGGCGAGCCGATCATCGTGCCGTCGCAAGATGTTGTTCTGGGTCTTTACTACATGACCCGCGAAAAGATCAACGCCAAAGGCGAAGGCATGGTGTTCTCTGACCTTAACGAGGTCGAGCGCGCGTTTGGTACCCAGTCTGTATCGCTGCACGCCCGGGTCAAAGTGCGTCTGGACGAAATCGATATCGAAGAAGAGAGCGGCGAGCGCAGCTTCCACCGCCGTATTTACGATACGACGGTAGGCCGTGCACTGCTGTTCCGCATTCTTCCGGAAGGTGTCCCCTTCGCGCTGATCGATCAGCCGATGAAGAAGAAGGCGATCTCCAGCCTGATCAACGAAGTCTATCGTCGTGCCGGCCTTAAGCCGACCGTCATCTTCGCTGACCAGCTGATGTACACCGGCTTTCGCTTGGCGACTTGGTCCGGTGCCTCTATCGGTGTTAACGACTTCGTTATCCCCGAAGCGAAAACCGAAATCGTTGACGCGGCGGAAGCCGAAGTTAAAGAGATCGAAGACCAGTTCTCTTCTGGCCTAGTAACAGCGGGTGAGAAGTACAACAAGGTTATCGATATCTGGTCGAAGGCGAACGATAAAGTCGCTAAGGCGATGATGGTCGGCATCTCGAAAGAGACCGTTATCGATCGTGATGGCAACGAGGTTGAGCAAGATTCGTTCAACAGCGTCTTCATCATGGCCGACTCTGGTGCGCGTGGTTCGGCTGCACAGATTCGTCAGTTGGCCGGTATGCGTGGCCTGATGGCCAAGCCGGATGGCTCGATCATCGAAACGCCGATCGTTGCCAACTTCCGTGAAGGTCTGAACGTACTTCAGTACTTCATCTCGACCCACGGTGCACGTAAAGGTCTGGCGGATACGGCTCTGAAAACGGCCAACTCCGGTTACCTGACGCGTCGTTTGGTCGACGTGGCGCAGGATTTGGTTATCACTGAAGTGGACTGTGGTACTGAAAATGGCCTGACGCTGCATCCGATCATCGAGGGCGGCGACATCATTGTACCGCTCTCCCAGCGTGTACTAGGTCGCGTGGTTGCGCAGGATGTCGTGCATCCGGGCAGCGGCGAAGTATTGATCGCTAAAGGGACATTGCTCGACGAGAAGTGGTGTGCAGAGCTCGACACCATGGGCGTCGACGAAATTATCGTACGCTCCACGATTACTTGTGAGACCGCACATGGCGTGTGTGCCTCCTGTTACGGCCGTGACTTGGCCCGTGGCCACCAGGTCAACATCGGTGAAGCTGTCGGCGTTATCGCTGCCCAGTCAATTGGTGAGCCGGGTACCCAGCTGACCATGCGTACCTTCCACATCGGCGGCGCAGCATCGCGTTCATCAGCCGTGGATAGCGTACAAGTGAAGCACGGCGGCAAGGTTCGCCTGCACAACATCAAGCATGTTGAGCGTGGTGACGGCAAGCTAGTGGTGGTCTCTCGTTCGAGCGCCTTGGCTGTTGCGGATGACCATGGTCGTGAACGCGAGTACTACAAGCTGCCTTACGGCGCCGAACTCTCGGTACGCGACGGTGACGTCGTGGATGCCGGTGCCATAGTCGCCAAGTGGGACCCGCACACGCACCCGATCGTTGCCGAAGTAGAGGGTAAGGCGCAGTTCATCGATCTTGACGAAGGTGTCACCATGCACCGTAGCGTCGATGAGATGACTGGCTTGTCCTCTATTGAGGTGATCGAGTCTGCAGCGCGCCCCATGGCTGGTCGCGATAAGCGCCCGATGGTTATGCTGCAAGACAGCGCTGGTGAGTATGTTTCCGTATCCGGTTCCAACACGCCGGTGCAGTACTTGCTGCCAGGCAACTCGATTATTTCGGTCGACGATGGTGTCACTATCGGTGTGGGTGAAGTCGTTGCCCGTATCCCGGTAGAAGCCTCGGCGAACAAAGATATCACCGGTGGTCTGCCACGCGTTGCTGACTTGTTTGAGGCGCGTAAGCCGAAAGAGTCGTCTATCCTGGCGGAAATCAGCGGTGTCGTTAGCTTTGGTAAAGAGACTAAAGGCAAGCGTCGCCTGATGATTACCCCGGAATCCGGCGATCCGTTTGAAGCCTTGATTCCGAAGTGGCGTCAAATTGCCGTCTTTGAAGGCGAAACGGTTGAGAAGGGGGAAGTCATTTCTGATGGCCCGAGCAACCCCCATGACATCCTGCGTTTATTGGGTGTTGAGGAGCTCGCCAAGTACATTACGGCAGAAGTACAAGACGTTTACCGTCTCCAGGGCGTTGGTATCAACGATAAGCACATTGAAGTGATTGTGCGTCAGATGCTGCGTAAGGTAGAGATTGCTGATTCAGGCGACTCTGATTTCATCACGGGCGATCAAGCCGAGCTTGTGCGTGTGCTGGAACAGAATGAACGTCTTGAAAAAGAGAAGAAATTCCCAGCCAAGTACCAACGCATGTTGCTGGGTATTACTAAGGCCAGCTTGGCCACCGAGTCGTTCATTTCCGCGGCCTCCTTCCAGGAGACCACCCGCGTATTGACCGAAGCAGCGGTGACCGGCAAGCGTGACTATCTGCGCGGTCTAAAAGAGAATGTGGTAGTGGGTCGTCTGATACCGGCAGGTACTGGCTTGACTCACCACGCAGAACGTCGTCGCAAGCGCGAAGGCGTTGAGCAACTGTTCAATCCCTCGGCGACCGAGGTAGAGCAGGAGCTAGGTGCCCAGTTAACCGCTCTCGACTCTGACGACGAGCTGTAAATTTGGTGCTTAAAACAAGCAGTAAAATTAGTAAGTAGCATAAGTTGCTGACCTAAAAACGTCACCTTGCTGGTAAAACCGCCAGCAAGGCTTGACGGCACCTAGGGTCAGCCTTTAGAATGCGCAGCCTTTAACAGTGGGGTGGGTGCGCCCGCATCCGCTGCACGTATTTGTTAAAAAGGCTACTTGTTGAAAGACAAGGCAACCATTGGAGTCAGCTAAACACCATGGCAACGATTAATCAGCTAGTGCGCAAGCCGCGCAAGCGCCCCGTCACTAAAAGTGACGTGCCCGCGCTGCAGGCCTGTCCGCAAAAGCGCGGCGTATGTACGCGCGTTTACACTACTACCCCGAAGAAGCCGAACTCGGCCCTGCGTAAGGTTTGCCGTGTGCGCCTTACCAACGGTTTCGAAGTGTCTTCTTACATCGGTGGTGAAGGTCACAACCTTCAAGAACACTCTGTCGTTTTGATTCGTGGCGGTCGTGTAAAGGATTTACCAGGTGTGCGTTATCACACCGTTCGTGGCGCCCTTGACACCTCTGGCGTTCAAAATCGTCGTCAGGGTCGTTCTAAATACGGTACTAAGCGTCCTAAGTCCTAATAAGGCTGGGGTAGCTGTATAGCATGGCCGATTTTATTGGGTGTGCTGAGTAGCGATTATCACGAATTTGACGGTCTGATAAGAGTAAGGTCGGGCGACGCTTTGTCTTAGTACAAGCTCATGAGTTCCGGGTTTACCTGAAAGATCCTTAATTGAGGGCTTATCATGCCTAGAAGAAGAGTAGTAGCTAAACGCGAAATCCTGCCGGATCCTAAGTTCGGAAGTGAGCGTCTGGCGAAGTTCATGAACCACCTGATGGTCAGCGGCAAAAAGTCCATAGCTGAGCGTATCGTCTACGGTGCGTTGGACAAGGTTGCCGATCGTAGTAAAGAAGATCCGCTGGAGATCTTCGACAAAGCGCTGGAAGCCATCCAGCCCATGGTCGAAGTGAAGTCGCGCCGCGTTGGTGGTGCGACCTATCAGGTGCCGGTTGAAGTACGTCCGTCTCGTCGCCAAGCGCTAGCAATGCGCTGGCTGGTAGACGCGGCGCGTCGTCGCGGTGAGAAAACCATGGTGCAGCGTCTAGCAGGCGAAATGCTGGATGCCGCGGAAGGTAAAGGTTCTGCCGTTAAGAAGCGCGAAGACGTGCATCGCATGGCAGAAGCCAACAAGGCCTTCTCGCACTACCGTTTCTAAAATCGGTGTTTCTAGAAACTGCGTTTCTAAGCACGGCGTTTTTAAGTACGGCTTTATGGTTTTTATATGCACGTTGTTCAGCATGGCGAAGTGTTTGCTGAGTCGCGTTGTTGCAACGCATTAGTTGCAATACCCAGCCGCTACCATGCAGTGGTAGCGGCGGACGCATAAGCCTCGCTTGCATACGTCGCTAAATTAACGAGCATCGCCAACAAACGGGAGTTTCACCGTGGCACGCAAGACTCCACTAAATCGCTATCGTAATATCGGTATCGTCGCTCACGTTGACGCGGGTAAGACTACGACGACTGAGCGGGTACTGTTCTACACCGGCCTTTCCCACAAAGTGGGCGAAGTGCACGACGGTGCTGCGACCATGGACTGGATGGAGCAGGAGCAGGAGCGTGGTATCACTATCACCTCAGCTGCAACTACCTGTTTCTGGCAGGGCATGAACAAGCAGTTCCCTGAGCACCGTATTAACATTATCGACACCCCAGGGCACGTTGACTTCACGATCGAAGTTGAACGTTCTTTGCGCGTACTTGATGGCGCGGTTGTTGTACTGTGCGGTTCTTCCGGCGTTCAGCCGCAGACCGAAACTGTATGGCGCCAGGCCAATAAGTACGAAGTGCCGCGCATGGTCTTTGTCAACAAAATGGACCGTACCGGTGCTGATTTCTTCATGGTTGTCGACCAGTTGAAAGAGCGTCTGGGTGCTAATGCTGTGCCGATCCAGATTAACTGGGGCACGGAAGAGGACTTTAAAGGTGTTATCGACCTTATTCAGATGAAAGCCATCCTGTGGGATGAAGAAAGTCTGGGTATGACCTATGACCTCGTGGATATTCCTGCTGAGCTACAAGAAACAGCAGAAAAGTATCGCGAAGAGATGGTCGAGGCTGCTGCCGAAGGCTCTGATGAGCTGATGGAGAAATACCTTGAAGGCGGCGAGCTAACGATTGAAGAGATCAAAGCTGGTCTGCGTGCGCGCACTCTGGCTAACGATATCGTTCTGGTTACCTGTGGTTCTGCCTTTAAGAACAAGGGTGTTCAGGCCGTGCTGGATGGCGTTATCGAATTCATGCCTTCGCCGACAGAAGTTAAGGCGATCGAAGGTGAGTTGGATGATAAAAACGGCACCGTTGATACCCGTGAAGCGGACGACAGTGCACCGTTTGCGGCGTTGGCATTTAAAATCGCCACCGACCCCTTCGTTGGTACGCTGACCTTTATCCGCGTCTACTCGGGCGTTCTGAAATCTGGCGACGGTGTTTATAACTCCGTTAAGCAGAAGAAGGAGCGCGTTGGCCGTATCGTTCAGATGCACGCCAACTCCCGTGAAGAGATCAAAGAAGTACTGGCGGGCGATATCGCCGCTTGTATCGGTCTCAAGGACGTCACCACCGGTGATACCCTGTGCGACATCGATAACAAAATTGTTCTCGAGCGTATGGAGTTCCCGGATCCGGTTATCTCGGTTGCTGTAGAGCCTAAATCTAAGGCAGACCAAGAGAAGATGGGTGTCGCTCTGGGCAAGCTTGCTCAGGAAGATCCCTCCTTCCAGGTTAAAACCGACGAAGAAACCGGCCAGACGATTATTTCTGGTATGGGTGAGCTTCACCTGGACATCCTCGTTGACCGTATGCGTCGCGAGTTTAAGGTTGAAGCCAATATCGGTAAGCCGCAGGTTGCCTATCGCGAAACGATTCGCGGCAGCATTGAGCAAGAAGGCAAGTTCGTGCGTCAGTCCGGTGGTCGTGGTCAGTATGGTCACGTATGGCTGCGTATCGAGCCGCTGACAGCAGAAGAGAAGGGTGAAGGCGAAGACGAACTGTTCTTCAAGTTCAACTCTGAGATCGTGGGTGGTGCGGTTCCGAAGGAATACGTTCCCGCGGTTGAGAAGGGTGCTTACGAGCAGCTCAAAAACGGTGTCATCGCGGGTTACCCGATGATCGACGTTAAAGTGTCGCTGTTCGACGGCTCCTTCCACGACGTGGACTCCAACGAGACTGCGTTTAAGATTGCTTCTTCTATGGCAGTGAAAGAAGGTGCCAGGAAGGCCAAGGCCGTGCTGCTGGAGCCGGTGATGAAGGTCGAAATCGTGACCCCCGAAGAATTTATGGGTGACGTCATGGGCGACCTGAGCCGTCGTCGCGGCTTGGTGCAGGGCATGGATGACTCTTCTTCTGGTAAAGTCATTCGTGCAACGGTGCCACTGGGCGAGATGTTCGGTTATGCAACCGATCTGCGCTCACAAACCCAGGGCCGTGCGAGCTACTCTATGGAGTTCTCGAAGTACGACGAGGCGCCCTCCAGCGTCGTTGAAGCCGTCATCAATCAAAACGGTTAACCGTTAGCTAACGTAAAGAGGTTATAGCAGTGGCTAAGGAAAAATTTGAACGTTCCAAACCGCACGTCAACGTCGGCACCATTGGTCACGTCGACCACGGTAAAACGACTCTGACAGCGGCCCTAACCCGCGTGTCTGCTGAGGTTTTCGGCGGCGACTGGCGTGAATTTGATACCATCGATAACGCTCCTGAAGAGCGCGAGCGCGGTATCACGATCGCTACTTCCCACGTGGAATATCAGTCTGAAGAGCGTCACTACGCTCACGTTGACTGCCCAGGACACGCTGACTACGTCAAGAACATGATCACCGGTGCTGCGCAGATGGACGGCGCGATCCTGGTATGTTCTGCCGCAGACGGCCCGATGCCGCAAACTCGCGAGCACATCCTGCTGTCTCGTCAGGTTGGCGTACCGTTCATCGTTGTGTTCCTGAACAAAGCGGACATGGTCGATGACGAAGAGCTGCTCGAGCTGGTAGAAATGGAAGTTCGCGAACTTCTAGACCAGTACGACTTCCCGGGCGACGACACGCCGATCATCACTGGTTCTGCCTTGATGGCGCTGAACGGTGAAGATGAGAACGGCATGGGTACTACTGCGGTAGCTAACCTGATCAAAGCTCTGGACGAGTACATTCCTGAGCCGGAGCGTGCTATCGACCAGCCGTTCCTGATGCCGATTGAAGACGTGTTCTCTATCTCTGGTCGCGGTACTGTTGTTACCGGTCGTGTAGAGCGCGGCATCGTTAAAGCGGGCGAAGAAGTGGAAATCGTGGGTATCCGCGACACCACCAAAACGATCGTTACCGGTGTTGAAATGTTCCGTAAACTGCTCGACGAAGGTCGTGCTGGTGAGAACGTTGGCGCCCTGCTGCGTGGTACTAAGCGTGATGACGTCGAGCGTGGCCAAGTATTGGCCAAGCCGGGCACCATCAACCCGCACACTACCTTCGAAGCAGAAGTTTACGTACTGTCCAAAGAAGAGGGTGGTCGTCACACGCCTTTCTTCAAGGGCTACCGTCCCCAGTTCTACTTCCGTACCACCGATGTAACCGGTACTTGTGAACTGCCGGAAGGCGTTGAAATGGTCATGCCGGGTGACAACGTTCAGATGGTTGTTACCTTGATCGCTCCGATCGCAATGGACGAAGGTTTGCGCTTCGCTATTCGTGAAGGCGGCCGTACTGTCGGTGCTGGCGTTGTGGCCAAGATCGTCAAGTAAGCTACATGCTTGAATGATGAAGGGGGCTCTGATGAGCCCCCTTTTCTGCGCACCAACAGCAAATGTTTGACATGGGCTTTTGGCGTGCCTATAATGCGCATCCTTTGAATGCGTGGGTAGACGGCTCGCGCCGTCGACATCCATTGGAGTTTAAGGCAAATGCAGAACCAAAAGATTCGCATTCGGTTGAAAGCATTCGACCATCGCCTGATCGATCAGTCCACAGCGGAAATTGTTGAAACTGCTAAGCGTACTGGTGCTCAGGTTCGTGGCCCGATCCCGCTGCCGACCAATCGCGAGCGTTACACCATCCTGATCTCGCCGCACGTCAACAAAGATGCGCGTGACCAGTATGAGATTCGTACGCACAAGCGTGTGCTCGACATTGTTGAGCCGACCGAGAAAACTGTTGACGCTTTGATGAAGCTTGATCTCGCCGCAGGCGTAGACGTGCAAATCAAACTCAACTAATTACACTAGTCACTTTGCGGCCCAGCGCTCATCGCTCTTTATAAAGAGTTGGCATGAGCAGCAGCCGCCGCGCCGTGAGGCGCCATACAATGTGCTAGTGGAATGCTCTGGAAAGGGCAGCCATAGCGGGTGATAGCCCCGTACACTATAGGAGACTGAGTATGACTATCGGTTTAGTCGGTAAAAAGGCCGGGATGACCCGTGTCTTTACCGAAGACGGCGCGTCTGTGCCCGTAACCGTTATTGAAGTTGATCCTAATCGTGTTACACGCGTTAAATCTGTCGAATCTGACGGTTACGCAGCGATTCAGGTCACATCTGGCTCTCGCAAAGCGAAGCACCTCACCAAAGCGCAAGCGGGTCAGTTTGCCAAGGCGGGTGTTGAAGCTGGTCGTGCACTGATGGAATTTCGTCTTGCAGAAGGCGAAACAATTCCTGAAGTGGGCGGCGAAATCACCGTATCCCTCTTCGAAGCTGGTCAAATGGTTGACGTGACTGGCACCTCTAAGGGTAAAGGCTTCCAGGGTGCTGTTAAGCGCTGGAATTTCCGTACCCAAGACATGACTCACGGTAACTCTCTGTCGCATCGCGCGCCGGGTTCTATCGGCATGTGTCAGACTCCGGGTCGCGTTTTCAAAGGCAAAAAGATGGCCGGTCAAATGGGTAACGCCCGTTGCACCGTGCAGAGCCTTGAGATCGTCCGTGTCGACGCCGAGCGTAACCTGCTGCTGATTAAAGGCGCCGTACCGGGTGCTCCCGGTAGTGACGTTATCGTTCGCAGCGCCGTGAAAGCAGGCTGAAGGGGATAATTACCAATGAATCTGAATCTTGCTGCAGGCGCGGGTACCGTTGAAGTAGCCGACGCCACTTTTGGCAAAGAATTCAACGAAGCGCTTGTTCACCAGGTTGTCACTGCCTATTTGGCGGCTGGTCGTCAGGGAACCCGCGCACAAAAGAGTCGTTCCGACGTTCGTGGCGGTGGTAAGAAGCCGTGGCGTCAGAAAGGCACCGGTCGTGCACGTGCCGGTACCATCCGCTCTCCGCTATGGCGTAGTGGTGGCGTAACCTTCGCGGCGCGTCCGCAAGACTACACCCAGAAGGTTAACCGCAAGATGTACCGTGCAGCGATGCGCTCCATCTTGTCTGAGCTGGTACGTCAAGAGCGTTTAGTCGCGATTGAAGAGTTCGTCGTCGATGCGCCTAAGACCAAGCAGGTAGCTGCCAAGCTGAAAGAGCTCAACCTTGAAAAAGTGTTGATCGTCACTGAAGAAATCGACGAGAAGCTCTATTTGGCCGCACGCAACCTTCCCCACGTTGACGTGGTGGATGTCGCGGCAGCTGACCCGGTAAGCCTGGTAGCCTTTGATAAGGTCCTGATTACCGTCTCCGCCCTGCGTAAATTCGAGGAGAAGCTGGCATGAACCAGGAACGCGTATTTAAGGTTCTGCTTGGGCCGCACGTGACCGAAAAGGCCGCAATGGCAGCCGAGCGCAACCAGTACGTTTTCAAGGTAGCATCTGATGCTACCAAGCCCGAGATCAAAAAGGCCGTTGAAGCACTCTTCGGCAAAAAGGTCGGTAGTGTTCAGGTTCTGAACATGAAGGGTAAAACAAAGCGTACTGCGAACGGCGTTGGCCTGCGTAAGGGTTACCGCAAAGCGTATGTGACCCTGGCTGCGGGTGAAACGCTCGAAGACTTCTCTGGCGCCGAATAAGGGCAGGAGTACGGATAATGGCAATCGTCAAGACCAAACCCACTTCCGCCGGTCGTCGCCACGTCGTCAAGATCGTTGGCGAGGAACTGTTTAAAGGCCGTGCCTATGCACCGCTTTTGGAAAAACAGTCCAAGTCCGGCGGCCGGAATAACTACGGTCGTATCACCACCCGCCACGTGGGCGGTGGTCATCGTCACCACTATCGGTTGATCGATTTCAAGCGTACCAAGGATGGCATTCCTGCCACCGTTGAGCGCCTGGAGCACGATCCCAACCGCAGTGCGCACATTGCACTGCTGAAGTATGCCGATGGTGAACGTCGTTACATCATTGCACCGAAAGGTGTCAGCGCGGGTGACGTGCTGGAATCTGGTGTTAACGCGTCAATCAAGAAAGGCAATGCCTTGCCGCTGCGTAACGTTCCGCTGGGTTCTACGGTGCACTGCATCGAACTCAAGCCGGGCAAAGGTGCGCAGATTGCTCGCAGTGCCGGTACAAGCGCCCAGTTGGTTGCTCGTGAAGGTAACTATGCCACCTTGCGTCTTCGCTCTGGCGAAATGCGTAAAGTGTTGGCCGAGTGCCGCGCGACGTTGGGTGAAGTGAGCAACTCTGAGCACAGCCTGCGTCAACTTGGCAAGGCCGGTGCGAAGCGCTGGAGAGGCGTGCGTCCGACTGTTCGCGGTGTCGCGATGAACCCAGTCGATCACCCACACGGTGGTGGCGAAGGCCGCACCAGTGGTGGTCGTCACCCGGTATCCCCATGGGGTGTGCCGACTAAGGGTCACAAGACGCGTAAGAACAAGCGCACCGACAAGCTGATCATTCGTCGTCGTAATAAGACGCGTTGATCTAAATTGCCAAGACATTAAGAGGTAACGGCTGTGCCACGTTCACTAAAGAAAGGTCCCTTCATTGACCTTCATCTTTTGAAGAAGGTAGAGGCTGCAGTGGAGAAGAGCGATCGCAAACCAATTAAGACTTGGTCGCGTCGTTCTATGATCCTGCCCAATATGGTAGGCCTCACTATCGCGGTCCATAATGGTCGCCAACACGTCCCGGTGCACGTCTCCGAGGAAATGGTTGGCCACAAATTGGGCGAATTCGCTGCTACTCGCACTTATCGCGGGCATGCGGCGGATAAAAAAGCCAAACGGTAAGCCAGAGAGGATTGAGAGATGGAAGTCACAGCTAAGCTGCTTGGCGCTCGTTTATCCGCCCAGAAGGCCCGTTTGGTGGCTGACCAGGTGCGCGGTAAACCTGTCGCCGAGGCACTCGACCTGCTGACCTTCTCACCGAAGAAGGCTGCCAAGCTGGTTAAGAAGGTGCTGCAATCCGCGATTGCAAATGCGGAAGAAAATAACGGCATGGATATTGACGAGCTGCGTGTCTCGACCATCTGCGTCGATGAGGGCATGACGCTCAAGCGTATCAAGCCGCGTGCCAAGGGGCGTGCGGATCGTATCTTGAAGCGCACGTGCCACATCACCGTCAAGGTAGCCGAGAAGTAGGAG
The DNA here is from genome assembly GCF_002836035.1 of Halomonas sp. MES3-P3E. Classification (NCBI taxonomy): domain Bacteria; kingdom Pseudomonadati; phylum Pseudomonadota; class Gammaproteobacteria; order Oceanospirillales; family Halomonadaceae; genus Halomonas; species Halomonas sp. MES3-P3E. The sequence goes on along the minus strand of NZ_PJBT01000184.1, from coordinate 94,622 downwards.
TCGACCGATGGGTCAGAAAGTCAATCCAACAGGCATTCGACTGGGCATCGTCAAAGACCATGCTTCTGTCTGGTATGCTGAGCGCGGCGCTTACGCCGATAAGCTCAATAACGATCTCGAAGTGCGTAGCTTCCTGGAAGAGCGTCTTAAAAGCGCCTCTGTTAGCCGCATCCACATCGAGCGTCCGGCGAACAATGCCCGCATCACCATTCACACTGCCCGTCCGGGTATCGTGATTGGTAAGAAAGGTGAAGATGTCGACCGTTTGCGTCGCGATCTCACCCAGATGATGGGTGTTCCCGTGCATGTGAACATCGAAGAAGTTCGCAAGCCGGAGCTGGATGCCAAGCTAGTCGCTGCTAACGTAGCGGGTCAGCTTGAGCGTCGCGTTATGTTCCGTCGTGCTATGAAGCGCGCGGTACAGAACGCAATGCGTCTTGGCGCTGGTGGCATCAAGATTCAGCTGTCAGGTCGTCTTGGTGGCGCTGAAATCGCACGTACCGAATGGTACCGCGAAGGTCGCGTTCCGCTGCACACGTTGCGTGCGGATATCGACTACGCCACTTACGAAGCTCACACCACCTATGGCGTTATCGGCGTCAAAGTGTGGATCTTCAAGGGTGAAATCCTCGGCGGTATCGAGGAAGTACGTGCCAAGGCCAAACAGCCTGCCGGCAACGCGCCCAAGAAGAAAGGTTCCAGGTAAGGGGAGAGCGAGTCGATGTTACAGCCCAAGCGTATGAAATTCCGCAAGATGATGAAAGGCCGCAACCGTGGCCTGGCGCATCGCGGAAGCAAGATCAGCTTCGGGGAATACGGCCTTAAAGCTACTGGTCGCGGCCGCATCACTGCGCGTCAGATCGAAGCAGGCCGTCGTGCGATCACACGTCACGTAAAGCGTGGCGGTAAGATTTGGATCCGCGTATTCCCTGATAAGCCGATCTCCAAGAAGCCGCTCGAAGTTCGTATGGGTAAAGGTAAAGGTTCTGTTGAGTACTGGGTTGCCCAGATCCAACCGGGTCGGGTCCTGTATGAAATTGAAGGCGTGTCGGAAGAGCTCGCTCGTGAAGCGTTTGAGCTTGCCGCACAGAAAATGCCCTTATCCACCACCTTTGCGAAACGGACGGTGATGTGATGAAAGCCCAGGAAATTCGTGAAAAGTCCGCAGGAGAGCTCCAGGAGCAACTCCTCGAACTCCTCCGCGAGCAGTTTAACCTGCGCATGCAGAAGGCCACTGGCCAACTGAGCCAGACTCATCTGCTCAAGCAGGTCCGCCGGGATATCGCCCGCGTTAAGACTTTGCTCAACGAGAAGGCAGGTGATTGAGATGGCCGAAGAAAACACAAAGCGTACGCTCACCGGTAAAGTGGTGAGCGATAAGATGGACAAGTCCATCGTCGTCATGATCGAGCGGCGCGAGCGTCACCCGATCTACGGAAAATACGTTAAGCGCTCCACCAAGCTGCACGCCCATGATGAGGCGAACCAGGCTAAGGCAGGCGATACGGTCTCTATTCAAGAGTGCCGTCCGCTTTCCAAGAAAAAAGCTTGGACGCTGGTCGAGGTGGTTGAACACGCCAAGGGGTAATCCCAAGGCTTGTCAATCAGTGCAGTCAGATTAGGTTTGGAGAAAACCGATGATTCAGACTCAGACAATGCTGGATGTCGCCGACAACAGCGGAGCGCGCCGGGTGCAGTGCATCAAGGTGTTAGGCGGATCACACCGTCGTTACGCTCGCGTTGGTGATATCATCAAGGTCACGGTTAAGGAAGCGATTCCGCGTGGCAAGGTCAAAAAAGGCCAGGTGCTAAAAGCGGTCGTGGTCCGGACCCGTAGTGGCGTCCGTCGTCCCGACGGTTCGCTCATCCGTTTCGATGGAAATGCGGCAGTTTTGTTGAATAACACCAACGAACAGCCCATCGGTACCCGTATTTTTGGGCCGGTGACTCGTGAACTTCGTAATGAAAAGTTCATGAAGATCATTTCCTTAGCGCCTGAAGTGCTGTAAGGAGCGAGGCGGATATGCAAAAGATCAAACGTGACGATGAAGTCATCGTCATCGCCGGGAAGGATAAAGGCAAACGTGGCACCGTTAAGCGGGTATTAGAAAACCGCTTCTTGGTGTCCGGTGTGAACATGATTAAACGTCACACCAAGCCAAATCCCATGGCGGGAAATCAGGGCGGTATCGTCGAGCGTGAGGCTCCGATTCACGCGTCCAACGTAGCCATCTTCAATTCGGAGACCGGTAAGGCGGATCGCGTCGGCTTCCAAGTGAAGGAAGACGGTACCAAGGTACGTATCTACAAGTCGACGCAGACGCAGATCGACGCCTAACGCGAGTCGGGTAGCAAAATGGCGAACTTGAAAGAACGTTATCAAAACGAGGTAGCAGCTCAACTCAAAGAAGAGTTCAGCTATGCCAACGTTATGCAGGTACCCCGGATCACGAAAGTGACTCTGAACATGGGTATCGGCGAAGCAGTCAACGATAAAAAGTTGATTGACAATGCCATCGGCGATCTAGAGAAGCTCTCTGGTCAAAAACCGTTGGTGACCAAGGCACGTAAGTCCATCGCGGGCTTTAAGGTACGTGAAGGTTGGCCAATCGGTATTAAGGTGACCCTGCGCGCTGAGCGCATGTGGGACTTCTTGGACCGTTTGGTTTACATCGCGATTCCCCGCGTGCGTGACTTCCGTGGTCTTAACCCGAAGTCTTTTGACGGTCGCGGCAATTACTCCATGGGTGTGCGTGAGCAGATCATCTTCCCGGAGATCGAGTATGATAAGATCGATCGTATCCGAGGGTTGGACGTCACTATCACTACTACCGCCAAAACCGACGAGGAAGGTCGTGCGCTACTAACCGCACTGAACTTCCCCTTCAAGAAATAAGGGTTGGATCATGGCTAAGAAAAGTATGATAGAGCGTGAGCTTAAGCGTACGCAGCTGGTGGCAAAGTATGCCACCAAGCGCGCAGAGCTTAAGAAAATCATCTCGGATGTGAACACGTCTGAGGAAGACCGCTTCGAGGCGACGCTGAAGCTGCAGCAATTGCCGCGTGACTCAAGCCCGGTACGTCAGCGTAACCGCTGCCGTATCACCGGTCGTCCGCACGGTTTTTACAACAAGTTCGGCCTCGGCCGTAACAAGCTGCGTGAAGCCGCCATGCGTGGCGACGTTCCTGGTCTTAAAAAGTCCAGTTGGTAACGCCACGTAGTATCATCAGGAGCGCACATTAAATGAGCATGCAAGACACTCTGGCGGATATGTTTACCCGTATCCGCAATGCGCAGATGGCCACCAAGGAGACGGCTACCATGCCGTCCTCCAAGCTGAAAGTACAAGTGGCCCGAGTGCTAAAGGAAGAAGGCTACATTGCCGACTTTACGGTTGCCGAAGGTGTTAAGCCTGAGCTAACCATCACTCTCAAGTACTTTGAGGGTAAGCCGGTCATTGAGCATATTCAGCGGGTTTCCAAGCCGTCCCTGCGCCGTTACATGGGTAAGGACAACTTGCCTAAGGTCGCCGATGGTCTCGGTATCGCGATTGTCACCACGTCAACGGGTGTCATGACCGATCGTGCCGCGCGCCAAGCGGGTGTCGGTGGCGAAGTCATCTGCACCGTATTCTAGGAGGCTGGAATGTCCCGCATAGCGAAATATCCGGTTAAAGTGCCTGCCGGCGTTGACATTAAAATCAATGCCGACCAGCTGACCGCCAAAGGCGGCCAGGGCACGCTATCTATGACGATCCACTCTGATGTAGTGGTTAATCAAGAAGATGGCCAGCTGACCTTCGCCCCGAGTGAGTCTGCCAAGAGCTGGGCAATGGCCGGTACTACCCGCGCCTTAGTTCAGAACCTGGTAACGGGCGTATCCGAGGGTTTTACACGAACTCTCGAAATTGTTGGCGTCGGTTATCGTGCCCAAGCTAAGGGCCAGACGCTCAATCTTTCACTGGGCTTCTCGCACCCGGTCGACTACGAACTGCCTGAAGGTGTCTCAGCGGAAACGCCGAAGAACACCGTGATCGTGCTGAAAAGCGCGGACAAGCAGCAGCTCGGTCAGTGCGCCGCGGAAATCCGCGCTTTCCGTCCGCCCGAGCCGTATAAAGGCAAGGGTGTACGGTACGCCGACGAGCAGGTGCGTCGCAAAGAAGCCAAGAAGAAGTAAGGCAGGGTTATGAACGCGAAGAAAGAATCTCGTCTCCGTCGTGCCCGCCGCGCTCGCGCGAAGATCCGCGAGCTGGGCGTGTATCGCCTGTGCGTCAACCGTACCCCGCGTCACATCTATGCGCAGATTATCTCGCCGGATGGTGGCAAAGTGCTAGCCAGTGCTTCTACGCTGGACAAAGCACTGCGCGAGGGTGCGACCGGCAACTCAGATGCGGCCTCTAAAGTAGGTGCTCTGATTGCTGAACGCGCTAAAGAAGCAGGCATCACCCAGGTGGCCTTCGACCGTGCTGGCTTTAAGTATCACGGCCGCGTCAAGGCGCTGGCCGACGCCGCACGTGAAGGCGGCCTGGAATTCTAAAGGGTTTTACGATGGCGAAGAACGAACAGCAAAGCGGTGATCTGCAAGAGAAGTTAGTGCAGGTCAACCGCGTCGCCAAGGTGGTCAAGGGTGGTCGTATTTTCGGCTTCACCGCACTGACCGTCGTTGGTGATGGTAAAGGTCGTGTCGGTTTCGGTCGTGGCAAAGCACGTGAAGTGCCTGTCGCGATCCAGAAAGCGATGGATCAAGCTCGTCGCAACATGGTCAAGGTGAACCTTGCTGGCCATACGCTGCAGTACCCGGTCAAAGCCCGTCACGGTGCTTCCAAGGTGTACATGCAGCCGGCTTCCGAAGGTACCGGTATCATCGCCGGTGGCGCCATGCGCTCTGTACTAGAGCTTGCCGGTGTCCACGACGTACTGGCCAAGTGCTACGGTTCCACCAACCCGGTTAACGTGGTGCGAGCGACTGTTAAAGGTCTCTCCTCCATGCAAGCACCGGAAGACGTGGCCGCCAAGCGCGGTCTGTCTGTCGAAGCGATCACGGGGTAAGGCACCATGGCAGCAACGATCAAGGTTACCCAGATCCGCAGCACCATCGGCATTATGCCCAAGCACAAGGCTACTATGAAAGGCTTGGGCCTGCGTCGCATCGGTCATACGGTTGAACTGGAAGACACCCCTGCCGTACGCGGCATGATCCACAAGGTAACTTACCTTGTGCGCGTTGAGGGAGAGTAATCCATGAAACTCAATAACCTAAGCCCGGCTCCGGGCTCCAAACACGCTGCAAAGCGTGTGGGTCGTGGCATCGGTTCCGGTCTTGGTAAGACCGGTGGCCGTGGCCACAAAGGTCAGAAATCACGTAGTGGCGGCAGTGTTAAGCCCGGTTTCGAAGGCGGTCAGATGCCTTTGCAGCGTCGTTTGCCGAAATTCGGCTTTACGTCTGCGAAGTCGCTGGTCTCTGAAGAAGTACGCCTGGCTGAGCTTGCTAAAGTTGCCGGTGGCGAAGTCACCATGGCATCTTTGAAAGAAGCCAACGTGCTGAAGGATGCTACGCTACACGCGAAGATTATCCTTTCTGGCGAATTGAAAACGGCGGTTACCGTTCGCGGAATCAAGGTCACCAAAGGTGCCCGTGAAGCGATCGAAGCCGCTGGCGGCAAGGTAGAGGACTAAATGGCCAAGTCAGGAAAAATGCCGGCGATGGGCAGCGGTCTGAGTGAACTGTGGGCGCGTTTGCGCTTCGTGCTCCTCGCCATCGTGGTGTACCGTATTGGTGCCCACATTCCCGTTCCCGGTATCAATCCTGACCAGCTTGCTGCCTTGTTTAGGGAGCAACAGGGAACCATCCTAGGCATGTTTAACATGTTCTCGGGTGGCGCCCTGGAGCGCATGAGTGTCCTCGCCCTGGGTATCATGCCCTATATTTCGGCGTCGATTATCATGCAGCTCATGACTGCGGTCTCCCCTCATCTTGAGCAGCTCAAGAAAGAGGGTGAGGCTGGCCGCCGCAAGATTAGCCAGTACACCCGCTACGGCACGGTGATACTGGCATTTGTCCAGGCAACCGGTATGTCCGTCGGCCTGGCTAGCCAAGGCATCGCGTACAGCGCTGACTTTAGCTTCTACTTCACCGCCGTGATTACGTTCGTATCAGGCGCGGTGTTTATGATGTGGCTAGGTGAGCAGATTACCGAGAAGGGCATTGGCAACGGTATTTCGCTGCTAATCTTTGCCGGTATTGTCGCTGGACTACCCAGTGCCGTGGGCCAAGCCTTCGAGCTTGCCCGTAATGAAGGGGCCTGGAATGTTCTGCCGCTGTTAGCGTTGTCTGCGTTAGGTATTGCGACTGTCGCCTTCGTGGTTTTCATCGAGCGTGGCCAACGCCGCCTCAAGGTGAACTACCCCCGGCGTCAAGTGGGCAATAAGATGTATGCAGGGCAAAGTAGCTACCTGCCTTTGAAGGTCAACATGGCTGGCGTTATTCCGGCGATTTTTGCCTCCAGTATTCTGCTCTTCCCGGCCTCTATCGGTCAGTGGGTAGGTGCCGGTGAAGGTATGGAGTGGTTGCAGCGTGCATCTCAGGCATTAGGCCCAGGTCAACCGCTTTACATCTTGCTTTTCGCGGCGGCAGTGGTATTCTTCTGCTTCTTTTACACAGCGCTGGTCTTCAACCCCAAGGATGTGGCTGACAATCTTAAAAAGTCAGGCGCTTTCCTGCCGGGCATTCGCCCCGGCGAGCAGACCGCTCGCTATATCGACAAGGTCATGACACGTCTGACCCTGTTCGGTGCCTTGTATATCACTGCGGTTTCCTTGATGCCCCAGTTCTTGATTGTGGCGTGGAACGTGCCGTTTTTCTTCGGCGGTACCTCGTTGTTAATCGTAGTCGTGGTCATCATGGACTTCATGGCCCAGGTGCAATCGCATCTCATGTCGCATCAGTATGACTCAGTGATGAAGAAGTCCAACCTGAAAGGCTACGGTAGCGGCGGTATCATGCGCTGAGGCGCCGCCCACCCCTATTAAGTTAGTGAGGGGGCGTGCCGCGAGCCGGTTTTTGGAGAAAGATCGATGAAAGTTCGAGCTTCCGTAAAGAAAATGTGCCGTAACTGCAAGATCATTCGTCGCAATGGCGCTGTCCGCGTCATCTGCAGCGAACCACGGCACAAACAACGCCAGGGTTAATCCCCCTGGGTTGTATTAAGCGGTGCCAGCATACCCCTTGCCTTAGGGCGCTAAAAGGGGTATGCTGTTGCGCCTTTTGTAGATGAATAAACGAGCAAGCCGCTCAAATTTCGGAGTAAGCTGATGGCCCGTATTGCAGGCGTCAATATCCCGGACAACAAGCATGCGGCGATCTCGCTGACCTATATCTTCGGGATTGGCCGTACCCGTGCTGAGCACATCTGTGCAGCAGCCGGTATTGCCATGAATGCCAAGATCCAGGACCTGTCTTCTGAAGAAGTCGACACCCTGCGTTCTGAAGTTGGCAAGTACACCGTAGAAGGCGACCTTCGTCGTGATGTCACGCTTAACATTAAGCGTCTCATGGACTTAGGCTGCTACCGTGGTCTGCGTCATCGTCGTAGTCTTCCGCTGCGTGGTCAGCGGACTAAGACTAACGCGCGCACCCGTAAGGGCCCGCGTAAGCCGATCCGCAAATAACACGCACGTTCTGGCGTAAAGACAGGAATAGACATCAACATGGCTAACCCGCGTAGTAACCGTAAAAAGGTTAAAAAGCAGGTAGTGGACGCGATTGCGCATATCCATGCCTCTTTTAACAACACGATCGTGACGATCACAGACCGCCAGGGCAACGCTCTTTCTTGGGCGACTGCCGGTGGTTCGGGTTTTCGTGGTTCTCGCAAGAGCACCCCGTTCGCTGCTCAAGTGGCAAGCGAACGTGCAGCAACTGCTGCAGCCGAGTATGGTGTGAAAAACGTAGACGTACTGGTTAAAGGTCCAGGACCCGGTCGTGAATCCGCCGTGCGTGCACTGAATGCCGCCGGCTTCCGCGTGCAAAGCATCGTAGACGCGACGCCCATTCCCCATAATGGCTGCCGTCCGCCGAAGAAACGCCGCGTTTAAGGAGACAGATTCATGGCTCGTTATATTGGACCGAAGTGCAAACTGTCTCGTCGTGAAGGCACCGACCTCTTTTTGAAGAGTGGTGTGACTCCCTTCGAGAAAAAGTGTAAATCCGAGCAAATCCCGGGTGTACACGGCCAGCGTCGTCAACGTCTTTCAGACTACGGCTTGCAGCTTCGCGAGAAGCAAAAAGTACGTCGCATGTATGGCGTACTCGAAAAACAGTTCCGTAACTACTACAAAGAAGCCGCTCGCCTGAAAGGCGCGACTGGTGAAGTATTGTTGCAGTTGCTCGAATCCCGACTGGATAATGTCGTCTACCGCATGGGCTTCGGCTCGACTCGCTCTGAAGCGCGTCAGCTGGTCAGCCACAAGGCGATTTCCGTGAACGGCCGCACCGTTAACGTAGCTTCCTATCAAGTGAAGCCGGGTGACGTTGTTTCCATTCGCGAAAAGGCGAAAAACCAAGCACGTATTCAAAGCGCGTTGTCCATTGCGGCCAACCGTGGCGATATCGCTTGGATCGAAATCGACGCCAAGAAGATGGAAGGCACTTTCAAGGCTCTGCCTGAACGCGGTGACCTGTCTGCCGACATCAACGAAAACCTGATCGTCGAGCTGTACTCCAAGTAAGCAGTTTTCTGTTTCTTGTCAACCTGGTGCGGGTGTAACGCCCGCGCCAGGTCGTACCGAGTACCAAGTATCCGTTTGGCAGCCTGAAAGGTGTTCATATGCAGCGTTCAGTGACAGAGTTTCTACGTCCTCGCGACATCAAGGTCGAAGAAATCAGCGCACATCACGCCAAAATCGTGCTCGAACCGTTCGAGCGTGGCTTTGGTCACACCCTGGGGAATGCACTGCGTCGCATTCTGCTTTCGTCTATGCCCGGCTGTGCCGTGGTAGAGGCTGAAATTGCTGGCGTCGAGCATGAATACAGTGCGCTCGAAGGGGTGCAGGAAGATGTCATTGAAATCCTCCTGAACTTGAAAGATGTTGCGATCAAGATGCACAGCCGCGATGAGGCGGTGCTCACGCTGAACAAGCAGGGCCCAGCCGTCGTCACCGCTGGCGACATTGCGCTTGATCATAGCGTCGAAATCGTCAACCCGGACCACATCATTGCTCATGTCAATGAAGGTGCCGAGCTGAAAATTCAGCTTAAGGTAGCGCTGGGTCGTGGCTACGAACCGGCTGACGCGCGTGGCTCTGATGAAGAGACCCGTGCCATTGGCCGCCTGCAGCTGGATGCCACCTTCAGCCCTGTCCGCCGTGTTTCCTACTCGGTTGAAGCCGCTCGTGTTGAGCAGCGCACCGATCTCGATAAGCTAATTATCGATCTGGAAACCGACGGTACCCTGGATCCGGAAGAGGCTATCCGTCGCAGTGCGACCATCCTGCAAGAGCAGCTGGCCGCCTTCGTCGACCTGGAAGCTGATAAAGAACAGGAAGTCGAAGAGGAAGAGGATCATGTTGATCCAATTCTATTGCGCCCCGTAGACGATCTTGAGTTGACCGTTCGCAGCGCGAACTGCCTAAAAGCCGAGAATATTTATTACATCGGTGATCTTATCCAGCGCACAGAAGTTGAGCTGTTGAAGACACCGAATCTCGGTAAGAAATCTTTGAATGAAATCAAAGACGTATTGGCGGCTCGCGGCTTGTCCCTTGGCATGCGGTTGGAAAATTGGCCTCCGGCAAGCCTGAAGGACGACAAAGCCTCCGCGTGAGCGTCGACTTGAGTCCCAGTTTGGTAAGGAATTACAACCATGCGTCATCGTAAGAGTGGTCGTCATCTGAATCGCACCAGCTCGCATCGTCAGGCCATGTTCAAGAACATGTCTGTCTCGCTGGTCGAGCATGAAGTCATTAAGACAACCCTGCCTAAAGCCAAGGAGCTGCGTCGCGTTATCGAGCCGCTGATCACCTTGTCTAAGCAGGATAGCGTTGCAAACCGTCGTTTGGCATTTGCCCGCACGCGCTCTAAAGAAGCCGTCGGCAAACTGTTCAACGAACTAGGTCCGCGTTATGCCGAGCGTCCGGGCGGTTACGTCCGTATTCTTAAGTGCGGTTTCCGCACCGGCGACAACGCACCTATGGCGTTCGTTGAGCTAGTTGACCGTCCGGTTGTTGAAGAAGCCGCTGCAGAAGAGTAATTTTCTGCGCTAGGTTTTTTTAGTAGCGATCGAAAACCGACCCCTCAGTGGGTCGGTTTTTTTATGGCATATATTCATCTTCTTTTGATACGTATGTAACTTCTCTTTTTCTAAGCCTAACTCCGTATATACTCAGCTTATTATTAAAAGTACCTAGCATGGCCGTGCAGAGCAGGGAAAGCCTTGCGTTGCACCTTGAATATGGCATGGTAGTGAGGCCATGGATCAGTCACAGTACGTTGATAACAAGCAAGGGGCAGGTATGTATGCGAGGGTAAAACAGATCGCCGTTGGCGGTGCATCAGCGGTATGGTCATTGAGTGTGGTTTTGCTGCTCATGCTGGCAATGGTCTCCAATGCTCACGCCGACAATCCACGCTATGCAGGCATTGTGGTGGATTTGGATAATGGCGAAGTCCTTTACGCTGAAAATATTGACGATCAGCGTTATCCTGCTTCGCTGACCAAAATGATGACCCTGTATTTGACCTTTGAAGCGCTGGAAGCGGGCACGTTGCGTTTAGATCAGCCCTTGCCGGTTTCCCGTTTTGCAGCAGCAAAGCCAGCCGTCAAGCTCTGGCTTGCTGCAGGTAGTTCTATCCCCGTCGACACGGCCATACGTGCGCTAGCGGTTCGCTCGGCTAATGATGTTGCCGCGGTGGTTGCCGAAGCACTAGGCGGTAGCGAAGCGCGTTTTGCACAGATGATGACCACCAAGGCGCGCGAGCTCGGCATGCACGCGACCACCTTCCGCAATGCTTCTGGCTTGCCTGATGACGGCCAAGTCACCACCGCACGGGATATGTTGACGCTCTCAGTACGCGTAATGCAGGATTTCCCTCAGTACTACCACTACTTCGGTCTCCAGGAATTTACCTACCGCGGCACACGGCATACCAGCCACAACCGTCTGGTGCGTGATTATCCTGGCGCTGATGGGCTGAAAACTGGATTTATTAGAGCGTCTGGTTTTAATGTGGCGACCACTGCAGTGCGCGGTAATCGGCGATTAGTGGCAGTGGTGATGGGCGGTTTTTCATCTCAGTCGCGTGATACCCATATGGCCAATTTGCTGGACCGCAGCTTCTTGCGAGCTTCACTACGTGATCAACGTAGCTGGGTGGCCGACACCACCTTTTCACAAGAGTTTATGGCCTTTGCCCCTCCCGCTCAGCCGGTTTCCCCACCAACACCTGAACCACGTCAGCCGCTATTGGCCGTCGTAGAAACGACTACGCTTTCGCCCTCCGCGAACACTGCCGCTTCAACGCCCGCCGTGGACCTTGAAGAACAGTTGGCCGATATAACCAGCGTTCAGCGCCCCACGCCTGAAAGCGAGATGCCGCAGCCCGACCCTTTGCAGGCCTTTATTGAGCGCGAACGTCAGCTTGCGTCTGTCAATGAAACAGGCGGCGGCTGGGGAGTTCAGGTAGGCGCCTTTAGCCAGGAGGCCCAGGCTCGTCAATTGGCGCAACAGGCGGCTCAGCGTATTGCGCAAAGTTTAGGTGGTCGTGTGGCTATCGACACCGTAGAGGGCCAGAACCCGGTTTACCGCGCTCGCTTAATGGCGTTGGATGAACAGCGCGCCCGTCAAGCGTGTCGCGAACTGCACTCCCAGGGGATGGACTGTATGGTCGTTAACGCCAGCTTGTAAGCTGGTTAAGCTGGCGTTGGTTCAAGCGCTGACCCAAGTGCGTATCACCCCGCCACTCGTTATTGGGCGGGGTTTTTGCTTTTAAGCAATTGGCTGGCGATTACCGGCTAACAACAACTAAGGAGAGAGCGGTGACCACCTCACTGAAGGGCATACTCTGCATGTGTATGGGGGTTCTTTTTCTCGCCCTGGGAGACGCCGTTTCCAAGTGGTTAGGCGAGACACATTCGCCGCTGCAGATTATTTTTTTCCGTGCTTTAGTCTCGCTACCAATGATTGCGCTGCTTGCCCATTTTGCGGGTGGTTTACGCAAACTACGGACGAAACGCCCAGGCGTTCATTTGCTGCGTGGTTTGATCTATACCGCCACCATGGTCTGTTTCGTCTGGGGATTAACGCTGTTGCCCCTGGCGGAAGCGACGGCAATCGCCTTTGTGGCACCGTTATTTGTCACCCTCCTGTCGGTGCCCTTGCTAGGAGAGCGTATCGACCCACCGGTACTGATCGCCTCGTTAGTCGGGTTTGTGGGTGTGCTGATTGTGGTTCGCCCTAACGGTGATGCCTTCCAGCTAGGCGCGCTGGTGCTGGTCGCCGCGGCGCTCTTTTATGCGTTGATGATGATTACCGCACGTCGCTACGGCGCCCGTGAACACTTATGGGCAATGCTGTTTTATATGACTTTTGTGCCACTCGTGGTAACCGGCTTAACGCTGCCATGGGTATGGCAACCCCCCCAGCCCTGGCACTGGGTCGGTTTTTTCACTTCTGGAATCTTCGGCGTTGCGGCGACCGCCTTTATTACCCTGGCGTTTCGGTACGCCCCAGCCGCCATTGCCGCCCCGTTTGATTACACGGCGATGCTTTGGGCAGTGCTTCTCGGCTGGTGGTTTTGGGGGGAAATGCCCGACCTCTGGGTCTGGGTGGGCAGCGCCCTGATTATGGGCAGCGGATTAGCGGTCGCGTATCACGACCGCCGCACCACCCTTAAACGCCGCCCTACTGCCTAGCAGTACGCTTAAGCGAACTGGTAAACGTCCATCGCCAGTACGCCGTGTTCCACGCTGTTGTGTAGCTGGGTGGCGTTACCGCCAGCGCCCATCGCGACCAGCAAGGGTTGAAAGTGCTCTGGCGTGGGGTGATTCTTCCGCGCGCTAGGGGCGTTCTCCCAATTTAGCAACGCCTCACGGTCATTGGCGATCAGGTGATCGTGTACCCAGCGCGCAAATTCATCTACCCAACCGGGCATTGGGCTATCTTGCGCCATCAGTTCATATAGATTATGGGTCAGGCTGCCCGAGCCGATAACCAAAATGCCCTCATCCCGAAGTACCGATAACTGTTCACCGAGTGCCGCAAGCTGCGCACTGCTCCAGCGCACCGGCAGCGATAATGAAACGACAGGTACATTAGCGTCTGGAAACATTAGCGAGAGCGGCACCCAAACGCCATGGTCGAAGCCGCGCTCTACCGGTTTGGCGCCCAACAACACGGCCAGCCGTTCAGCCAGTTCAGGGTCGCCAGGGGCGGCATATTGCAAATCAAAAAGCGCCTGCGGAAAGCCACCAAAATCGTGAATCGTCTTCGGTTTGGCGCTGCTACTGACCTGTAGCTCGCTGCTCTCCCAGTGCGCCGAAACCACTACCACCGCTTTAGGCGAGAGCTGACTGCCAAGTTCACGCAGAAACGTATGGGCAGATGTTTTATTCAGCGCCAGCATGGGTGAACCATGGGAAATAAATAGACTAGGTAACATGGGTAGATCTCCACGGTAGTACCGGCGCTTGCGGTGGAGCAAGCGCCGGTGATGAGGTTAGGCGAAGCGACGGTTTAACACCCAGTGACCACTTCCTAAACCCGCTTGAGTAATGAGGGCCAGCGTCCAAAACACCGGGAATTCCCAACCGCCACCAGCATTCGAGAACATCCAACCGTTACCCAAGTGTACCCAAGCGGCACCCAGCAGTACCGGTACCAGTGCTAGGCTTACCCAGCGAGTGTATACGCCGAGCAGAAGGGCTATCCCACCGCCCACTTCAGCAGCAATGGTTAAGTAGGCTAAGACCCCCGGCAAACCCAGTGACTCAAAATAGCCGACCGTACCCGGTACGGTAAATACCAACACTTTGAGCAAACCGTGAGCGAGGGCCATAACGCCGAGGCTGATGCGCAGAAGCGTAATAGCATAAGGCTGTAGAGAGGGAGTGGCCGTAAGTGATGATTGAGTCGTCATTTGAGGAGCTTCCATCTGTGTGGTTGATGGAGCTACTTTACAGCTAGGCCAGGGTGAGATAATCAGCGCGTTATGCACATCACTGTTGCGTAATAGGCGACAATCCAATCGCCTGTTCCCAAATAGGTGGATCTCCCCACGCCTCGGTAAGCAGATCGATAAAGCGCTCCACCTTGGCGGGCAGATACCGCCGGGCAGGGTAGAGCGCGTGAACGTCGAGCCGCACCGCGGGCTCGTCGGTTAAAATCGGCACTAACCGCCCGCTGACAATACTCTCCGTGACCAGAAAACTGGGCTGTTGTGCGATGCCTAAGCCCGCTTCAGCAGCCTGGGTCAGTACATCACCATTATTGCTCTCCAGTGGGCCATTAACCGTCAAAGACTGCGTAGCAATTTGCCAGTCAGCGCTCTGCTGGCCACTACGATATCGCAGGCAGCGGTGCTCATTAAGGTCGTTAACGCTAACGGGTTCGCCGTGGGTGGCAAGATACTCAGGGGAGGCACAAAACAGCAAACGGCAGCGGGTCAGGCGGCGTGCCACCAGGCTGGAGTCGGGCAGGCTGCCGATACGGATCGCCACGTCATAACCCTCTTCAAGTAGATCAACGCGACGGTCATTAAGGTCCAGGCGCACGTCAAGCGCCGGGTGGGTAAGCATAAACTGGGTGACGAGTGGCGTTAAGTAGCGGGTACCAAAACTCATGGGCCCATTTACGCGTAAACGGCCGCGCACATCGCTGGTACCTTGGCCAACTTCAGCAGCGGCTTCATCGAGCGCTTGCAGCACACCCTGGGCGCGCATTAAATAGCGCTCTCCTGCTTCCGTGAGATGCAGGCGACGCGTAGTGCGCTGTATCAGTCGCGCCCCGAGTGCCTTCTCCAGTGCCATGACCTGACGCGACACGCGGGTACGCGAAATATCGAGTGCTTCAGCTGCCCGGGTATAGCTACCCAGCTCGGCGACTCGCACGAAAGCAACGATATGCTCTATTTGGTTCATGACGCAGCAGCGACCTGAAAGGCGCGTGCCGCCTGGAAAGGATCGGGTTGGCCGCAAATGGCTGAAATCACCGCTAATCCGTTCGCTCCCGCCCGCTGCACACTAATGGCATGCTCAGCTTTCAACCCACCAATCGCCACGCTGGGCAGTGGGCACGCTTTGACCAGCGAAGCCAAGCCGCCAAAGCCGATAGGCTGGGCGTGGTCCTGTTTGCTCACTGTTGCAAACACGGGCCCAATGCCAACGTAATCAATTAACGCCATGGGCGCCGCTTGGAGCTGAGCGAGGGTATTGATCGACAGGCCAATAATCGCCTGTTCACCTAGCGCTCGGCGTGCTTCCTGAACAGCGGCATCGCTCTGACCGACATGCAGGCCATCTGCCTGACTCTCTAGCGCTACCTGTAAACGGTCGTTAATGATGAGCGGCACCCCGGTGCCTGCCAGCAGTGCTTTTAGCCGCTTGGCCTGAGTAACCATCTGTTCATCGCTGGCATGCTTATCGCGTAGCTGCACGATGGTCACACCACCTCTTACCGCTGCTTCAACCGTCTGCTCTAGGCCATAATCGTCGCAAAGCGCAGTGTCGGTCACCAAATAAAGCGATAGATCATACGGCATGGAGTGACTCCAACTGAGTATGAGCAGAGAGGTCGTCAGGGGTAAGTTGATAAAGCGCATCCAGCAGAGCGACTTGGAAACTGCCTGGGCCCTGAGCAGTACTGCCCGCCCGCTCGCCAGCGACGGCAAAGCAGCCTAGCGCCGCGGCGGTGGCTTCCAGCGGGGCTTCACGGTTGGCCGCAACAAAGGCGGTGACCAGTGCGCTAAGGCCGCAGCCTAACGTTGTGACACGGGGCATTAAGGGGTGGCCACCGTTAATACGATAGTGCTGTGTGCCATTCGTCACCCAGTCGCTTTCACCGGTCATCGCGACAACGCAGCCATGTTTTTGCGCTAGCGCTATCGCTGCGTCTATGGCTTGGTCGGCGGCAGCTGTCGAGTCCACGCCGCGGCCTTGGTTGGCTAACCCATTAAGCGCCAGAATTTCAGAGGCATTGCCACGAATCACGCTAGGCTTTAACGCGAGTAACCGCGTGCACAGCGATTGTCGATAGCGGGTCGCGCCAACGGCGACAGGATCTAATACCCAGGGAATCGAGTGCTGGCTGGCGGTGGCCGCTGCGGTCAACATCGCGTCCGCCCAGTGGGCAGAGATGGTACCAATGTTGATCGACAGCCCGGCAGAAATAGCGGTGAACTCTGCCACTTCCTCTGGAGCATGCAGCATTGCGGGTGACGCGCCCGTGGCTAGCAACAGGTTGGCCGTGCTGTTCATGGCGACATAATTGGTCATGCAATGGACTAACGGTGTCACTGCGCGCAGCGTTGCAAGGTAATCGCCAAGCGGAGGTAGGGTCATAGCATCCTCCCGGCGGGGAGGTGGTAAGCGGTACCATGACTCCCTACGCCGGTGTTATCCGGTTCAGGTTCAAAGGGTGCGTCTCAGCCCAACCGTAACGGAGGGCGCCCCTGTCGAGCGCTTACTATCCTTGCCTGGAGTAGCCCTGTAAACCCCTGGATACAGACGATGGCAATCTAACGAAACGAAATACGCGTGCCGTAGGTGAGCATCTCGTCAGGCGTTATGGCTTTCCCCTCTATCCCAATCATTTCGTCACCGCACTGGTCAGCGAAGGTCAGCACGCCGTGGGTCAAGCCAAGTTGGCCTAAGGTATCGCGGATTTCACCCGTGCCGAGAAAAGTACTGACGTGCCCTTTGTTATCACTGAGGTCAGACACGCCGTTAGCGTGATGAAAGCGCACTCTGTAAATCCCATCCATCGACTCCACTTCAACAATGGGCGAAAAGCCGTTGTGAAGCGCATTGGAAAGTTGCTTGAGGGTTAAGTGATCACCCAGCGTCATATCAATCGCAGTCATAAAAACCTCCTGAAGGACGCCCTCAATCAGGGGCATCGATCATGTGGCGGGAACTTCTTTTGTAAATCTTATGGATAATAAGTGTAGGGTTTTTGTTTAGGATTGCTAGTGCGCTTACCGGTGCCCCGATACGACACTGCCTACGTGCTTGTAAGGGCTAGCATTCTGGCAATAAAGCCCCCATGGTAAGCGGTATGTGAGGCTCAATAGAGTCAATGAACAGTATTAGCGACAGGAGAGCGTGATGAGTTTTCAAGGTGAGCAGCATCCTGGTGTCGTCGATACACCGCCTCAAACCCAAGGATTCCGTTTAAACCACACCATGCTGCGGGTCAAAGACCCCGAGCGGGCGCTGGCGTTCTACTCAAAAGTGTTTGGCATGCAGGTACTGCGGCGGCTGGATTTCGAGGAGATGCAGTTCTCGCTCTACTTTTTAGCCAACGTGGAGCCGAGCGACAGCGTGCCGGAAGAGACTGACGCGCGTACCGTATGGACGTTTAGCCAGAAGGGGCTGTTGGAATTGACCCACAACTGGGGGACTGAAAACCAGGAAGATTTCGCCTATCACGATGGCAATGCCGAGCCCCAGGGCTTTGGGCACATCTGCTTTAACGTGCCGGATTTGGCAGCGGCACAGGCATGGTTTGACGAGCACGACGTCACCTTCGTAAAACGCGCTGATCAGGGCAAAATGAAGGATGTTATCTTCGTTAAGGACCCGGATGGCTACTGGATCGAAGTAATTCAGGCAGACCTGATGGCGGGTAAAAGCGACGCATGAGGCACGCCAATGGCTGAACTACTGTTCCGGCTGCGCCACGTTACCGACGAAGAGGCCATGGAAGTGCGTGACCTGTTGGCCGACCATGGCTTTGATACCTATGAAACCCAGGCGGGCTTTTTCCGCCTGGGGGTCGATGCTATCTGGCTACGTAATCCACATCAGCATGATGCGGCTATCGCCGCGCTAGACGCCTATCAGGCGGAGCGCCTTGACCGCGTCCAGCGTGAGCATCAAGCAGCGGTTGAGCGGGGCGACGCGGAAACATTGTGGCATCGCTTGGCCGCTCACCCGCTGCAGGTGGTGCTGGTGCTGTTAGCCGTGGGGCTTATTGCGGCTCTTACGCTGCTGCCGTTTCTGGGCTTATCACGAAGCTAAGCACTAAGCTATGCGGGCGGCAGATGACCGCGTTTGAGGTACATCATCACGCCATTTTCACCGGCGGTGAGTGCAGGGGCTGCGCCGCTGGGGTAGCGACACCAGGTGCCCGCCGTGTAGCTATGCTCGCTATCGCTTAGGCTGCCTTCAAGAATCAAAAACTCCAGGCCGCCCAGCAGCGTGGGGTAAGTGATGGAGGTGCCCGCCGACCACCGTTCCAGGCTGGTGCGCTCCTGCTTGTAGGTGTGCAGCATCTTGTAGGCAATGCGCGGGCGACGATCCGGCTGCCAGGGAAGCCGATGCGCAGGTACCGCCAGCTGGAGCGTGTCGTTGGGGTCAAACTGGTGCAGTTTGACAAAAATCAGCGCGCCTTCCTCGCCAATCTGTGGCGTGTGGCCGGTACCGATGGGGTTTCGTAAGTAGCTGCCGGCTGGGTAGCGCCCATGCTCATCGGCGAACACGCCTTCCAACACCAGGATCTCTTCGCCGCCGCCGTGGGTATGCCGCTCAAATTGCGTATTAGGCGCGTAGCGAACAAGACTGGTGGCACGGGCAACTTCATCACCAATTCGGTCAAACATCATGCGCTCGACCCCCGCACTGGGGGAATCGACCCACTGATACTCTTCCGGGGTAACACAGGCAAAGTGGCTAAAATCGGCGTTTAGACGCATGGGAAAGGGCTCTTCGCAGTGAAGGTAAGTATCGGGGAGGAGTAATAGTCTCCTTATTGACAGCGAAAAATGCAACTTTAGGTTGTTTGATCTTAGCGATGATGCCATAAAAAATGCCGCCAACGGCGGCATTAGACTGTTTTAAGCGAGAGAGACTCAGTGGGCTTCTGCCAGTGCGGTAAGCAGTTGGTGCGCTGCTTCTATGCGGGCACCATTGGGGTAGTTACGGTTAGCCAGCATCACAATGCCGATCTGCTCGCTGGGCACAAAAGCCACATAGCCGCCAAAGCCGTTGGTTGAGCCGGTCTTGTTATAAAGCGCCTCTTGCCGAGGGGCTAAAGGGGGCGTTAAGCGGTTGGCAGGGTTGGGCTCTAATATCATCTCAAGTGAGTTACCTGCCAGCAGCTGCTCAAGCGTTACTGGGTAGGCGTAGCTTTCCCAGCCCAGCCCCTGGGTCATATTGCCGACCTCAAAGTACCCCGTGCGCGTGGCCGTCAGGGCTTGGCGTAGGGGGGCTTCCAGCGCTGAGTCATTCATGTGGGCTTCCACAAAAGTGAGCACATCTGCAGCAGTTGATTTCAAGCCGTAAGCCTGAGCATCCAATACGCCGGGGTTCACCCGAATCGGCTCATCTTCTTTCGAGTAACCGTAAGCGTAGTGCGCCTGCTGTGCTTCAGGCACTTGGTAAAAACTGTGGTCAAGCCCTAACGGTGAGAAGAGATGTTCCTCCATCAATGCTGCATAACGCTTTCCGAGACGTTGGGCGGTTAAATACCCCATCAGCCCTATGCTCGGGTTGGAGTAGAGCCGATGACTGCCAGGCGTGGATTCAGGCTGCCACTGGCGATAGTAGTCGACCATTGCCGCTTCGTTGTTAACCGCCTCGGGAAACTGCAGCGGCAGTTCACCCGCGGTGTAAGTGCCCAATTCCAGCAATGTGATCTCATCGAAGGCACTGCCTTCAAGGGCAGGCAGGTGCTCGCTGGCCGCGTCGGAAAGCGAAAGCGCACCGCTGGCCTGCGCGTAGCCTGTTAACGCCGCAGTGAAAATCTTACTGATGGAGCCCAGCTCGAACAGCGTCTCATCGGCGACCGGAATCCCCGCTTCTTGATTGGCGAGGCCATAATTAAAGTAGTGCTGCTGGCCGTTGATGCTCAGCGCGACCGCCATGCCCGGGATGCGGTGCTCATCCATCAGTGGGGCGATAGTCTCGTTCACCAGCGCTTCAACTGCGTCGCTATCGGCTGTTTCAAGCGCCCAGGCAGCGCTGCCGAGCAGGAGTGAGTTGGTCATGAGAAAGGAGGTTGTTACCGCTACTAACTTACGCATACCAAGATCCTGTGGTAGTGGGTGCGGCAAGTAAGTTAGGGGTATGGCCAGCCGCAAAGAGCGTGATAAAGATGATTGGTGATATGGCTGCTCATATCTATCACGACGTGAGCAGCGTTTATAACCCTATCGGCTTAGTGATTATGCTCACTGTGGTCATGGTCATCGTGGTCACGCTCATGATCGTCATGACCGGGCTTTATATATCCGGGCTCTGCTAACGCATCATGCAGCACACGGGCATTGTGGCGCATCATGCCCAGGTAAGTGCTGGCTTCGCCTTCTGCGGTCAATGCATCGGCGTAAAGCGTACCGGCGATCGGCAGGCCGGTCTCTTCGGCGAGCTGGTTGATGATCGACTGATTGGTCATGTTCTCATGAAACAGCGCCTGTACGTTCTCCTGCGCAATCACATCCACTAGCGCGGCCATGCTGGCGCCACTGGGGTCGGCTTCGGTCGAAAGCCCCACCGGAGAGAGAAAGTTCACCCCGTAAGCGCTGGAAAAGTAGCCAAAGGAGTCGTGGCCGGTAATCACGCTGGTGGAAGCCGGAATCTCATCAATTAGCGCACGAATCTCGGCGTCTACCTCGACCATTTCCTGTAAATACTGCTCCGCATTGGCGCGGTAAGCATCGGCGTTATCGGCATCCGCGGCGATTAAACCGTCACGAATATTGGCGACATACACCTCGGCTTGCTGCATATCCTGCCAAGCGTGCGGGTCTTCATTACCATGGTCGTGATCGGCGTGGTCGTCATGCCCATGCTCTTCATGATCCTGCTCTTCGTGAGCGTGCTGGTCATGCCCATGCTCCTCATGGCCGTGCTCGTCATGGTCTTCATGCTCAGCGAAAGAGAGTGGTTCAACGCCATCCGTCGCGGTGACCAGTGCACCTGAATAATCGCTGGCGCTAATCAAACGCTCCATCCAGCCCTCAAACAGCAGACCGTTGAACACCACCAAATCCGCGTTCGCTAGAGAGCGGGCGTCTCCGGGGCTGGGGGAGTAGACGTGGGCATCGCCGTCGGCAGCCACCAGCGAGGTCACCTCAACATGCTCGCCGCCTACGTTTTCCACCATATCCGCCAGTATCGAGAAACTGGTCACCACCTGAACGCGTTCATCAGCGATAGCGGCAGGCAGTGCCAGCAGGGCGGAAACACCCACTAACCAGCGCGACGGCCGATAGGATAAATAGGCAAGCGACATGCAACACTCCTTACGATAAGTATAAATAGGGACGATTAAGACCCTTGCTCCACGGCCAATGGCGTTGTCTTACGCCGCAGCTTGGCTGCCAAGCTGTGATAGCGACCAAACAGGGCCGAAAACAGATACCCCGCCCCGGCCAGCAGAATAATGCTCGGGCCAGAAGGAATATCCAGATGGAAAGAGAGCAGCAGGCCGCCAGTACTCGCCACCATGGCCAGTACAATCGCGATGCCGATCAACCCCTCAAGCCGTTTACTCCAAAAGCGTGCGGAGGTAGCAGGCAGCATCATCAAGCCCACCGCCATTAGCGTGCCCAGGGTTTGAAAGCCGGCGGTTAAGTTCAGCACCAGTAACCCCAAAAACACGCTGTGCACCCAACCGCTACGGCGGCTTTGGCCGCGTAAGAACAGCGGGTCTAAACACTCCACCACTAATGCGCGAAACACGATGGCCAGCGTCACCACAATCAGCGTGCTGATGCCTGCAATCAGTAGTAGCGCGGTGGAGTTGATTGCCAGAATCGAGCCAAACAGCACATGGGTAAGATCTACACTGCTGCCGCCAATCGAAATCAGCATGACACCGGCGGCCAGCGAAATGATAAAGAAGCTCGCCATGGCGGCATCTTCGCGCTGGCCGCCCATTTTTGAGACCGCCCCTGCCAGCAGCGCGACCATTAAGCCAAACAGTACCCCGCCAATGCTCATGATCGGCAGCGAAAACCCTGCCAGCAGGAACCCCAGCGCAACGCCCGGCAGAATGGCGTGGGCCATGGCGTCACCAATCAGGCTCATGCCGCGCAGCACCAAAAACACTCCCAGCGGCGGGGCGGCCAGCGAAAGCGCCAAACCACCCACCACCGCACGGCGCATAAAGCCGTAATCGAAGGGGCTGATCAGCCACGCATTAAGCAGATCCAGCATGACGACCTCCGAGAGTAAACGGCACCACTTGCGCGGGTGAATGGTGATCAGTAAGCGCACTCGGCGCGACCCAACGGCCATGGCCGCCGTTTAGCATCAACACTTCATCGGCCAAGCGTTGCAGGTGATCCATATCGTGGAGCACGACAATAATCGTCGCGCCGTCGTCCGCCATCTGGCGCAGGATGCGGATCAAAATATCCACGGTCTCGCTATCCACGTTGGCAAACGGCTCATCAAGCAGCAGCAGTTCGGCTTCCTGCATCAGTGTGCGGCCGATCAGTGCGCGCTGGCGCTGACCACCGGAAAGCTCGCCCAAGGGGCGGTGGGCCAAGTGCGAGATCCCCAGCCGCGCCATGATCTCGCGACCCTTGCGATAGTGCGCTGCACAGTAGCCGGTTAACGCGCCGTGGCTGGGCCAACTGCCAGTCATCACCAGCTCTTCCACACTCATCGGGAAGGTCAGGTCTAACGCCAACTGTTGGGGCAGCCACGCCCGGCGCTCTTTGGGTACCGTACAAACCACTTCACCGTTAATCGGCCGCAGTTCACCCATAATCGCCTGAATCAGCGTGCTTTTACCGGCCCCGTTAGCGCCGATCAGCGCGGTAATGGCGCCCGGTTGAAAGTCGCCCTCAAGGTGTTCAAGCACCGTGCGGCGCGCTTGAGCCAAATGCAGATTATGCAACTGACAGCGTGATAAAGAGCGCTGACTCATCCTAGCCACCCACCAGCCCAAACCACCAAACACCAAAGCACCAACAACGGCACGGTGACAAACAACAGCCGTTTAACAGCCGATAATGACATCAAGGAGAAGTGACAAGGACCTTCCTTGTTATGGCGGTGCGTATGCTCACTCATCAGGCGGCCTCGTGTAATTTCAAATAGGTTATAACATAACATTTGGAAAAGCCAAAAAATTGCTGAATATTTTACGCGTTAATGCCGCGCTGACAACGAAAAAGCGCTAGCCGAAAACTGCCGACAGCGCTTTTTAGAGTCACAAATAAGTGGGGGAGATTGGCGCAGGCAGTTGGCGTAAAAACCTAGTAGCGCCAGGTAGCACCAAGCTGCTGTGGCCCTACATGGAGTGCATATTCACCAGGAATAGTCATCGGACCCAGCGATAGATTAGCGGGTTGGAAGCGATTAATCGCAGAGGTCGCCTGATTCGGCTGTGTCCAAATCTGTAGCTCGTTGACCAGCATGCCCGTCGCGAAGTTGATGGCGCCATCGCTTTCACGACCATCGGCAGCAATTACCGCCCCCGCCACACCATTAACCACCAATGAGCCCACGCGAGCGCCCCAGCCGCGCCGCTCACGTTCCGCCTGGGAAAGCTGTAACCCCAACGCCTGCACACCGCTTAGCTCGCCGCTGGCTTTCAAACGCTCATATTCGGCCAACGCCGCCGGGTGCGGCTGGCGGTCGGTCAGCATACCGCCCAGCGCCAGCGCAGATTTCACCACCCCCACTCGCGCATCAAAACGGTCATCCGCGTCGTTTGCCTCACTCGACTGGTACGCATTCACTGCCAGGCTAGTGCCGTAAATGCCTGTCCAGCCCCACTGCCAAACATGCGCATGGCGCGCGCCATCCTCAAACACATCATCGTACTCACTCCACTGCCCGCCGGTTTGAGCCTGGGTTTGTGCGTGGGCCTGCAAAGAGACAGGTAGGGCAATCACCAGCGTCGTAACCAGCGCGGAGAGAAGACGAAAAGCATGCATAAGGAAGTGCCTATTAACGGGATCAATAGCGCTAAGCGTAGCACGGCGTTCGCGGCTGGCTAGCGTGGAATAACACGAAGCGAAGTATGACTAAGATTCATGGTGTTTGCTCATAAAGAATGATTAGATGAGGAGAGACGATAACCAGGAGCGCCGCATGGATGACTTTTCGCCCAATGACCTAAAAACCATTCTTCATTCCAAGCGCGCTAACCTCTATTACCTTCAGCATTGTCGAGTGTTGGTGAATGGTGGCCGCGTAGAGTACGTCACCGATGAAGGCAGCAAATCCCGCTATTGGAATATCCCCATTGCCAACACCACCTCGATACTGCTGGGCACCGGCACCTCGATTACCCAGGCAGCCATGCGCGAGCTTGCCAAGGCAGGCGTATTAGTTGGGTTCTGCGGCGGCGGCGGTACGCCATTATTTGCTGCCAATGAGGTCGATGTAGATGTCGCCTGGCTGACCCCGCAAAGCGAGTACCGGCCCACGGAGTACCTGCAATACTGGGTGCGCTTTTGGTTCGATGATGTAAAGCGCCTGGATGCCGCCCGGGCGTTTCAGCAGGCGCGACTTGCCCGTATCGAAGCGCTGTGGACCAGCCGTGTTATGAAAGATGCAGGCTTTGGTATATCCACTGATCACCTGCAGAGTGCCCTTGCCCATCATCGCGAAGCGATTACCCAAGCCCCCAGCACCGTTGACCTGCTGACCCTAGAAGCACGTTTAACCAAAACGCTGTTCAAGCTGGCGGTGAATGCCGTTGATTACGGGGACTTCACCCGTGCCAAACGCGGCTCGGGCACTGACCCTGCCAACCGATTTCTTGATCACGGCAACTACCTTGCTTACGGCCTGGCGGCGACCGCCACCTGGGTGCTGGGGATTCCTCACGGGCTTGCGGTACTCCACGGTAAAACCCGCCGGGGCGGGCTGGTGTTTGATGTAGCCGACTTGGTAAAAGACGCGGTGATTCTGCCCCAGGCATTTATTTCCGCCATGCGCGGCGATGAAGAGCAGGAATTTCGCCAAGCCTGCATCGAGCGCTTAACGCGCACCGAATCCCTCGACTTTATGATTGATACGCTCAAGGAAGTCGCCCAAGAGCTAGGGCAAGAGTCGGGGGGTGGCGAAGCATGAACGTGCTGTTGATTTCCCAGTGCAACAAAAACGCCCTTAAAGAAACGCGCCGCATCCTTGATCAGTTTGCCGAACGCCGGGGCGACCGCACCTGGCAAACGCCGATCACCCAGGCCGGGCTGGACACACTGCGCAAACTGCTGCGTAAAAAAGCCCGCAAAAACACCGCCGTCGCCTGCCACTGGATTCGTGGTCACGACCACAGCGAACTGATGTGGGTAGTGGGGGATGCTTCAAGGTTTAATATCAATGGCGCAGTGCCAACCAATACCACCGCCAGAGATATATTGCGTCGTCGCGATGAAAACGACTGGCATAGCGGTGAAGATATTCTCCTGCTCACCGCGCTAGCTGCGCTACTGCACGACCTGGGAAAAGCTTGCGACGCCTTTCAGCTACGGCTTAAGGGCAAGCTGGAAGGCCGCAACTTATACCGTCATGAGTGGATATCGCTACGCCTGTTTCAGGCATTTGTGGGTAATGACGACGATGCCACTTGGCTGGCGCGCCTGGCCGAAGGTGACTATCAAGAGCAGGACTGGTTGGAGGGGTTAGAGCGTGATGGTCTGGATGAGGCTACTTCAGCGGTGTTTAGTCATTTGCCGCCGCTTGCCGCTGCGCTTGGTTGGCTAGTACTTAGTCACCATCGGCTGCCCTTAAAGCCGCCGTCGTACGATAACGATATTCCCAGGCGCTGGGGTGGAAGCATCAACCTGCAAGCCGAGCAACTGCCTGCGTTATTTGAGTCGATTAGCGCCGAGTGGAACGAAATTCCTGAGACGCAAGACCCAAATCGCATCGCGCCCTACTGGCAATTTAGTGGCGGGTTACCCGTTAGCACAACACGCTGGAGGGAACGCGCCACAAAGCTTGCCACGCGTTTACAGGCGCGGCTGGACAAAGATGGCCATTGGTTGGAGAGTCACTACGTCATGCACTTAGCGCGGCTAAGTTTAATGCTGGCCGATCACCACTACTCAAGCCTGGAAGACCCACTGCATCGAGTGCGTGGTGAGTCCAACTATCCACTGGTTGCCAATACCGTGCGCAAAACCGGCAAACCCAATCAGCCATTGGATGAGCATATTCTTGGCGTCGAAAAGCACGCCGCCGCGGTCGCCCGTGCGCTGCCTAGCGTCGACAGCCACTTGCCCCGTTTAGCCCGCCATAAAGGTTTTCGTAAGCGCAGCAGTCACCCGCGCTTTCGCTGGCAGGATAAAGCCTTTGATCTGGCCCAATCGCTTAGAGCGCGCAGCCAGCGCCAGGGCTTCTTTGGCATCAATATGGCATCCACCGGCTGCGGTAAAACCTTGGCGAATGGGCGCATTATGTACGCGCTGGCCGACCCTCAGCAGGGCGCGCGCTTTAGCATTGCGCTGGGGTTACGCACGCTGACTCTGCAAACTGGTCAAGCCCTTCGTGAGCGTCTGAATCTGGGTGAAGATGAACTCGCCGTGCGCGTAGGCGGCAGCGCCAATAAAGCTCTGTTTGCGCACTACGAGCAAGAGGCCGAAGCCAGTGGCTCGGCATCTAAACAGGCACTTATCGAAGAAGACGCCCACGTGGTGTTTGATGGCAATTTTGATAGCCACCCCGTACTGCGCCGACTGAACGATGAACCGGGCACCCGAGCGCTAACCGCCGCACCTATTTTGGTATGTACCGTTGACCACCTGGTGCCCGCCACGGAAAGCACGCGCGGCGGTCGGCAAATCGTGCCAATGCTGCGCCTGATGAGTAGTGATTTAGTCCTCGATGAAATCGACGATTTCGATATTAACGACCTGCCCGCGCTTACTCGGCTCGTCAATTGGGCGGGACTTTTGGGATCACGGGTGTTGCTTTCATCGGCCACCTTGCCGCCCGCGTTGGTCGAAGGGTTGTATGAAGCCTACCGCAGCGGTCGCGAAGCCTTTCAACGCCACCGAGGCGAACCGGGTTTGGCGGTCGATATCTGCTGCGCCTGGTTCGACGAGCACGACCGCCAACATGAAAACTGCGCCAGTAGCGAGACCTTCAAGGCGACACATCAGGCTTTTGCCAAGCGCCGGCTAGAGCGCTTAGCCTCCAGCCCGGTGCGACGCAGTGGCGATATTTTAGCGTTGCCAGCGTTGGGTAAACGGCCAGAAGAAATCAGGCCCGCAGTTGCAACGCTGCTACGCGAACATGCATTGGCGATGCACCAGCAGCATCATTCCGTTGACCCCCACACCAGCAAGCGCGTCAGTTTCGGTCTGATTCGCATGGCCAATATCGACCCCTTGGTGGATGTGGCCAGGGCACTGTTTCAGCAGGGCGCGCCAGAAGGTGTGCGCATTCACCTCTGCGTTTACCACTCGCGCCACCCGTTGGTGATGCGCTCGGAGATTGAGCGCCGGTTAGATAAAACGCTGCAACGGGCCGAGCCCGAGCGCGTGTTTCAGCAGCCCGATATCCGCCGCCTGCTGGATAGCAGCGAAGAAAACGACCACCTGTTTATCGTGCTGGGCTCGCCGGTCACCGAAGTGGGCCGCGACCACGATTATGACTGGGCCATTGTCGAGCCTTCTTCCATGCGCTCAATTATCCAACTAGCGGGCCGGGTGCGCCGACACCGCGAGCAGGCCTGTGAAGTGGCCAATATTTTGCTGCTAGAGACCAATCTAAAACACCTGGAGCGCGCGGATGAGCCCGCTTTTCATAAGCCAGGCTTCGAAACGAAGATGGCCTGGAAACTTAATAGCCACTCACTTACCACGCTGTTAACTAAAGATGAGTACCAGGTGATAGATGCCCGCCCGCGCGTGCTGGCGCGGGAAGTGCTGCACGCTAAAGAAAGTCTCGTCGATTTGGAGCATGAGCGGCTGCATCAACTGATGATCGAACAGCCCGCCGAACCGTTAACCAAAAAAGAGATCAGGCTTGGCAAGCAGCCCAAGCCACCACCGCTGGGGGCCTATAGTTGGTACGCCGTACCACAGGTGCACTTAACCGGTGTATTGATTCAGCGTGACCCATTTCGCAAGCAGCTCGAACCTGAAATAACCCTAGCGCTGCTGCCCGATGAGGGAGGAGAAACCTGGACACTACACCGCGTAGACGATGGCGCAAGGCGAGGTGAAAAGCTCTACGTTCTGGTGGAGGAGAGCCTGCTGGTGCGGATAGACCTGACAAAAGAGCAGGGCGAGCGGATTCAGCCCTGGGGAGCCAACGACTATTTAACAGCCCTGGCTGACTTGGCAGAAGACTTGGATATCTCCCTTGATCGCGCCGCTCGCACCTTCGGCACGGTAACCGCCTCGGCTAGAAACCAACGCTGGGGATATCACCCGGTGCTGGGATTTTGGCGGAGTAAATGAAGGCCGGTGATAGACACCGGCCCGCTGCCTGGGCGGCAGCGTAAGTTACTCTGATTAAGAAACTTTTCTGAGCTGCCTGGGCGGCAACAAAAATATGGTAGTGGCACGGGCAGTCAAAGTCATTTTCTATTTTAATTACACTAATTAATAAACTGGTTGATAATTTTAGAGTGGTGCCCTAATATCAATTTAGCCAAGGGGTGGTCGCACACCTCCTTGGCTAGCTTGAAACACATTCGTATATCGTCGTTACCCAAATCTGCAGGGTCAGAGCAGATAGGAGGAATCTGAGCATGATTGGCTATCATGTAAACATAATATTTTGAGGCCGATTTTTAGATCGGCCTGCCAGATGCCCCGAGGCGTATTGCCTCGGGGCTTATTTTGGCACGAATTTCAGTGATTCCCAAATTCGTAAGGATAAATAATGCCTACCATTCCTAGTGGAAG
Source organism: Halomonas sp. MES3-P3E (assembly GCF_002836035.1). NCBI lineage: Bacteria > Pseudomonadati > Pseudomonadota > Gammaproteobacteria > Oceanospirillales > Halomonadaceae > Halomonas > Halomonas sp. MES3-P3E. Next base: position 65,587 of record NZ_PJBT01000184.1, on the reverse strand, counting down.
TTGGCAGCAACTCCGAACATTAGTCGAAGTTTTTTTAAAAGATCGCTTCGATACCAAGGCGGAAAAGCTAGCTCCCGACGATCCAAAATACCAAGCACTGGTTGAACAGTTCCAATTCGATACCTGGATCAACGATGCGGCAAGGCGCGTTGGTCAACTGCAAGTCGTCACCCACTCGCTAAAACCTATCCACCCCGATGCCAAAGGCTCCAACCTTTACGCTCCGCCCGAATCGCTACATACCCACAACCTTGTTGGCAGTCATGTACTACCCGCTAATTTTGCGGGCGATGTGGTGGGGAACGCCGCAGCCTTGGATGTTTATAAGTTCTTGAAGCTGCAGCTCGAGGGAAAATCGCTGCTTGAGCGTGCGCTAGAAAATGATAGCGAGTTTGCCAAAGCGTTAAGCGATAACCCCGAACAAGCCCAGGCGTGGATCAGCGCCTTTGCGGCGATTACCGAACCGCGTGGCGAGCACGCCTCACATACCCGAGGCAAACAGCTCTACTGGCTGGTAGGTGATGATGCCGCAGACGTAGAAAGTGATGCCGAGAATTTTCATCTATTAGCACCGCTCTATGCCACCTCGCTGGCCCACCGCGTATTTCAAACCATTAACCATGACCGCTTTAGCGAAGAGGCTAAAGAGGCACGTAAAGCTAAACGGGAGGGCAACTACGCTGAGCAACCCGTTCACAGCTACCCCAACTTGGCCGTACAAAAAATGGGCGGCACCAAGCCGCAAAATATCTCGCAGCTGAATAGCGAGCGGGGCGGTAACAACTATTTGTTGGCGTCGCTTCCGCCCAGTTGGAATGTCCGTGATATTCGCCCACCGCTAAAAGTAGCATCGGTTTTCTCCCATCCAGGCGTATTTGGCAGCCGCTCAGAAGTGCGCGCCCTTGTTAAAGACCTCAAGCGCTTTCTGGAGACCAACCCCTCTACCGACATGCACACCCGCGATTTACGTGATGACTACACCGCCATGCTGATGGATGAACTGGCGCTGTTTGCCATGCAAATGCACAGCCTACCTGCCGGGTGGAGTGCGGATGAAAAATGCGAATTGGTCGCCGAAGAAGCCTTTTGGTTAGATCCTGGCCGTGCCGAGGAAGATGCCGCTTTTCGTGAAGCACGAAACAGCGTGGAGTGGGCAGACGAGATTCGCCACCGCTTTGCTAACTGGCTCAATGCTGCGTTGGGTGAAAAGCTCCCATTAGGTGATGTGGAATTTCGCCACTGGCAGAAAACGCTGGCAAAAGATGCCACCCATCAACGCCTGCTAGATCGTGACCGCCGCTGGATGGAAAACCTAATGGAAGACTTAACCAACCTGCCAGGAGGTGATGACGATGAGTGAAGTGAAAAACCTCCTGGTTTTACCACGCCTGCGGGTACAAAACGCTAATGCGATTTCCAGCCCAATGACCTGGGGCTTTCCTGCCATGAGTGCTTTTGTGGGATTGATGCACGCCCTGGAACGCAAACTCTATGCAGCAGGCATCAACGTTTCGCTCGGTAACGTCGGCGTTATCTGCCATGACTTTGAAGCCCAGGCCACTGAAGGCGGCTATATCCGTGGTTTTCATCTCACCCGTAATCCAGTGGATAAAACTGGCGGAACGGCAGCGATTGTAGAAGAAGGGCGCATCCATCTGGATATCACGCTGATCTTCACGATTGATTCAGCCGCGGCAGAAAGTGAGCATGATGAGATTGCCAAACAAATCAGTGAGATCGTTGCAGGTATGCGTATTGCCGGTGGTAGCGTCATCCCTAACCGCGCCGTGCCAAGCCACAAGCAACGCCCGCAATGGGTCGCGCTTGATGACGATGAAGAAAAGCGGCAAAAGCAGTTCGAACGCCTAAAACGGCGCTGGCTGCCGGGCTTTGCGCTAACCCTGCGCGATGACTACCTCGCCGAGCACCACCAGACGCTGCAACAGCAGAACCCGGATGCCAGTTTGCTGGATGCGTGGCTGGATCTTTCACGGCTCAATCACCACTGCGCCCTGGAAAATGAAGGTGAATCCAACGAGAAGCCCGTTTGGCAGGCTCAGCGCCCCTATCGCGGCTGGCTGGTGCCTATCCCTGTAGGTTACGGCGCTATTTCCGATCTATTTAATCCCGGCGAAGTGGCCAATGCTCGCGATGCCAAGACTCAGTTTCGCTTTGTTGAAAGCCTCTACTCCATTGGCGAGTGGGTCAGCCCCCACCGCATGAAGCAACCGGAAGACCTGCTTTGGTACGTTGATAACGACGAAGAAGCGGGACTTTACCGACTCAATAACGATTACCACCTTCGCGCCACTGCCCAGTAAACCAGGAGCTCTATCATGGCTAAAAACGATACCCTTAAAACCGCTTCCGTCCTCGCCTTTGAACGCAAGCTCGACCCTTCCGATGCCCTGCTTTACGCCAGCAGCTGGGAAAAGCGGCAAGATAATCAGCAGTGGCAGCCGGTAGAAGTGCGCGAAAAGTCGGTGCGCGGCACCATTTCCAACCGCCTGAAAGCCAAAGACCAAGACCCCGCTAAGCTAGACGCAGCGATTGAAAATCCCAACCTGCAAACGGTGGATGTCGCCACGCTGCCCCACGATGCAGACACCTTAGTTGCTCGTTTTACGCTGCGCGTATTGGCGGGTGCCGGAACGCCTTCGGCCTGTAATAACGCCGAGTACCAAGCCAAGCTGGAACAGGCAGTTGCCGAGTATAAACAAGCGCAAGGCTTCGGCGAGCTGGCGCATCGCTATGCCAATAACCTCGCTAATGGCCGCTTTCTGTGGCGTAACCGCATGGGCGCTGAGCAAGTCGAGGTAAGCGTTCGCCAATTGGCGCAGGGTAAAGCCACCAAAGAGTGGACGTTTGATGCACTGTCGCTTTCGTTGCGGGCCTTTGAGGAGACCGCCGAGCTTAAAGAACTCGCCGGTGTTATCGCCGCCGCGTTGGTGGGGGAACAGCACTTACTGCTAGAGGTAGTGGCCTATGTGCGCGTGGGCAGTGGCCAAGAAGTGTTTCCTTCACAAGAGCTGATTCTTGAGCGGGGCCGGGGTGATAAGAGCAAAACGCTTTATCACGTCAGCAACATTGCCGGTATTCACTCGCAAAAGTTGGGTAACGCCATTCGTACCATCGACACCTGGTACCCCAATGAAAACGATGATGATCTTGGGCCGATTGCCGTTGAGCCGTATGGCTCAGTGACCACGCAGGGTAAAGCGTACCGCCAGCCCAAGCAGAAAGCTGATTTCTATTCACTCCTAGATAACTGGATGATCAAGGACCAAGTGCCTACGAAGGAAGATCAGCACTTTGTGATGGCGACCCTGATTCGCGGTGGTGTATTCGGCGAAGCGGGGTAAACCATGGATCACTATATCGACATTCGTTTAAGGCCCGATCCTGACTTTGCCCCGGCAATGTTAATGGGCGCGCTTTATAACAAGCTGCACCGGGCGCTGTTTGATTTACATGCCGAAGATGTAGGCGCCAGTTTCCCAGGCTATAAGCACGGTGTTCGCGCTCGCACACTGGGCGATCACCTTCGCTTGCATGGCACGCAAGCACGTTTGCAGCAGCTAATGAGAGCGGACTGGCTAACCGGTATGCGCGACCACACCCAGGTGAGCGAAGTGCTTGCGGTACCTGCAAATACTCAGCATATAAACGTGGCGCGTAAGCAATTTAATACGGGCAGTGAAAGCCGGGCCAAACGTTACGCCAAACGGCATGATATTTCAGAAGCAGAGGCGCGGAAGATTTATGCCAAGTTGGCTGAACGACGCATTGAGCTCCCCTTTGTGCAGATCAATAGCCGCTCCACCCAGCAGCGTTTTAGCCTGTTTATTGAACATAGCAAACCGTTGGCTTCTGCAACGGAAGGCACGTTTAGCCATTACGGCCTAAGCCCCAACGCCACGGTGCCCTGGTTTTGACCCTTTTTTCTAGCATGAAAATTGGCCACCAATAATCAACCACTTAGCGGTGTCACTCTGAAAAGGGTGATACCGCTTTTTTCGGCTAAAGCTCTTTAACAATCAGCACATTAATTTTGGTATGCTCTAGTGCGCTGCCGCCCAGGCAGCTCAGAAACTGGTTGCGGAGCGGCTCAAAGCTGACGCCCTGGTGCGCTGCCGCCCAGGCAGCTCAGAAAATGCTGCCTAGGTTCATCTGCTCAACAAACGCGTGCGCTGCCGCCCAGGCAGCTCAGAAAAGATCCGCGACATGCGCTCGCCCGCCGCCGAAGTGCGCTGCCGCCCAGGCAGCTCAGAAATCGTCTAGCAGCTGGTAACCCATAGCCCATACGTGCGCTGCCGCCCAGGCAGCTCAGAAATTATTGCCTTTGATGTGGTCGTGACCGGTACCGTGCGCTGCCGCCCAGGCAGCTCAGAAAACCAGCAGTCAGCGGGGGCTCAGCGTCAACGCGTGCGCTGCCGCCCAGGCAGCTCAGAAATAGCACGACCCCAGCATCACATGCCGCCAACTGTGCGCTGCCGCCCAGGCAGCTCAGAAAACAATTAATAAGCAATCGGAATACTCTTTACAGTGCGCTGCCGCCCAGGCAGCTCAGAAAAGGAAGCTTCTTTATATTGGGAGTCGTTAAACGTGCGCTGCCGCCCAGGCAGCTCAGAAAGTCTGGCTTGGGTTGCTTGCCGTGTAATTGCTGTGCGCTGCCGCCCAGGCAGCTCAGAAATGCAGCTACACGCCGTATGCCCGCGAAGAGTTGTGCGCTGCCGCCCAGGCAGCTCAGAAACACTCATTACCTGCGAGATCACCTTGAGGCGTGTGCGCTGCCGCCCAGGCAGCTCAGAAATGTGCGCGGCGTTGCTGTGTGATGCTTTGCCAGTGCGCTGCCGCCCAGGCAGCTCAGAAAAAAGACTTGGATGAGAACGGCGAACCGCTGGAGTGCGCTGCCGCCCAGGCAGCTCAGAAAGTCCGGCGTTGTTGAGCGTCCCGGCATCTTCCGTGCGCTGCCGCCCAGGCAGCTCAGAAAATCACGATGCCGCCATCCATACCCGGTACCATGTGCGCTGCCGCCCAGGCAGCTCAGAAATCTAGCCCTAGCAGTATTTCAACCCGTGACGTGTGCGCTGCCGCCCAGGCAGCTCAGAAAGACCGTGATTCCGCTGTCAACTCAGGCTGACCGTGCGCTGCCGCCCAGGCAGCTCAGAAAAGACGGCGAGCCTTGCGCAGCACTTCGTAGTGGTGCGCTGCCGCCCAGGCAGCTCAGAAACGCAAACAACTCTCCGAGCTAAAGCCTGAAGCGTGCGCTGCCGCCCAGGCAGCTCAGAAATAGCTCCACCGGCTGCGCGTTGATCAACGTCAGTGCGCTGCCGCCCAGGCAGCTCAGAAAATGATGGTGGGTATCGCGGATGACAACCAGGAGTGCGCTGCCGCCCAGGCAGCTCAGAAACACACCAGCCTAGCTCCACCGGCTGCGCGTTGGTGCGCTGCCGCCCAGGCAGCTCAGAAAGCATCGCATCTATGTGCGTCGCCGCACCGTGCGTGCGCTGCCGCCCAGGCAGCTCAGAAACCAAAAAGCGGCCTCTGGCAACCGCACTCGTAGTGCGCTGCCGCCCAGGCAGCTCAGAAAAGACGAAAACGGCTGGCATATTATTCTTTGGAGTGCGCTGCCGCCCAGGCAGCTCAGAAACATGATTGCCGAATTCGCCTGCCGCTTTATGAGTGCGCTGCCGCCCAGGCAGCTCAGAAATTCACGCAACAGCGCCTTTAGCTCGTCTTCCTGTGCGCTGCCGCCCAGGCAGCTCAGAAAGCGCCGCACCCAAGCCGGAGGACGTATGACAGGTGCGCTGCCGCCCAGGCAGCTCAGAAAAGCTCGGTCGATTCCTTTTCGGCTACTTCGGTGTGCGCTGCCGCCCAGGCAGCTCAGAAATCGAGCGCATCTCAATCAGACCATGCCAAGCGGTGCGCTGCCGCCCAGGCAGCTCAGAAATCTGGCATCCCGCCATCGATCATTGCTTTAAGGTGCGCTGCCGCCCAGGCAGCTCAGAAACTCTCAAAAATCCGCGCCTCCTCGGCTTCCTCGTGCGCTGCCGCCCAGGCAGCTCAGAAAAAAAGCTAGCATGTGCCGAACCTGCGCCCACATGTGCGCTGCCGCCCAGGCAGCTCAGAAAATCCCATGTCGGGCAAAGCCTTGTCTGGGCGGGTGCGCTGCCGCCCAGGCAGCTCAGAAAAGGTACTCGTTAAACGCCTGCACCGTCTCTCTGTGCGCTGCCGCCCAGGCAGCTCAGAAAATGAACCACGGCATTACTCACTTATACGTAGGGTGCGCTGCCGCCCAGGCAGCTCAGAAATGTTCGCCATGACTACTTTGGCGGGGTGGCGTGTGCGCTGCCGCCCAGGCAGCTCAGAAAATAAAGCTCATGAACAACCACCGGAATCTTTTGTGCGCTGCCGCCCAGGCAGCTCAGAAATTACGCGCTATACCTAGTCGCGTAACTGCAAAGTGCGCTGCCGCCCAGGCAGCTCAGAAACATACGCAGCTCACCCTCAGCGGGTGATGTGAGTGCGCTGCCGCCCAGGCAGCTCAGAAAAATGAAAAGTCTACTGGGTGGTATTCTCCGCTGTGCGCTGCCGCCCAGGCAGCTCAGAAAATTCTCTTCTGGATCGCTGTAACTGACGGAAAGTGCGCTGCCGCCCAGGCAGCTCAGAAAAGGAACAAATGCTCTGGATTCACGCATAAAGGGTGCGCTGCCGCCCAGGCAGCTCAGAAAGCCGACGTAGGGGCACATCGAAATAAGCGACTGTGCGCTGCCGCCCAGGCAGCTCAGAAATTCTGCTACTAATTACGACATGACTGCTATTGGTGCGCTGCCGCCCAGGCAGCTCAGAAAGCAAGACAGCGGCGCGACCAATGAAAAGTCTAGTGCGCTGCCGCCCAGGCAGCTCAGAAAGGCACGAGAGCAATTCCGGGGCGAATGGCTGGAGTGCGCTGCCGCCCAGGCAGCTCAGAAACCAGCAGTTTGCTGGGACACGCCTCGCGGTCAGTGCGCTGCCGCCCAGGCAGCTCAGAAATTTCTGATCGATACAAAGAAGTTGGCGAGATCGTGCGCTGCCGCCCAGGCAGCTCAGAAAAATAGCCTGGCTGAGATTGAACAGTTGCTACGGTGCGCTGCCGCCCAGGCAGCTCAGAAAGGCTTCGCCCTCACACCGCCCTGGTTACGGTTGTGCGCTGCCGCCCAGGCAGCTCAGAAATTCGAGCGCGCTTTTTTAGATCTGTTGGGTGAGTGCGCTGCCGCCCAGGCAGCTCAGAAAACGCCCCGCCTGCCCTGGTTACGGGCGCGACGGTGCGCTGCCGCCCAGGCAGCTCAGAAAATCGGTGGCCGCGAACACCGCCGCCGTTTCGGGTGCGCTGCCGCCCAGGCAGCTCAGAAACAACCCCTACGCAAAAGCCCTCAAGGCCAACGGTGCGCTGCCGCCCAGGCAGCTCAGAAACGCGACGGTGAAGTCATGGTGCGCATTCTGCGGTGCGCTGCCGCCCAGGCAGCTCAGAAAGTCCCAAATGATGGACCGCCGTGATGCCAACAGTGCGCTGCCGCCCAGGCAGCTCAGAAAAGGAAGAAGCGGCGATCCTTTTCATGCTGCTTGTGCGCTGCCGCCCAGGCAGCTCAGAAAGTGCGCACGCGAAAGTAGCGCTTCTTGGGATCGTGCGCTGCCGCCCAGGCAGCTCAGAAAGCTGGCGTGCTGATGGGCAAAGACCGGGAAGGGTGCGCTGCCGCCCAGGCAGCTCAGAAATAACGATTCGTTAGAGGTGCTGGATAAGCTGCGTGCGCTGCCGCCCAGGCAGCTCAGAAAGCCCACATCGAGCAGCGCCTGGGCGAACTGCAGTGCGCTGCCGCCCAGGCAGCTCAGAAAACGATGAAATCTGGATGTCGGCAGGCGACCTGGTGCGCTGCCGCCCAGGCAGCTCAGAAAATGAAGTAGCGCGCGGGTTTTTGGGCCTGCGAGTGCGCTGCCGCCCAGGCAGCTCAGAAAAAATAGACCTCGTCGACGCCGCCGACCGCCTAGTGCGCTGCCGCCCAGGCAGCTCAGAAAATCGACACCGGTGCCACGTTCGGCGTTGGCCTGTGCGCTGCCGCCCAGGCAGCTCAGAAATTCTGGCACGAACGGCGCGCGCACTGCTTGCAGTGCGCTGCCGCCCAGGCAGCTCAGAAACAGTACTTCAGCAACAAGGACAATAGCACCCGGTGCGCTGCCGCCCAGGCAGCTCAGAAAATTCCTGTTCCTGCCGCGCGGTGCTGTCATCTGTGCGCTGCCGCCCAGGCAGCTCAGAAAAATGTGGGTAGGAGGTTCGCCTCGCTTCTTTGGTGCGCTGCCGCCCAGGCAGCTCAGAAAAGCCCGCGTATGAGCTGGTCATTGATGAGCTCGTGCGCTGCCGCCCAGGCAGCTCAGAAAACGCGCAGCACAAAGGTTTGCGCGCTGGCGCCGTGCGCTGCCGCCCAGGCAGCTCAGAAAATCGACTGGGCGCAAGGCGGGCCGCTAATCGCGTGCGCTGCCGCCCAGGCAGCTCAGAAAGGACGCTAGGTGGCTGCGCAGGTTACGGGCGTGTGCGCTGCCGCCCAGGCAGCTCAGAAAAAGCTAGCTCGCAATCCTGTTAGCTACGAAGCGTGCGCTGCCGCCCAGGCAGCTCAGAAAGGAACTGGAAGCCAGCTTTGCAGATCGCCAAGGTGCGCTGCCGCCCAGGCAGCTCAGAAAAGTAGCTCGGCAGACTCCAAGTGCTCGCTAAGGTGCGCTGCCGCCCAGGCAGCTCAGAAATCGCTTATGCCGTCAATCTCCCGCATCGCGAAGTGCGCTGCCGCCCAGGCAGCTCAGAAATGGAGGCCAAGCAGCAATTCAACCGTGCGTTAGTGCGCTGCCGCCCAGGCAGCTCAGAAAATCTGACCCTGATGCGTCATTCACTACACCCCGTGCGCTGCCGCCCAGGCAGCTCAGAAATTTCAAGTCGGACATGATGGGCCGCTTGTTGGGTGCGCTGCCGCCCAGGCAGCTCAGAAAAGGTGGCTTTTGCCGGTGCCTACCGTGCCCATGTGCGCTGCCGCCCAGGCAGCTCAGAAACGCCGGCATCCCGCGCAAGTTCCTAGGCTCAACGTGCGCTGCCGCCCAGGCAGCTCAGAAAGAACGAAGCCTTGAAGGCGCTCGGCAAGCTGCGTGCGCTGCCGCCCAGGCAGCTCAGAAAACTACGTCGTCGGGCAAGCCAGCGGGCGGGACGTGCGCTGCCGCCCAGGCAGCTCAGAAAATGTCAGGCGTGACTATCTTGCCTTTGGTGCCGTGCGCTGCCGCCCAGGCAGCTCAGAAATGGAATCGGCCGCTGTTGGGATTCACGCCCATGTGCGCTGCCGCCCAGGCAGCTCAGAAAGTTCCAGGCTTCGGCCTTCTCGATGTTGCCCTGTGCGCTGCCGCCCAGGCAGCTCAGAAACGCCACCACCCCCGCCGCCTGGGAATTCTCCAGTGCGCTGCCGCCCAGGCAGCTCAGAAAGCTAGAAAGCCAGGCCAGTGAGGCGGGCGAGAGTGCGCTGCCGCCCAGGCAGCTCAGAAATGACGCTATTGGCGTGCCGACCCAGTGGGGTCGTGCGCTGCCGCCCAGGCAGCTCAGAAACTAACCATTTCAGTGCGTGCCGATGCGAAATTGTGCGCTGCCGCCCAGGCAGCTCAGAAAAAAGCAGCGGCTATCCCCAGCGTCAACACCGAGTGCGCTGCCGCCCAGGCAGCTCAGAAAGACAAGCTGCCGCCCGTATCGCGAATGTAGTCGTGCGCTGCCGCCCAGGCAGCTCAGAAAAAGGGTAAATTCAAATCAACGGCCCCTCCCTCGTGCGCTGCCGCCCAGGCAGCTCAGAAAACCCGCGCCACCAAGCAGCCGCGCAAATGCCCGTGCGCTGCCGCCCAGGCAGCTCAGAAACAAGGCGAACCCACATCACCAAGCTGTTCACCGTGCGCTGCCGCCCAGGCAGCTCAGAAAATTCGTCGCGCAGGGCATCTTGAGTGCTGGCCGTGCGCTGCCGCCCAGGCAGCTCAGAAAATTCGTCGCGCAGGGCATCTTGAGTGCTGGCCGTGCGCTGCCGCCCAGGCAGCTCAGAAATGTTCAAGCGCCCAGGCGTAGGCATCCTGCTCGTGCGCTGCCCAGGTAGCTCAGGTAAACGTCAACGAAGCGCAGAAGTATGGGTGAGAGTACGCTGCCGTCCAGGCAGTTTTGCTAGATTTAAGATGTGTACTGGTAGTATCGCTGTGCGGTGCTTTCGGGGTGCGCTAGCGCTCATGCCAAGCTACAAGTGACGTGCATTGGGCGAGTAAGTGGTTAGGCCTGACTGCTTTCATGCGATTTAGTGCTCGACAGGTTGAAACGTTACCGCTTCATCGAAACTGTACATACACTTTTCTGGAAAAGCGTGCAGCTCGCTATCGGTCTCAATCGCTGCTGCGCGGCGTGCATCTTCGTACGCTTCGCTCATCAGTTCAGGTAATGATGCTTTTAGGCTGGGGTTGTCGTTCAGTAAGCGATTCGTTTTGGCTTGGGCATCAATGATCGTCAACCGCCAGCTACGTGAGCGGCGTTCGGGCTGGTGATCCCATTTCAGCAGGTGCATTAACAGACGAGCCAATTGGCTGACCAGCGCGCGCCGTTCGCTTTTGCCCATGCTCTCAATCTCCTCGGCGAGGTGCTCAAGATCAAGTTGCTCCAGTTTCCCCGCCCGCAGTAGCCCAGCTTGCTCCAGGGCCCAGGCATAGGCATCGTGTTCATAATGTACGGCCATAGTGATACTCCTCTAAAACCGCTAAACCACTTTGCATTTGTTTAGTGTAAACGCAAGAAGACAACAGGCGACAATATTGAAGTGAGTATAAATTTACATGGTGGCTTCTGTTAACTGTTGCTAACGCGGAGTGTGAGGATAGTTTGCCTGCCACCTTAGGTGATTAATTTGCGCTGTAGCTCAGGCAGCTCAGAAAGATGTGGGAGTTCGAGTCTCCCCATCCGCAATAAATATGATAAGTGCCTTTGGTATTGCTGCGCGTAATCGCAAGGCCATCAATGTGGTTGCGATTACGCTACTCAAGAATGGCTGCTTGGCTATTCAAATTCACACAAAAAAGCCATCGCGTTGGATGGCCTCTGTTACTGAAATCAGGAACGCGCTAACGCGTTAATCTTCTTTCGGCGGTGTTTCCATGGCGCGTTTGTCGTCGGGTACCCGTACGATGTGGCCGACTTCGAGCTTGCTGTGGCGTTGGTGGCGGCCGCCGCTGGTGTCGATAATGGCGACAACTTCGCCAATGCTGACAGCGTCATCTTCGCGGTAGGCTTCTACTTTGATGCGTACCATCATGCCCTGGAAACGTGCGGAAATAATATCGCCTGGGTCGGGTGCCCTGTGGTCGGGGTCGTTTTTAAAGTATTCCGCTACGCTGGCGCTGCCGGGTTCGTCCCATTCAATATGCTGATGCATTGTGGTCTTCCTTGTCGTGTTGGATGTTGCTTCAGTGTAGTGCGTTCAGCTGCTTACTTCATCAGGGCTGGCGGTGCTTTCTAAACCGCCTGGGCTTGCTGCCTCTGCTCGCGCTTCATTGGCTTGTTCTTCATTCTGCTCTTCAATCTGTTCTTCAGTTTGCGTTTCAACTTGTGTTTCAGCTTGTTTTTCAATTCCCGCTACGCTGTTTGTTTGCCCCACGTATTGAAACAGGAAATTGAGCGCGGCGGGTAGGCTGGCGCGCCAAACCTGCCATGTGTGGCCGCCGGGGTAAAGGTCGAGCCGTACCTCGTTGGGTTGAATGCGCTCCATGGCTTGGCGGAGTAAGCGGGCGTGAAATTCTGCGTCGTAAACGTCGCTGCGCCCGGCGCTGATATACAGTGGTACGGGGGGAAGGTCGCCTTCTTCATCGGTGCCGCGGGGGGTGACACGCAGGCGGTACTCTTCTAAATGGGCGGTGTAGTTGAGGGTTTCCCAAAGCTCGCGGTCAAATTGCCCTTGGTCATTAATAAAGGCTGGGTGGCGCCAGGCGGAGGAGTTGCGCGGTGGTAGGGGGGCGTAGCTTGCGGGGCTAAGCGCCGCGACGGCGGCAAATAAATCAGGCCGTTCTAGGGCGAAGTTAAGCGCACCGTAACCACCGGCGGAAAGCCCCGCTACGCCACGTAGGTGGCGTTCTTGCCCAACGCGATAGGTAGCTTCCACGTGGGGCATTAGGTCATTAAAAAACGCGCTACGGGCGGGTTCGTTATGGCCATCTACCCACCAGCTGCGGCTGCCGGGCATAATGAAAACTGCCGGGGGTATATGCCCTGCGCGAATTAACCTGTCGGCTACCTGTTGTAAATTGCCGCGGGAAACCCAGTCGCGGTCGGTGCCAAAAGAGCCGTGCAGCATGTAAATGACGGGATAGGGCGTAGTCGACTGGGTGTCATAATTATCAGGTAAATACACGCTATAAGGGTAATCGTAACCGAGGGTGGATGAGGAAAAATAATGATGCTCAACGTCGCTTGCCAAGCTGTGGCCGCTGAGTGTTAGCCACCCAATAAAAGTGGTGAGTAGGGTGCGAAACCGGTAGGAGAGGAAAGGTGGTTTTGGGATGAACACGTTTTCTCCGGAATTAAACTAGTTTAATAAAGTCGGACAGCGCGGCGGTACTGGTTGTTCATCGTAGCTATGCAGACTCGTTATGCCGAGCAGTTACACAAAGTAGCCATGCAGGATAGCAGGTTAGGCGTATGTAGCGGCGGGAGGCCCAATGCGAAAAATTGAAGAGATCTATTGGTTGCGCGCTTACGGCTGTATAGCCGTTTTTTTGTTTCATTTATTAGATCACGTCAATCAACGCCTCGATAATGTCGCCACTGATTTAATGCGCCTGCCGCTGGTGCTGGGTACGCCAATATTTCTGTTTATATCGGTCTTTGTGTTTGCTGTTCGCTACGATAAATCCGTGCCGGAGGGGTTTCTTATTCAGCGCGTAAAGTATGTGATGGTGCCGTACTTTGTGTATGGCTTTATTTATTCCACCGCTGAATGGTTAAGCCAACAGGCGTCGGATGAGCCGGTGGGGTTCGTGGCTAATGCTATCGAGTATTACGTTTATGCGGGCTGGCATGGCTATTTTTTGATCATTGCGATGCAGTTTTACGTGGCTTATTGGCTGTTTACCCGCTGGCAGCTGTGGCGATTGAATCCGGTGCCATGGTTGTGGGGTGCCTGCGTTATCAGCATGGCGTATTGGGGGCTGGCTTATTGGTTTGATGTTGATTTGCCCGGCTACCTGCTGTGGATCGCCCCGCTGGGGTGGATCTATGTGTTTTTCCTGGCGCTGGTGCTAGTGCGCTACTACCCGCTAGCTCAAGAGGGTGTACTCGCTGAGCGGCCCACCTGGATGCAGCAATTGGCGCACCCGGCGTGGTTGGTGCTGTTGGTGGCGCTAATTATAGCGGCGACGTTTGCGGGTTGGCTGGCGTTTTCATCCAAAGAGGTGTGGGTGATTCCATTTTTCGTGCTGTTTACGCTTTGCGCCATGCGTTATTTGGCTGGGCGCCCGGCGCCATTGTGGGTGCGCCACATCAATGCGTATTCGTTTGGGATTTACTTGGCCCACCCCATGTTCTTTGTGCTTGCCGATCTGGTCGTTGAGCCTTTGTCGTTGCCGATTGGGGTGTATGCGCTGGTACTCATCGTCGTGGGACTCGCCGGGTCGGTGGCCCTTAATAAATTGGCGAATACCACCACACTGGGAGCGATGCTGTTTGGCAAGCGCTTGAAGGTTCGGTAATGGAAATATGTGAGTGCATAAATCGAAAGGCACGGCTTACCGCTTCGATGTGTAAGCGAGATCCGGGTCGTTGGGCAGCATGGCGGATGTGTGTTCAGCAGCCTGGCTAAGCAAGCGGCCGCTGTACGTTTTTAAGCGAGTGGGGCAGTCATGCAAACGCTGTAAAAAATCGTCAATCGCGCTGGCGTCATCCAGCTCGGGATCAAATCCACCTAAGCGCTCAAGCCAGGCCCGCCTGACGGCGATGTAGGGCGGTAACAGCAGCGTGCTTGCCAATAAGCGGCGCAGGATGCGTTTGGCTAATGATGGCTGAGCAAGGCCAACAATTAAGGCATCAAGGTTGTAGGTGTTCAATTGCGGGTAGAGTGAGCCCCAGAGGCTGGCAGGCAGTGGCTGCTTCTGCAGCGCAATAATTAACCACTCAGCTTGGCTGGCAAAGGCTGCTTTATTGAGGCGTGCGCCTAGTGGTAGCTTGGGGGTGATCAAGCAATGAGTGTGGTAGCGCTGCTCAATCGAGCTGAGACGCGCATGGGCTTGCGTGCTGGTTACCAAAATGGGCAGCAAGTGGTCGGCTACGCCAGAATCACGTATGGATTTTAAGTGGCGTGGCAACATGTTACCCGTCACCATGGCATCAACGATAAAGCAAACCGACCCCATTTGCCGACTCCGATTGTGAGCAAATCTATCAAATTGTAATTTATTGTAGTATCTGGCTTATTTGGGTAGCAAGTAAAAAAACTTGCGAGCCAAAAAAGAGGGCTCACTATTATTCATGCACTTTATTGGCGCATAAAACATTATTTTTGCCCTGTATTGGTGCGCTATGGCTTTTTTAAACAGCTGCCGAACCAGCATTTAGCTGCTATGCGTCATCAAGAGGCATCCTTGTCCACTTTTTAACGTTTATAAAACAATTGGTTGCTGATTTTTTATGCCATCTTGGTGCAGGGTTGGCATGTTCTCTGCATTATATTTGCAAGCGGCTAGCGGGCCGTAGGCATAAGCCCTACGACGTGCTAAAACGATAGCCGGTCTGAAATGCTCGCTGAGCGATTTGTTCACTAATGTCAGGCAAACGTTGAGCGAACAAGAATGACAAACGTGCGGTTTAGCGCGTATTTTGTCGAACAACACATTTATCGGTAGCTTACAGTCGTTAACTTTAAGCCACGCTCATACCGGAGGACTCTATGTCAGCCAAGACTCTCGCGCTAATTGAAGAACATGATGTTAAGTGGGTAGATCTGCGTTTCACCGACACTCGCGGTAAAGAACAGCACGTGACTGTGCCTGCTCGCGATGTGAACGAAGAATTCTTTGAGAATGGCCAGATGTTTGATGGCTCTTCTATCGAAGGTTGGAAGGGCATTAACGAATCCGACATGATTCTGCGCCCGGAAGATGGCACTGGCTATCTCGACCCCTTCACCGAAGATGCGACGCTGGTTCTGCGCTGCGACATCATCGAGCCGGCCACTATGCAGGGCTACGATCGTGACCCGCGCTCCATCGCCAAGCGCGCTGAAGCTTATCTAGAGTCTACTGGCCTGGGCGACACTGCGTTTTTCGGTCCTGAGCCTGAATTCTTTATCTTTGACGAAGTGCATTGGAAGTCTGACATTCAGGGCTCCATGTACAAAATCACGTCTGACGAAGGCGCTTGGGCGACCAGTAACCAGGTAGAAGGCGGTAACTTAGGCCACCGCCCGCGCGTTAAAGGCGGCTACTTCCCGGTTCCCCCGGTTGACAGCTTCCACGATATTCGTGGCGCGATGTGTAACACCCTGGAAGCGATTGGCCAGACTGTCGAGGTTCACCACCACGAAGTTGCCAACGCGGGTCAGAACGAAATCGGCGTTAAATTCAACACGCTGGTGAAGAAAGCTGACGAAGTGCAGGAAATGAAGTACGTGATCCACAACGTGGCGCACGCGTATGGTAAAACGGCGACCTTTATGCCGAAGCCGCTGGTAGGCGACAACGGTTCTGGTATGCACGTTCACCAGTCGTTCTGGAAAGGTGGTGAGAACCAGTTCGCCGGTGACGAGTACGCTGGCCTGTCTGAAATGGCGCTTTTCTATATCGGCGGCATCATCAAGCACGCCCGTGCCCTAAACGCCTTTACTAACGCTTCTACCAACTCGTACAAGCGTCTGGTACCTGGCTTTGAAGCGCCGGTCATGCTGGCCTACAGTGCCCGTAACCGTTCTGCTTCTATCCGTATTCCTTACACCGCTAGCCCGAAAGGCAAGCGTGTTGAAGCTCGCTTCCCTGATCCGACTGCCAACCCGTACCTGGCATTCTCTGCCATGTTGATGGCCGGTATCGACGGTATCAAGAACAAGATCCATCCTGGCGATGCAATGGATAAAAACCTGTACGACCTGCCGCCAGAAGAAGGCAAGTTAGTACCGACCGTAGCACACAGCCTGGATCAAGCACTGGAAGCCCTCGACGCTGACCGTGCGTTCCTGACCGAAGGTGGCGTGTTCACCGACGAAATGATCGATGCCTACATCGAACTCAAGATGGAAGAAGTGGAGCGTATCCGTATGACGACGCACCCCATCGAGTTTGATATGTACTACAGCTGCTAATCAGCGCTTTTAGCACCTAACTGCTACCATCACCCTAGCGGTGGTAACAGTTGATAAAGACGCAGTTGATCAAAACGCAGTTGATCAAAATAGTATCAAAACCCCGCTTCGGCGGGGTTTTTCGTTATTGAGGGTGTGACAAGTGTGAGGAGCAGTATGGGCAAGCTAACCACGTACACGATCAGCTTCTTGATGGCCGCTTTGCTGGGCATCGGGGCGGCCATCATGTCAGGTGCGGCTTTTGGGCAAACGGTTTTCAGGGTCATTGATGAGCACGGCAACGTTACGTTTACCGATAACCCTGGCCGCGGCGGGGAGGCGTTGGAATTGGCACCGTTGCCAAGCCTGCCGCCTGGGTTAAGCGCAGCTACGGCCAGTGTAGCCACGCCCGCTACTGGGCGCCCACGTGGCAAGCCAGGGCAGCCTTTTATGCCGTATGACCATTTTTCGATTGCACTGCCCCAGCAAGGCGCACGGCTGCCGGAGCGAAGCACCGCGGTGGAAGTGGCTATTGCGCCTCCGCTGCGCGATGACCACCAAGTGCGGCTGATAGTGAATGGAGAGATTAGCCAGACCGCGCTGCACAGTGATGTTTTCTGGTTAACGGGGCTTCCTGCGGGGCAGCACGAGCTTCAAGCAGAGCTACTGGATAGTAGCCAGCGTTTACAGCACCGCACGCCCGCAGTGACGATTACGGTTCCTTAGACCGGGTGGTTAAAATCTCGAATGCACTAAATTGGTGCGGTTGTGGAGGCATTTGGCGCGGTGATTGCGCTAAAACGATCCATCTTCTTTTATTGCTATGCCCGCAAGCCGTGCAACTAGGCATAAATGCATAATTGGCGCGCTTTTTGCAGTTCCCTCATTGATTATCCACCTGTAGGTCTGCAACGGCGATGGAAGACGTAATTTCTCAGGACACCACCATGCATCAGCGTTTGCTTGAACATCTCACCACGGCGGTACTGCTGCTGGACGGCGAGCTGCGTGTGCGCTGGATGAACCCTGCCGCTGAAGCCTTACTAGCGGTTAGCTTAAGCCGCGTTCACGGCATCAGCCTAGATACGCTTCTGGGCGGTGTTGACAGCATCGATGAGGTATTGGCTAAAGCGCGGGATGCGTTTCATCCTTACACCCAGCGAGAAGCGCGTATTACGCCGCTGAACAGTGAGCCGCTGACGGTCGACTACACTGTAACGCCGCTATCGGACGACGAGTTACTGTTAGAAGTGGAGCCGCGGGATCGGTTAATGCAGATCTCGCGTGAAGAGGCGCTGACCACTCGCCAAGAAACCATCAAGATATTGGCCCGTGGGCTTGCTCACGAAGTGAAAAACCCGCTCGGCGGGATTCGTGGTGCTGCACAGCTGTTAGAACGGGATTTAGACGATCCGGCGCTGCGCGAATATACCCATATCATTGTGGAAGAGGTGGATCGGCTGCGCGACTTGGTCGACTCCATGCTGGGCCCTAACCGTGTGCTTAAGCATGAGCCGGTCAATATTCACCGGGTGTTGGAGCGTGTACGCGCGCTGTTAATTGCCGAGCATCCCAGCGTTGTTATTAGCCGCGATTATGACCCCAGTTTGCCCGACCTTTCCGGCGATGAATCTCAAATGATTCAAGCGGTACTCAACGTTGCACGCAACGCCGTGCAAGCCATGAGCGATGCTCAAACCCCTGAACCTACCTTAATATTGCGCACCCGCGCCCGGCGACAGTTTACCCTCGGGGCGGAACGCCACCGCTTAGTCAGTGAAGTCTCGGTGATTGATAACGGCCCAGGCATTCCCGATACGCTGCAGGAAACGCTGTTCTACCCGATGGTGTCAGGACGCGCAGAAGGCAGTGGCCTTGGGTTATCGATCGCCCAGTCGATTTTGCACCAACATCAAGGATTGATCGAATGCGACTCACGACCCGGACATACCGAATTTCGTTTACTGATTCCATTGGTAATAATTTTACCGGAGAAGCGTCATGACTGAGGCTACACGTACCGATGTTGCGCGGGTGGTGATTGTCGATGACGACCGCGCTATCCGCTGGGTGCTGGAGCGCGCCTTGGCGCAGCCCGATCTCGATGTTGAGTGTATTGAGCGTGCAGATACAGCCCTTGCGCGTTTACTGGAAAGCCCTCCCGACGTGCTGGTCACCGACATTCGTATGCCAGGCATCGACGGCCTGGACTTAATGGCGAGAGTACGCGAGGCGCATCCCGATCTACCGGTGATCGTGATGACCGCCCATTCCGACCTAGACAGCGCCGTCGCTTCCTATCAGGGCGGGGCGTTTGAATACCTGCCTAAACCGTTTGACGTTGATGAAGCCCTGGCGCTGGTGCGCCGCGCCGTGGCCCACGCCCGGGAACGCCAACGACCGGTCGCCGTGCCGGAAGGCTTAAACGCTGAGATTATTGGTGAAGCGCCCGCGATGCAGGAGGTGTTTCGCGCCATTGGCCGTCTTTCTCACTCGCATATCACGGTGTTAATCAACGGGGAGTCGGGGACGGGTAAAGAGCGCGTTGCCCAGGCGCTGCATCAGCATAGCCCGCGTGCCGGTAAACCCTTTATCGCGTTGAACATGGCGGCGATTCCTCGCGACTTGATCGAATCGGAGCTGTTTGGCCATGAGAAGGGTGCTTTTACTGGGGCGGCACAGCAGCGCCAAGGGCGGTTTGAGCAGGCCAACGGCGGCACACTGTTTTTAGATGAAATAGGCGATATGCCATCGGAAACCCAAACGCGCCTGCTGCGCGTGCTGGCGGATGGTGAGTTCTATCGCGTCGGGGGGCATACGCCGGTCAAAGTGGACGTGCGTATCATCGCCGCTACTCACCAAAATCTAGAAGTGCTGGTGGATGACGGCCGCTTCCGGGAGGATTTGTTCCACCGCCTGAACGTGATTCGTATCCACCTGCCGAAACTGGCTGAAAGGCGCGAAGATATACCACGTTTAACCCGACACTTTCTGGCCGAAGCGGCGAAAGAGCTGACTACCGATATCAAGGTGCTGACCAGTGAAGCGGAAGCCCACCTAACACGCTTGCCGTGGCCCGGTAACGTGCGGCAGTTGGAAAATATCTGCCGGTGGCTGACGGTGATGGCGTCGGGGCGTGAAATCCTGGTTGAAGATTTGCCGCAGGAACTGCGCTCGCCAAGCGCTTCCGAAAGTAGCGCCCATGGCGATTGGCGTACGGCGTTTCGCGACTGGGCGGATCATGCCTTGGCCGAAGGCCATACCCATCTTTTGGAAGAGGCGGTGCCCGATTTTGAGCGGATTCTGATTGAAACCGCTTTAAAGCATACCGGTGGACGCAAAGGTGAAGCCGCTGAACTGCTTGGCTGGGGGCGTAATACACTGACCCGCAAATTAAAAACGCTGCTGCCAGCACTGGCTGACGAGTAAAGGCTAAGCAGTCGTTACTGCTCAAGGCGTTTAATCTCAGCCAATATCGCCTCAGCTTCTTCGGTAAGGGTGGCATTGGCGCGCATATCGCCGTTACGAGACGCTTCCATCGCGGCTTGCAGTTTACGCTCATAATTTTGCTGGAGTTTCTTTTTGGGGTCGCGCTTAAACATGCCAAACATAAGCAATTTCCTCACTATCTGGTTTTGGTGTACACCATTTGTATAGGTTTTGGTTGCTTGTGTCGAATGTTTGTTTTGGTCAGCGGTTATGCGTCGTTCTGAGAGTCCGCGCTGCATTGACATAGAAAGCGCTCAAAATCGACCAAAATGGTGTCGAGGCTGGCGTGTAAGCGGTGATCATCGTCCACCATTCTCAGCGACAGCCGCTGCAGGCGAGCACGTTCAATCACCGGTTCAGGGGCAACGATATCATCGCGCCAGCCGTGAACAATGTGCGTGTGGCGTGCCTGGATGGTGGGCGACGTTTCAGGGTAGGCGGCTATGCCTAACGCGGGGGCTAACAAAAAACAGCCTAATACGGGCTGCTGAGCGCTGACGGCCGCGCTTAGCCACCCGCCCAGGCTTGAACCTGCCAGTACACAGTGGGCAGGGTCATCACCGCGCTCGGCTATCACCTGTAAAAGATGCTGAAGACGTTGCTGGGGCTCTGCCATGCCTCGATAGTCCATTACCACGGGCTCACAATCATCTAGTTTTTCAGCAACGCCTTTTAGTGCCTGGATTTTAAGTGCCCCTGGGCCGCTCTCTAGGCCGTGGGATAAGTAAACAGTCATCATCACGTTTAGCTCGCTGAGCGTTGGATAGCTTCTCCACCCTGTTCGATATCCTCACCAGCACCCCGAATGGTATTGCAACCACTTACCAACAGAAGTGTGGTCATGACGAGTATGGCAAGCGCAATAGTACGTTTCATAGCGGTTTCCTCAAAGGCATGGGCGTGCGTCAAACATTGATAGAGCTGTCTGGACACTTTTTAAAGCAAAGCCTTTTTATAGCAAAGTGGGAAGGTTCGTTAGCAAAAATAATCGCTGTTGCGCCGTTTCGCCATCATTTTAATGTGTTTCAGCTAGATAGATGTGTCTTGATAACGTGTGCTTATGTCGCATGTGCCAGTTCTACACATCAAAAGTGCAGGGAAATTAGCCTATTTGGAGATGTTTGTTGTTTTTAAGTTATTGTTTTTAATTATTAATGTTGATTATTGGCATGGCTTGGCGCAGTCCCTGCAGCTACTGAGTAGTTGCGTAGAAGTTCAGTTGTTTAGCTCTAGCCGTTTAGATAATTGTTATTAGTAACTAAGTGAGTGGGTTGAGAGAAAAAAGGAAGGCAGGACGCCGAAAGACAAACAGGGAGTTAAGTTAAAGGACAATCCGCCCACTCACTGGTTGCAGCGCAAGGAGGCGCTGTTCATCAGACCAAGGAGTGGAGTCGGTGCAAAACGGCCATCTCGTGAAAACGGGGTGGTCTTTTTGCGTGCGAAAAATATTTTAAGTACTTGATTTTTATATATTTTAAAATTTAGCTTTTTGCATCGCTTTTGTACACACAGCTCTCGTACAGATAAAACCTGTGTTTTAGTCTATCCTTTCGATAAAACCAAATGTAGCGGTTAGAAAACGTCAACGTAACGACCGCACACGACCAGGGACAAGATTATGGCGATGGCATTGATGTTATGCATGTTTGTTTTGTTCTTAGGGTTTTCGGGGGTTGGTGTGTATATGATGTTTAAGACATCTTTCATGGCCACTATGGACGAGCGCGATGACATGCCTCCCGACATTTAACCAACTGCTCTAACCATAACAATTATTTAAAAATAACTAAAATGCCCGCGTAAGCAGGCATTTTGCGTTAGTGCTTCCAACGGCCTTTGCCTCGCTCAGGCACCATACGCTCGAAATAGAGCAAGCCAAATGCAAGCCAGCCCACGGTTAATAAGCGGTAAAAATAAGTCGGAAGAAAACGGCCATTACCCCATCCAATAAAGGCTGACCAAGGCAAAGGCATAGCCCAATGCAGCGCCTGCCAGTACATCACTCACATAGTGCAGCCCCAGTCCGACGCGGGAGATCGCAATCAGTAGGGATAGCGGTAGGATCACCGGTAGTAGCCAGGGGGTGTGAGCGGCTACTAATACGCTAAACATCACCGCATGCATGGTGTGACCGCTGGGGAAACTATAGCGATCACGCGCCGGTTCACAGCAGAGGATGCCTTCGCTGTAAGTGATAAAGGGACGTTCGCGACATAAGCGTGTTTTTACCAGTCGATAAACGGCGACGGCAAATAACGCGATCACGCTGTACTGCAGCACTCGCCAAGAACCATTTGGCTGAAGCCAAGGTTGGGCCAGAATCAGCAGAACCCAGACAGGCCAATCGCCTAAACGGCTGGCTGCTTGAAGAGTAATACGCCAGGGGCGATACAGCGAAAGCCGCGATATGCGCTGGCATAATTGCCACTCTAGTAAGTCAAGACGGTCGAATACGACAAGCGGACGCGGGCGCATGGTGAGCCTCCTGGGCTTGGTGTAAATAACGCAAAAACTGCTCGGCAATCCCTGTCCAGCTCTGTTCAAGTGCACGTAAGCGCGCTACTCGACCTAGGCGCGCGTAGTCAGCGGGGTGCTGGCACAGCTCGACCGCTGCCTGCTGAAAGGCAGTGCTATCACCAGCGGCGACGGTAACACCGTTATAGCCACTATTAATGAGTTCGGCGCTGGCAGCATGGTCATAAGCCACCACGGCTAAGCCGCTGGCCATTGCTTCTGCAACTACATTCCCCCAGGTTTCTGAAAGCGAGGGGAAAATAAACAGATCGGCACTGGCATAGTGGCGAGCCAGCGACTCCTGCCCCACGAAGCCGGTGAAATGCGCGTCCGGTAGAGCTTTCTCCAGCTGTGCCCGCGCAGGGCCATCGCCCACGATGACCTGCGCGATATCAGGACGTACTTCGCGCATGGCTTGAAGGCTTTCATGAAGCAGGGTGAGGTTTTTTTCGGCGGCTAACCGACCAACGTAAAGTGCGACGGGCTGATGTTCGCCTACGCCCCAGCGCTGGCGCAATTGCGTATCACGATGGGCAGGTGAGAAGCGTTCTCCGTCTAGTCCACGTGACAGCACATGGATATCCCGAATCCCTTGCTGTTGAAGCGTATTAGCTTGCTGATGGGTAGGTACTAACGTTAGGTCGCAGCCGTTATGAAAGTAGCGAAGGTAGCGCCGTGTGGTCGATGCCAGCCAGGTGACACCATAATCTTCACAGTAGTGGTCAAAGTTAGTGTGCCAACCCGCCACTAGAGGGATATTGAGCCGCCGCGCTGCTTGGCGAGCAGCCCAGCCGAGCGGGCCCTGGGTTGCTAAGTAGATGACATCGGGGCGATGTTGGTCCCAAAAGCGCCGCAATGTGGCGGGTGTGACTAACCCCACCTGTACATCGGAGTAGCCGGGTAAAGCAAGGCGCTGCACTTGCAGTTCGCTGTTCACCCCTGTTGCATGACTAGGGGTTCTTGGGCGAGGACGAATAACATCAACCGGCACTCCTTGCCGACGAAGTTCGTAGCTTAACCGGCTCAGCGTATGGGCAACGCCATTAATATCCGGTGACCATGTTTCACTGACGATGCAGAGCCGCATAAGCGATCCATCCCTTTATCACGTTTTTATGCAGTGTGGGCAGAGTGAATGACACTGCCGAGTCAAATGGATGAACAAGCGATGACAACGTGGTAAGGAATGATAACGAACGGCAATGCCATGACTGTCAGAAAGCCAATCGCGCGATTATCACCTAGGCTGGGTAGGACGCATTATAAATGGCAACAGGGAGACAAACATGAAGCCGACAGTGGTAATTACGGGAGCCAATCGCGGCGTAGGTTTAGCGTTGGCAGAGCACTATTTTGACGCTGGGTGGCAGGTTATAGGCGTTTGCCGTCAGTCGTCGGAAGAGCTCGAACGCGTGGCTAATCAAGTGATTGAGAGCATTGATGTGACCCAGCCAGATGATATCGTCCGCCTGATAACGGCGCTCGACGGGCAAGTGATCACGCTGTTAATTAACAATGCAGGCATGCTGCGTGATGAATCGCTTGGCGATATTGATCTCGACAGTATCCGAGAGCAGATGGAAATTAATGCCTATGCGCCGTTGCGGGTGGTCGAGGCGCTGCTCCCCAACCTTGCCGAAGGCAGCAAAATCGCCAATATCACTAGTCGAATGGGCTCAATTGCTGATAACGACTCCGGTGGGCGCTATGGTTATCGAGCCTCTAAAGCAGCGCTGAATGCGTTTGGTAAATCGCTGGCAGTAGATCTGAAGCCCAAAGGTATTGCGGTAGCCCAGCTTCACCCAGGCTATGTGCAAACACGCATGGTCAATTTTGGTGGGTTAATAAGCCCGCAAGAAGCTGCTTTAGGGATTGCTGCCCGTATTGAAGCGCTGACACTAGATAACAGTGGTGGGTTTTGGCATAGCAATGGGGAGCTTCTTTCCTGGTGATCGTTGCGGGACATGAAAAGCATCCTTTGGTTGCACCGTTGTCATTCGCCAGGATAGCGAATCGGTATCTACACTCGTAACTCCGATAATTGGTTCAAGGAGGAATGCGATGAAAATGTATTTACGTTTCGGCGCTATGATCGTGACGGCGACCGTGATCATGTTGGGATTGATGTACCTGAACACTTACCAGCTAGATCATGTCACTTTTAGTGAAACCCGTACCTACATGGCTATTGTCATGGGTGCCACGATGGCAGTTGTCATGCTGGGTTTCATGCTTGATATGTACTCTAAAAAGGGCGTGAACCTGGCTATTTTGGTGGGCAGCATCGTGGTCTTTGCCGGGGCGCTTTGGTTGGTGCGTAGCCAGCAGACGGTGGATGATGTTTCCTATATGAAGGCGATGATTCCGCATCACTCTATTGCCATTCTGACCAGTGAGCGTGCTCAGATAACCGATCCCCGCGTACGCGAACTCGCCGATTCGATTATCGAGACCCAGCGGGAAGAGATCGCAGAAATGAAAGCATTAATAGCGGATCTTGAAGATGAGTAATAACGTTTAGTGAAACCGCTACTGGTGGGTAGGTTGGAACAAGATTATCGAAATTCAGTTGGCGGGTAGTCGGTCGGACATTGGCTTGGAAGGCGCTATGCCATCGGTTCACGCATAGCGCTTCCAACTTTTATGTCGGCCGGTGCCCTGTCACTCCTCATCAATGATACTTTTAAAACCACCGAAAATGAGTCGCTTGCCATCAAACGGCATTGGATTAACATCCATCTGCAAGCGCGGGTCTTGCATGACCTTGGCCATTCCTTCATCACGCACGGCCCGCGATGGCCACTCTATCCAGGAAAAGATGATGCTTTCGTCATCCTTGCGTTTGACCGCCATGGAAAAGGAGGTCACTTCCCCTTCGGGGACATCGTCTCCCCAGCACTCCACGATCCGCAGTGCGCCGTGCTCCTTGAAAACAACGGCCGCGGCACGGGCATGCTCAATAAACGCATCTTTATTAGCGCTGGGCACGGCAGCGACGAAACCATCTACATAAGGGTGTGTAAGCTTGCTCATGGCTGTTCTCCTATTACTGTTTTATTGTGCTTTAGGGGGGAGTTCTCGAACGGGGCGTACCTCAATGCTGCCCAGCCGGGCTGGTGGGATGCGGCTAGCCAGCTGCAGCGCCTCATTCAAGTCGTGGGCTTCGAGCAGGTAGAAGCCGGCCAACTGCTCCTTGGTTTCCGCAAAGGGGCCATCGGAGATTAATGTCTCGCCATCGCGTGCACGCACGGTGGTAGCGGTTTCTACTGGCTGTAACGCTTGTCCGGCTAGGTAGTGGCCGTTGGTGCTCAAGCGCTCTACCCCGGCGATACACTCCTGATTGAGGTCTTGCCATGCCTGTTCGCTCATGGCGTTGATAATCTGCTCTTGGTAATACACCAGCGCAACGTACTTCATGGGGAGTCTCCTTCTGTGGTCAAGGGACAGTTGTCTGACGAGACATTTATCATCCAGCCGACGCCAAAACGGTCGGTTGCCATGCCGAACCCTGGTGACCAGAAGGTCGCTTCGAAAGGCATGATGATCTTTCCACCCTCCGCTAGTTGAGCAAAGGTTCGTGCGGCCTGCTCGATATCCTGATACTCCAATTGAACCTCTACCCCTTGCGGTGGTGTATAGCAGTCAGCCGCCATATCGGCGCCCATCAAGCGGCGGCCCCGTAGATTCAGCGAAGCATGGATAATGCGGTCGTGGAGTTCCGGCGGTGAGTGTTCAACTGCGGGCGTTTCAGCATAGGTCAGCAGGCACTCCAGCTGCCCTCCGGTGACATCGGCATAGAACTGCATGGCCTCCCCGCAGGTGCCGGGAAAGGCAACGTGCACGTTCATGGCATTCGGTACACGAGCAAGGTTACGGTGCTGCTCGAGTCCGGCGCCGGGCTCAAAATCCTCCAGCGAGAAGTAGCGCCGCAGCTCCAGGGTCACGTTGCCATCGGCATCCTGGGTGGGCCACTGCTGGGCCCACTCAATGGCCGCCTGTAGGGAGGGGACTTCGAGCACACTGTAACCGGCAATACGCTCACTGGCTGGATACAAAGGCCCGGGGATGATGGTGGGCTCACCGTTTTTGAACCGGATCAGACACCCGTCACTGGTCGGATGTAAGCCATCGCCGCTCAAAAACACGCCTGCCTCGGTCATGCGCTGGTTATAAGCAGCCATGGCGGCAAGCATTTCCTGGGATGGCATAGCACCATTCTCTGTATTGGCATCGGCACGGCGTATCAGCATGAATTTCATTGAGAGAGCCTCCTGGTTGGTCAGGGTAGTGACTCTCTCTAGTCGTTTGGCATCGTCTTGAATCGACATAGCCTAAGCATTTTTTTATGGGGAATTTTCGAGCTCTGCCAATCGCCTGTTCAAAAACCGTTTTTCTGGCTCCAGAGTGGCCAACAGTAGCGCTTGCTGATAGGCGTTACGTGCGGCCTCATGCTGGCCTTGGCGGCGCAGTAAATCTGCTTTTGCGGCATGAAAGAGATGATAGCGGCTTATTTGCGGGTGATGGGCGATGTCGTCGAGTAACTTCAGGCCGGTGTCGGGCGCACCATTCATGGCAATGGCGACCGCACGATTCAGCGCCAGGATGGGGGATGGAAAACCTCGGCAGAGGACATCGTAGAGCCTGACGATACGCCCCCAATCGGTCTGCTCGGCGCGGCTGGCCTGGGCGTGTACGGCGGCAATCGATGCCTGAAGGGTGTAGTACCCGGTAGGGGTGAGCGCCAGCGCCTGTTCCAGCCACGCTATGCCGACGTGGATATCCTCTTGGTGCCATAGGCGTCTGTCCTGAGCATCCAATGTCACCAGTTCTCCGTCGTTATCCTGGCGCGCATCCCGGCGGGCATTGTTAAGCAGCATCAAGGCCATCAGCCCAAATACCTCACCCTGGGGCAGTAGCCGTGCCAGCTCATTGCCCAGTCGCATGGCTTCTTGGGTTAGGCTGATATCGACCACGCTGGCGCCCGTGCTGCGTGAGTAGCCCTCATTGAAGACCAGATAGATAACTTGGAGCACATCGGGTAGGCGCTCGGGTAACTCTTCCTGGGTAGGCACGGCATAAGGAATATGCGCATCGCGAATTTTACGTTTGGCTCGTACGATACGCTGAGCCAGCGTCGGAGGCTTCATCAGTAGCGCGCTGGCTACTTGCTCAGTGGTCAAACCGCATATTTCGCGAAGCGTCAGGGCAATCCGTGCTTCCATGCTCAAACTTGGGTGGCAGCAGGTAAATAGCAGCCGCAAGGCGTCGTCTTCGATAGCCGTTAGCTCAAGATCCAGCGTCTCTTCTGTAGGTAACCGCTCTGTGGGTAATAGCAAGTGAGCCCGACGGCGAGCAGTACTGCGCTGGCGGATTTGGTCGATTCCGCAGTGGTAGCCGGTGCGAATTAGCCATGCCGTGGGGTTATCAGGTTTGCCGTTAACTGGCCACTGTTGAACAGCCGCCATAAAGGCGTCCTGCATGGCTTCTTCGGCCAGCTCAAAATCCCCCAGCAGGCGTATCAGCGTCGCCTGCACGCGCCGGGAGTGCTCACGATACAGGTCATCAATGGATGCAGGTTCAGTACTCATCAAGGGAGATCCGTAAGCTTTATCTCAAACGTAGCGCATGGTTTCTCCGTTGACTTGTTTTTTGGGAGGGAGGCGTTCAATCCCCTGTGCGTTTCCCCGTGGCGCTGTTGAAAGGATGCAGCGCGTCCCGGGTCACAAAAAATCGCAGGGTTTCGCCTTCGGCTACCGGCGGCTGGCCCGACACGCGGATGACCGTGGGCTGGTCGCTATCAGCGAGGGTCACGTACAGGTGGCTTTCGGCACCGGCGGCTTCAAACAGCGCAAGCGTAGAGTCGACAGTTAGGTAAGGCGTAGTCGGCGGCGCCAGGTGCATATCGTCCGGTCGAATGCCGACGATATCGGTACCTTCGGGCAGGTTATCCAGCAGGCCGTTGGCACCCTGGGCTTTGAGGTAATCCACCGGCAGCATGTTCATGGCGGGCGAACCGATAAAGCCGGCCACGAACATGGTGGCAGGGCGGGCGTAGATCTCCATTGGCGTGCCCACTTGCTCAATCTGACCGGCGTTTAGTACCACTAAGCGATCGCCCAGGGTCATGGCTTCCAACTGATCGTGGGTCACATAGAGGCTGGTGGTTTTCAGTCGTCGCTGTAATTGCTTGATCTCCACGCGCATCTGCACACGCAGTTTGGCATCCAGGTTGGAAAGCGGCTCATCAAACAGAAAGGCCGCAGGCTCGCGCACCAGAGCGCGACCCATGGCTACCCGCTGGCGCTGGCCACCTGAGAGCTTGCGCGGCTTGCGATCCAGAAAATCCTCGATCTCGAGCATCTTGGCAGCAATGCGCACGCGCTTTTCAATCTCGTCTTTTTTAAACCCACGGTTTTTAAGGCCGTAGGCTAGATTGTTGTACACCGTCATGTGCGGGTAGAGCGCATAGTTCTGAAACACCATGGCGATATCACGCTCGGCGGGCTCTAGCTTATTGACCACTCGGTCACCGATTTTGAGCGTGCCTTCGGTAATGGTTTCAAGCCCCGCTACCATGCGTAGCAGGGTAGATTTTCCGCAGCCGGAAGGCCCGACTAGCACTACGAATTCACCGTCTTCAATGTGTAAGTCGATGCCTTTTACCGCGTTCACGTTGCCGGTGTAGGTTTTCTTTAGCCCTTCCAAGGTAATGCTGGCCATGCTTATTTCTCCGTCTCGGTCAGGCCTTTCACGAACAGGCGTTGCATAAACAGAATCACTAATACTGGCGGCAGCGCGGCCATCACCACTGCGGCCATCACCAAATGCCATTGTGGGTTCTCTTCCGAGGTCATGCGCTGAATGCCCATCACGATGGTGGTGTAGTCGGGGTCAGTGGTGATCAGCAGTGGCCAGAGATACTGGTTCCAGCCATAAATGAACATGATCACAAACAGCGCCGCGATGTTAGTCACGGAGAGCGGCATTAATATGTCTTTAAAGAATTTGAACGGCCCGGCGCCGTCCACCCGGGCGGCTTCGAGCATCTCTTCGGGAATGGTCATAAAGAACTGACGGAATAGAAAAGTCGCGGTGGCTGAGGCAATCAATGGTATCGACAGCCCGGCAAAGCTATTGAGCATATTAAGGTCCGCGACCACCTGAAAGGTGGGGATAATGCGCACCTCAACCGGCAGCATCAGGGTGACGAAGATCAGCCAGAAGAAGAACATCCGAAAACGGAAACGGAAGTAGACAATCGCAAAGGCGGAAAGTAGCGAAATGGACAGCTTTCCCACGGTGATGGCCATGGCCATCACAAAGCTGTTCCAAAGCATCAGCGCGGCAGGCGGGGAGTTCGCTGACGATATGCCCGATTGCCACATCTGGGTATAGTTTTCGATTCCATGGCTGCCGGGCAGCAGCGGTAGGGTGCCACGCATTAACTCACCCGGCGCCTGGGTCGAGGCCACCAGGGCGATATAAACCGGAAAGACCACCAGCGCGACGCCGATGATTAACACGGTATGGGCGAAAAAATTGGCCCATGGGCGATTTTCAACCATGACAACACTCCAACGAGGCCGATTTAATAGTACGTTTGTTAATAGTTCACGCGCCGCTCAATAAAGCGGAACTGAATCACCGTGAGCACCACCACAATCACCATGAGGATCACCGACTGAGCTGCGGAAGAACCCAAATTGAGGCCTACAAAGCCATCGGCGTAAACTTTGTAAACCAAGATATTGGTCGACTGAGCCGGTCCGCCTTGTGTAGTGGCGTGGATAATGCCGAAGGTGTCGAACATGGCGTACACCACGTTAACCACCATCAAGAAGAAGGTTGTGGGTGAAAGCAGTGGGAAAATGATCGTCCAGAATCGCTTGATAGGGCTGGCGCCATCAATTGAGGCTGCCTCAATGAGCGAT
This sequence comes from Halomonas sp. MES3-P3E, assembly GCF_002836035.1. NCBI lineage: Bacteria > Pseudomonadati > Pseudomonadota > Gammaproteobacteria > Oceanospirillales > Halomonadaceae > Halomonas > Halomonas sp. MES3-P3E. Next base: position 35,304 of record NZ_PJBT01000184.1, on the reverse strand, counting down.
TGCGGAATAGACTGTAGACCCGCCAAAAAGAACAGAAAGTTGTAAGAGATTTGCTTCCAGGCCGCGGCAAGAATTACCAGCAGCATGGCGTCGCTCCCCGAGTTTCGGTGGTTCCACTGGTAACCGACCATTTCCAGCATATAGGGCACGATGCCGATGGAAGGGTTGAAGATAAACCACCACAAAACACCGGCAATCGCAGGCGCAATGGCGTAAGGCCAAACGAGGAGCGTGGTATAGGTGCTGCGTGAACGAATCATCCGGTTCACAGTGCTAGCCAGCAGTAGCGCCACCGACATTGATATCAGCGTGGTGCCAACAGCGAATATGGCGGTCACCGACATCGAGTTGAGGTAGCTACCGTCGCGAAATAGACGGGCAAAGTTTTCCAGGCCCACAAACGTAGACCGCAGCCCAAAAGCGTCTTCACGCAGTAGCGATTGGTACAGCGCCTGGCCAGCTGGCCAGATAAAAAAGATCAGAGTAACTATTACCTGAGGCGCCAGCAGCGCGAAAGGCAGCCATCGCCCCGGAAACGTCATGCGTTTAGTTTGCATGGGCAGCTCGCATGTAAACGAAAGCGCCGCCTACCCGAAAGGGCAGGCGGCGAAGTAAGTGCTTATTTACTGGTTGGCGGATTCAAAGTCACGCAGCAGCGCATTGCCGCGCTCTACCGCGTCGTCTGCGGCTTCCTGACCCGATTTGCCACCGGTCATCACGGCTTCCATCTCTTCGGAAATGATGTCGCGAATCTGTACGAAGTTGCCAAAACGAAGGCCTTTCGAGTTCTCGGTCGGCTCGTTGAGCGTCATCTGCTGCAGAGAAATATCCGCACCGGGGTTCTCTTCGTAGTAGCCTTGCTCTTCACTCAAATCCCAAGCGGCTTGGGTAATTGGCAAATAGCCTGTTTGCTGATGCCACTCTGCCTGTACTTCAGGCTGAGAGAGGTACTCAAAGAAAGCGGCAACGGCTGCATACTCTTCATCGCTGTGGCCTTGAAGTGCCCAGAGCGTAGCGCCACCGATAATCGAGTTTTGCGGTGCGCCTTCTACGTCGTCGTAGTAGGGCTGCATGCCAAAGCCGACTTCAAATTCTGAGTTGGCGGCGACATCGGCGCGGGAAGCAGAAGAGCCAAAGAAAATCGCACAGTCCTGGGAATAGAACATCGGCTCGGAATCCGGTCCGGTGCCGGGGCCAGCCCAGCGGTAAATGTTCTCTTCCTGCCAGTCGTGTAGGTTATCCCAATGGCGGGCGACCAGTTCATTGTTGAAATTTAGCTCGGTCTCCATGCCGCCAAAACCGTTTTCCAATGTGCCGAGCGGCGAGTTATGCATGGCAGAGAAGTTTTCCAGCATTACCCAGCTAGGCCAAGAAGAAGTGAAACCACAGCTAGCCGCCCCGGATTCGACGATTTGACGAGAGGCATCGGCCAGCGCTTCCCATGTTTCGGGCGGCTGCTCAGGGTCAAGGCCCGCTTCTTCAAACACGTCGCGGTTGTAGTACATGATTGGCGTAGAAGAGTTGAACGGGAAAGAGAGCATGTTGCCATTGGTGTCGGTGTAATAACCGACCACGGCGGGCAGGAAGGCGTCGTTATCGAAAGCGCGACCGTGCTCTTCCATCAGTTCATATACCGGATAGATGGCGCCTTTGGCGTTCATCATGGTGCCGGTACCAACTTCAAACACCTGCAGGATATGTGGCTGTTCGTTTGCACGGAAAGCGGCAATGGCACCGGTCATGGTTTCGGCATAGGTGCCGCGGTAGCTGGGCGTGACCTGGTACTCGTCTTGGGACTGGTTAAAATCCTCGGTGATGCCTTCAAGGATTTCACCGAGCTGGCCGCCCATGGCGTGCCACCAGCTAATTTCCGTGGCGGCCTGGGCGGATAGACTTAGGCTGGCAGTCGCCACCCCAACAGCAAGCGCGTGTAGTGATAAACGAGACATAACAGCTCCTTGTGGGCCTGAACTTAATCAGGTGTGCAGTGTGTTATTAAGTTTTATTGGATGCACTGAACAGTAGAAAGTGACGATGACGTTTTGATGAATGCGAGGTGAACACGCGATGACATTCATGGCTAATGACGGGGAGTAGGCGAAGTGTCGGGAGGGTGTTAGGGTTAGCGGTAAGCTATTTTTAAAAAGCTGTTGCTGAAAAGCTATTTTGGAAAGAGAACATAATGCCTCACGCTATCGCTCTACTCGAAAAACTGGTTGCCTTTGACACCACCTCCAGCGAATCCAACTTGGCGCTGATTGAGTATGTTGAAGGCTATTTGGCCGAGGTTGGCGTTAGCGCCGAGCGGGTGATGAGCCCCTGCGGCACCAAGGCCAATTTGATTGCAAGAATCGGCCCAGATGCCCCAGGAGGGGTAATGCTTTCCGGGCATACCGATGTGGTCCCCGTGGCAGGACAGCCTTGGTCGAGCGATCCCTTCACCCTGCGCGACGGTGATGATGGGCGGTTCTACGGGCGGGGTACCTGCGATATGAAAGGTTTTGTCGCCTGTGTCTTGTCGATGGTGCCTAACTGGGTGAAAGCGCCTCTGCAGCAGCCCATTTATCTTGGCTTCTCTTACGATGAAGAGATCGGCTGCGTGGGTGCGCCCAGCCTTATTAAGCGCTTTTACGAACACTACTCCACCACCGCCCATGTGATTGTTGGCGAGCCCACCAGCATGCAACCTGTGGTCGCGCAGAAAGGCGCTACCAACCTGCGCACTACGGTGACTGGCCAGGAAGCCCATAGCAGCCAAGTGAATCAAGGCACCTCGGCCATTCACGTGGCGGCAAGACTCGTCACCTTTATTGAAGACACCATGGCGGCGTTGGTCGAAGAGGGGCGAGTTGATGAAGCCTTTAACGTGCCTCACACCAGCCTACATGTGGGTAAAATCAAAGGCGGAACGGCCATCAATATTATGGCGCGGGAGTGTCAGTTCGAGTGGGAAATTCGCCACCTGCCGACCGACACCTTCGATGAGATATACGCGCGCTTTGAAACGTTTTGTGAACAGCTAACCGGCGAACTTAAGGCCAAAGGTAAGCACGTTGACATCACCACTGAGCCGCTAAACGTGACAGTGCCGGGCTTGGCCGACCGCGATAACGACCAGGTGCTTCGCTTAGCCAAAGACCATTTGCCAGCAGGGTGCTGCGACCATGCGGTGGCTTACGCTACAGAAGCAGGGCAGTTCCAGGGCCAGGGCTTACAAACCATTATTCTCGGTCCTGGCAGCATTGCCCAGGCGCATCAGCCCGATGAGTATATCGATATTGAACAGCTCGAAGCGTGCGAGGATTTTCTAACCAAAATGGGTAAGGCGCTCGAAAGGCCTGCTGAAGGAAGTTAATGGTCACCCAATAAAAATCCCACCCGGTTAAAGGGGTGGGATTTTTGGCGTTACCATTTCAGTGCTGAGGATGTTGTTCAAACAGCTCAGCTTTTGCATGGCGCATCACATCTTCGCACGCCTGCTGTTGGGCTAACTGCGTCAACAGGCGCTGAGTTACTTCGAAGCCCTTGCCTAAGCAAGTGTCCACTTCCTGTGGGCTAACGGCTGGCGTCACGCGGTAATCGATTTTTACCGTGCGCCCGCCACCTTCCAGTCGATCCGCAACTCCCCTGAGCCGCCACGCGATTTTCTCTTTCCAAGTTGCTGATTCTTCCGCGCCTTCGTTTACGCTAAACGTGCACTGCCATTCCGGTTTAAAGACCTTCATAGGAGAACCTCCAAAAATTTTGGAAAGAATGATCAATCGTGATTCGTACTCCGTCGTCTGAATGTATTGCCCCACTACTATATACCTAACGTGGCATGAAAATCGAAACAATAGTGATACACGTCGGGCGACGCGCATAGGATGTATCGGTTAGGCTATAGAAGATGACGTTAAAGAGCCTAAGCTATGACCCGCACGACTGATGTAAGTTGCCCCTGTGGTAGCGATTTAATGCTGAGTAGCTGCTGTGGCCGGTACCATCAAGGCGAGATAGCGCCTACCCCTGAAGCGCTAATGCGCTCTCGCTATTCGGCCTTTGCATTAGGCTTAAGCGACTACCTACTGGCCACGTGGCACCCCACCACACGGCCATCTGAACTTGGGCAGGATCCCGATACTGAGTGGAAGTCGCTAACCATTGTCTCAGCAGAGCCACCGCTTGGAGATAGCGGCTATGTTCATTTTAAGGCCTATTTTTATGAACGAAGGCGAGAGCAAAAAGGGTGGCATGTATTAGAGGAGGTTTCCCGCTTCGTTAAAGAGCAACAACGTTGGTGGTATATCGATGGCGCCCCGACGCTTGCCCGCGTAAAGCCACGCCGAAACGACCCATGCTTATGTGGTAGCGGGCGTAAATTGAAGGTATGTTGCGGTGAATAGTGGCATTGCCCAGCCTGGAAAAGCCGAACCTCAGTGGTATCTCTATTTGCTGGAGTGCCAGCGCGGTACTTACACAGGCATTACCAATAACCTCGCGAAGCGCTATCAAGCCCACTGCACGGGCAAAGGGGCGCGTTATACCCGTGCTAATCCGCCCATTGCGCTGCTGGGCGCCGAGCCGTTTGAAGACCGCGCCGCTGCCAGCCGAGCTGAGTATCAGTTAAAGCAGCAAACGCCGAGCCAAAAACGCCGCTGGGCCAAACAGTGGCCTATTCAGTTAGATGCCCATTAAGGAGTCGGAATGCTGACGTTTTATTCAGAGGACAGCCGCTTACGACAAGCGCGCACAGAGCTACATGACGGCGCGTTGGTCACCCCGTTTGAGTGCCCGGAACGCCTGGATTTAGTGCTAAAGCATCTCCGCCATTCTGGGCTTGGCGATATTCGAGCGCCCGCCGCCTACGGGCTGGCACCGGTGCTAGCGGTGCACGATCAAGAGTATGTGACGTTTCTAGCCAACTGCTGGAAAGCGTGGCAAGCGGCTGGACATGAGGGAGAGGCGATTCCCAATATTTGGCCCGCCCGAACCATGCGGGGGGATCGCATTCCGCAATCTGTTAGCGGTCAGCTAGGCTATTACGCGCTGGCAGCAGAAACGTCCATTTCAGAAGGTACCTTTGAAGCCGCGATGGCGAGTAAAGACGTGGCGTTGGGTGCGGTAGAGCATACGCTACAAACCGGCGAACCCAGTTTTGGCCTGTGCCGACCGCCAGGCCACCACGCCGCGTTTGATCAGTTCGGCGGGTACTGCTTTTTTAATAACGCCGCTATTGCCGCCCAGCGGGCGCTGGATGCAGGCAAGCGCCGGGTCGCCATTCTTGACGTCGATTTTCATCACGGCAATGGTACCCAGCAGATTTTCTACAAGCGTGACGATGTTCTATTTATCTCATTACACGGAGACCCTGAGGTAACCTTTCCGTATTACTTGGGCTACGCTGATGAAAGCGGCGAAGGTAAGGGCGAGGGCTTTAATATTAATTACCCGTTGCCGCCCGGTACCAGCGTGACCAAATGGATGGCCACACTGGAGCAGGCGTTGGCGCAGGTGAAAGCCGCTGAGTGCGAGTGTTTAATCGTATCGCTAGGGGTCGATATCTTTGAGGGCGACCCGATAAGTGCCTTCACTTTTACCAGCGCGGACTTCACTCTGTTAGGTGAACGTTTGGCGCAAGCGGGCTTGCCCTGTGTGTTTCTGATGGAAGGAGGCTATGCGGTAGATGAAATCGGTGTCAATGTAGTCAACGTGTTACAAGGTTTTAAACAGGCGCTATAAAACGGCCTGGAACTACATTTAAATAAGGGTAAAGGTTAACCGTGACAGCGGCCCCTAAATCGGGCAGGCTATTGCCCTTTCAACGGGCAGGGAGCTCAAGCGTGGCAGTGTATGGTGGAATTCAGGCACATGAATTGGAGCGTTGGCTTAATGCGTTAACCAACGCCGCCTATGACCGACGCTGCCCGCTGGTAAAAGTACACGGGGGCAATGCCCGTGCGCGTACTGCCCGCCAAGATCTGCTTCATTTGGCGAACGACTACCGCTGCGGCGACTCTAGCCGCGAGGAGAGCGCCGCCGAACTCGGCCGCTGGTGCCAAACCTACCTTTCAGAAGCGGAATGGTATGTGCTAGTCGGTACCCGCCAAGCGCCTGTGCCAACCCAAGGCACAGAAGCATTAAGCGAAGAAGAGCGAAGCCTTACCGTGCTCAAGCAGCACCGGGTGGGGTAAAAGCGCTTTCATAGCCAAGCCCGTTAATCCCCATGACGGCAAAACGATAGCACTGTTACAATGGATGAATGAACAGTGCTTTTGTTACGCCAACCGCCTCCCTCGACGACCCCTTCTATTACCTGACGAACTTTCGCTTCGTTTTGGCTTGGGTTGGAGAACGCCATGCTGATCTGCTTGCTGCAGAAGAGCTTACTTTTCTTGAGCAGTTCGAAAGCTTGCCCCAGGCCTCTCAAGCGCTTCTGGTGCGCATGGTCATGCGTAAAGGTGAGCTGTTTAGGCTCAGCAAATTAAGCTATACCGAAGTAGGTGACAGCGCTGAGGCGATAGCGTCATTGGTCGCGCTGGGCTGGGTCGATAATGATCCAGCGCTTAGCGTCGATGAGCTATTTAACCAGCTGCGACTCGCCGAGCTTCGCCACATTTTAGCCGATGAGATTCACGCCGCTGGGCTGAGCGTGTCTAGCGCTAAAACTATGCTCTACGACACCTTAACGAGCCAACTGCCACACACCGCACCCTTACAAGCATGGTGGCCTGATGCCAGCGATCAAATCGTGCGTCTCAAGGTAATGGAGACCTGCGACCGGCTGCGGCTGATGTTCTTTGGCAACCTGCGCCAGGACTGGGCGGAGTTCGTGTTGACCGAGCTGGGACTGCAGCGCTTTGAGACGGTACCCTTTACGCTGCGCTCTCGCGCATTCCAATCGCGCCAGGAAGTGGATACCTACTTAGCGCTCCATCAACTGCGTCAACGTCTTGATGCAGGAGAATTGCCCACTGATCTACATATTGAGGTGCCGCCGCGCGCGGATAACCGTTGGCTCGCTACGCGGCGTGCACGGTTACTGCTGCAGTTGGGCCGAGAGGCAGAGCGTAGCGGAGATGCAGCGCTGGCGCTGACGCTTTATCGCGATTCGGGCAGCAGCGAAGCGCGGATACGCCAGCTTCGGGTGTTGGAAAGGCAGGGCGAGCATCAGGCTGCTTTTGAATTGGCGAGCAAGGCACTCAATAGCAGCCCCAATGAGACAGAGCACCAAGCACTGGCGCGGCTGCTACCACGCTTGCGGCGACAGCTTAAACTACCTGCTTCGCCGAGTGTCCCGGAGCCCGCCCATGAGCGTTGGGACTTGCAATTGCCTGGGCCGCAAAGCGTTGAGCGCGCCGTGGCTCAAACCCTCAGTGAACCCCAGGCACCCGTCTGCTATGTGGAAAACAGCCTGATCACGGGACTGTTTGGCTTGCTCTGTTGGCCGGCAATCTTCGCACCACTGCCGGGCGCTTTCTTCCACCCTTTTCATAATGGCCCAGCGGATTTGTATCGCGACGATTTTGTGGCGCGTCGGCGTGACCTTTTCGATGCATGCCTAGGGAGCTTGGAAGACGGCAGCTACCGCGAAGTCATTCAGACGACTTGGCGCGAGAAAGCGGGCCTTTCATCGCCGTTTGTTCACTGGGCAATCGTTGATGAAGCGCTCATTGAGCTCGCACTGGCATGTATCCCACCTGAGCACCTTCGACACTGTTTTGAGCGGCTGCTGGGTGATCTGAAAGCCAACCGGGCAGGGCTGCCGGACTTGATTCAGTTTATGCCTGACGCGCCGGCTGGCGAACCGCGCTACCGGATGATCGAAGTCAAAGGCCCCGGTGATCGGTTGCAGGATAACCAGCGCCGCTGGCTGACGTTTTTTCACCGTCATGAGATGCCCGTCGCAGTGTGTTACGTGCGCTGGGTCGCCAGCGACGAGCTTGAGGTATGAGTACGACCTATCGCGTGGCGGTGCGGGCACTGTGTGATTTCACTGCCCGTGAAGGGGATCTCGATCATCGCTTTACCCCAGCGCCCAGCGCGCGGGAAGGCATCGAAGGGCACTCCCTTGTCGCTAGCCGACGCGGAGCAGACTATATTGCCGAACTTCCGCTGTCGGGTGTCTTTGAGGGAGTGGTCGTCACGGGCCGAGCGGATGGTTTTGACCCCGTGGCTATTCGCCTGGAAGAGATTAAAACCCATCGCGGCAGCTTGGAGCGCATGTCAGCTAATCAGCGCGCCCTCCACTGGGCACAGGTGAAAGTCTACGGCGCACTGCTATGCGCTGAGCGAAGCCTTGAGCAGATCACCTTAACGCTGGTTTATCTGGATATCGCCAGCGGTAAAGAGACGCTACTGAGCCAAGACGCCAGCGCCGCCGAGCTGCAGGCGTTCTTTGCCTCCCAGTGCCGCCGCTTTCTTAGCTGGGCGAAACAGGAGGCGGACCATCGCCAGCGCCGGAACGCTGGCCTACAAACCCTGCGCTTTCCCCACGCTGCATTCCGCCCCGGCCAGCGCGAACTTGCCGAAGACGTTTATAAAGCCGCCAGCACCGGGCGCTGCCTACTCGCCCAGGCGCCCACCGGCATTGGTAAAACGCTGGGCACGCTGTTCCCCATGCTTTTAGCGATGCCGCGACAGCAGCTGGATCGCATCGCTTTTCTGACCATGAAAACCCCCGGCCGTCGTTTGGCGTTGGATGCTCTCGCCACGCTGCGCGCCAGCCAGAGCGATGAAGCCCAGCCCTTGCGTGTGCTTGAGCTGGTGGCGCGTGATAAGGCCTGCGAATACCCCGATCGCGCCTGCCATGGCGAGTCTTGCCCGCTCGCTGCCGGTTTTTACGATCGTTTACCTGTTGCCCGTCAAGCGGCGGTGGAAGAGGGGTGGCTGGATCGCGAAGCGCTGCGCGAGGTGGCGTTGGCCCATGATGTTTGCCCCTATTATCTCAGCCAGGAACTAGCGCGCTGGGCGGATATGATCGTCGGTGACGTTAACCACTGGTTCGATAGCCACGCCCTGCTGCACGGTTTGGCCCAGGCCAACGATTGGCGAACGGGCGTACTGGTTGATGAAGCGCATAATCTGGTGGAGCGCGCCCGCGGCATGTACAGCGCTAAGCTCGATCAGCAACGCTTCAATCGGATACGCCGGTCATCACCCAAAGCGCTGGCGGGGCCTTTGGGGCGCTTAGCCCGCCAGTGGCAAAATGTGGTTAAAGACGCGGGGCTGGAAAATGAGGGTGGTCAGGGCAAGCCAGCCTACCGACTGCTAACGGCACTGCCCGATAAGCTCGTGGCCGCCGCTCAGCAAGTAGGGTCTGCCATCACTGATTATCTTGGCGAGCACCCCGAGCAAACCAGTTTTGAGCTTCAAGAACTGCTGTTTGAGGCGCTGGCGTTTTGCCGCTTGGCAGAGCGCTTTGGTGAGCACTCGTTGTGTGATATTACTCGCCATGGCCGCGGGCGAGCAGTGCTCGGGTTGCGCAACCTGATACCCGCCGACTTTCTGGCTGCACGGTTTAACACCGCGCACTCCGTGGTGCTGTTTTCAGCCACATTAAATCCCGCTCACTACTACCGGGATCTATTGGGTTTGCCGGAGAATACGCCCTGGCGCGAGGTTGTTTCTCCTTTCTCAGCGTGCCAGCTTGAAGTGCGTATTCGCAGCGATATTTCGACCCGCTTTCATGATCGAGAGGCGTCGATTGAGCCGATGGTGGCGGCCATGGCGCAGCAGTATCAGCGCAAGCCAGGCCACTACTTGGCGTTCTTCAGCAGCTTTGCCTACCTGGAAGCCGCGCTGAACCACTTTCGCGAGGCGCACCCAGGCGTCCCCGTTTTCAGCCAAACCCGTGGCATGCCCGAGGCAGCGCGGGAGGCGTTTCTAGCGCGCTTTACGCCCGGCGGAAAAGGCATCGGCTTTGCGGTGTTGGGCGGCGCCTTTGCGGAAGGTATCGACCTGCCCGGTGATAGGCTGATTGGCGCTTTTATTGCCACGCTGGGTCTGCCGCCGTTTAACGATTTTAACGAAGCGCTTAAAGCACGGCTAAACGCGCGCTTTGGTCAAGGTGACGACTATACCTACCGCATTCCCGGCATGATCAAGGTGGTGCAGGCCGCAGGGCGAGTGATTCGCAGTCCTGAAGATGAGGGCGTTGTGGTATTAATGGATGATCGTTTTGCCCAGGCCAGCGTGCGCTCGCTATTGCCAAGCTGGTGGTCGCTGGGAAATCCCAACCCATAATTTAGGACCCTAACGCGAGCTATGACAGATTTACTCTGGTACCAGTATGCGCTGATCGGACTGATATTTGCCTGGAGCGGTTTTGTGCGCACCAGCCTAGGGTTTGGAGGCGCTGTACTGGCGCTGCCGTTCCTACTGCTAGTGACAAACGAACCTCTGGTGTTCTTACCGATTATTGCTATTCATCTGCTGATTTTCTCCAGTTGGATTGCCTGGAACGGCCATCGCCAACTGCAGAAAGAGGGTGTGGGAGCCGATTCCCCTGAGAGCAATATCGATTGGAGGTACCTATTCAAAGCCCTGAAAATCATGATCATCCCCAAGCTGATTGGGGTGGTGGGGCTGTTAACGCTGCCCGCTCAAGTCATGACCAGCATTATTTTCGGCATTGTGTTCATTTATGCCATTGGCTACGTCCTCAACAGACCGTTCAAGAGTAAAAACAAATATGTCGACTACGTGCTACTGGCGCTCGGGGGCTATGTCAGCGGTACTTCACTGATTGGCGCGCCGCTAATTGTGGCGGTATTCGCTGCTCATGTGGCCAAGGAGCAGCTGCGGGATACCATGTTTGTGCTGTGGTTTATTCTGGTGGTCATCAAGATGGTCTCGTTCCTGATCGCAGGCGTAGACCTCCAGCTTATCCACCAGCTGTGGCTGTTGCCCTGTGCATTCATTGGTCACTTGGCGGGCGAGAAAGCCCACCGCTATATGCTGAAAGCGGACACCGGGCTATTTTTTCGCGTGCTGGGCGCAGTGCTGATTCTGGTCAGTGTCGTTGGGTTGATTCACCCGCCCGCATGAATCCAGGCGGCGTACTCGCCGCCTGTTAAAGTTGGCTGTCTGCCTTAAGCGTCGTCTTGCCCAGTACGATCAGGGCGACGGCCAGCAGGCCGCACACCACTGCCATGCCGGTAAACACATTACGCAGCGAATCCAGCCAGATGACCGCCGGGGCGACCACCACCGGGGAGACAAACTGGCCGAAAAAGAAGGTCGAGGTAAAGCCACCAAACACTCGGCCGCGGACACGCTGCGGGGTGATTCGCATCAACCACGTGGTGGTATTCGGCATAAAGGCGCCAAGGCCAAAACCGGAAATGGCCGCGCCGACAATGGCCATGGCGTAGCTTTGGGTGAAGCCGACGATTAAAAAGCCGGTCGCCGCCAGCAAGAACCCTAAGACATAGATCGTCATCACCGACAGAAACGGTTTGTAGTAGCCGTAGCCAAAGGCCACGATGCTGGCCGTCAGTGCTGACATAGAGAGTGCAATGCCTATCGCTACACCGCTGATTTGCCCCTGTTGCGAGAGCAAAAAAGGCAGTTGCGCTGGAAACATATAAAACATCGCCATACTGATCATGGCAATAAGGTAGCCAATGCCTGTACGCATATAATCTACCTTCACCGGCGCACTGCCAGTATTACTGCCAGCTCCATCGCTGGACTTGGGTTCTTGTAGAATTGCCCAAGCGTAAGGCAGTAAAAGTACGCCGGTTAAGTAGAGTAAAAACGGGCCGCGCCAGCTCCAGTCAGAAAGGAGTCCGCCAAGGTTGATAAAAATAACCCCGCCCAACGCCATGCAGCTACTTTGCAAGCCCAGGAAGCGTACCCGCTCGGTACCATCAAAGTAATCACCCACCAGCGTAGTACTAATGCTGAGGATGCCCGCCACGGCAATGCCCATCAGTGCCCGTGAACTTAACAACAAATCCACACGATCAATAAAAAAGCCTGATACCCCAGCAAAGCCATAGATACACAGCATCATTAGAAGCAGTTTCTTGCGCCCAAAACGGTCGGCGAGATAACCCATTAATGGACTTAAAAGCGTAATCATCAGCGCTGGAATGGTCAGGATCAGTTGAATGATCACTTGGGGCTGATCAGGGAAGTGGCGGCTAATACCCGGCAGCGCAGGCGCAATAATCGCCCCCGACATCACGGTCATGGTGCTGGCAAAAAGGAGTACGGCCTTAATGTGTGTTAATTGGCTAATAGTCTTGGCCCACTTTAGAAGAGAAGAAGGGTTCAAAGCATAAATGCCAATCGTAGCATAGTTGTTAGCAGGCTATTTTATTTTTGAATGGCGCGTTTAATAGGAAGTAGCAGTGAGTGCTAACTATCTGTCACCTAGAACTACCACAAACAAAAACGGCCACTTGCTGTGTTAGCTAAGTGGCCGTTTTTAATAGTGTTCTTGGTCGGAATAGCAGGATTCGAACCTACGACCTCTGCCTCCCGAAGGCAGCGCTCTACCAAGCTGAGCTATATTCCGAAGGTTGTCGAGCTGTGCTCAACAACGGAGGTGGATCATACTTAGCCAGACGTATTTTTTCAAGTCCTCGGCGGCGCGAACTACCAATTTTTATGCTTGGCGATCAACCGCTAAGCGAGCCAGCTGGGCCATGCTGTCGCGGTAGGCGCTGGGTGGCAAGGCTTCTAACTGCTGTAAGGCTTTATCGGCCATCTCTTCGGCACGCTGGCGGGTATAGTCGAGTGCGCCGGTGGCGTGAATAATTTCCAGCACGGCGTCGAGTTGCTCAAGCCCGCCATCGCGAATCACCTGGCGAATCAGCTTGGCCTGTTCCGGCGTGCCTTGCTCCATGGCGTGGATCAGCGGCAGCGTCGGCTTGCCTTCGGCTAGATCGTCGCCAACGTTTTTGCCCATGGCATCGGCGTCGCCCTGGTAGTCCAGCAGGTCGTCAATCAGTTGGAAGGCGAGACCCAGGTAGCGGCCATAATACTGGAGTGCTTGCTCTTGCTCCGGCGTTGCTTCTGCCAGCACCGCACCGCTGTGGGAAGCCGCTTCGAACAGCATGGCGGTTTTACCCAAAATGGTCTCGAAGTAATCTTCTTCAGAAATACTGGGGTTGCCGATATTGGTCAACTGCAGCACTTCGCCTTCGGCGATGATGCAGGTGGCGCCGGAAAGAATCGCCATAATGCGCATCGAGCCCACATCGACCATCATCTGAAACGAGCGGGCGTAGAGGAAGTCGCCTACTAATACCGAGGGTGCATTGCCCCAGGCGTCATTAGCGGTTTTCTTGCCGCGCCGCATATGCGATTCATCCACCACGTCATCGTGTAACAGCGTGGAGGTGTGCATAAACTCTATTAAGGTGGCCAGCGGTATATGCTTGTCGCCGGTGTAGTCGAGCGAGCGGGCGGCCAGTAGTGCCAATAAAGGGCGCAACCGTTTGCCACCGCTTTCGGTAATGTACTGGCCGATGGTTTCAACCAGCGGTACTTTGGAATTGAGCTGCTCGACAATTGTGCGGTTGACGGCGGCGAAGTCATCGGCCACCACGGCGTGCAGCGGTGAAGGCGTTGGGCTGACGGGCTGGGCTGAGGAGACGTTGGCGGTCATGGAATCCGTTCATCGCGGCAGATGGAGGCGGTAAGTGCCGCCCGTATTTGTGGAGTAGATGTGGTCATGTGTTGGGGTCATGCTATGGGGCTGCCTGTTGGGCGTCAAGATACGAGCGACGGTTACACTTTAGTCGTTAACGGACTTAGCAATTGACAACGGCCTGTGGTCTTGCGGTAAGCGTAGATAGTCGTTATAATCCGCGACCCACTCATCATGCTCCCTGTCAGATGGCTCCAAAAGGGGCGCCACTCGCAGCAGGTCGATAAGAGCGTAAGGCGATGAGCGCTGCCGAAAGCGGCATTAACGACAAGTCCGGAGAGCGACATGTACGCAGTTATTAAAAGCGGTGGCAAACAGTACCGCGTTCAAGAAGGTCAAACGCTCAAGCTTGAGAAAATCGAAGTCGCCACCGGCGAAACGATCGAGTTTGACGAAGTGCTGATGGTTGCAGACGGCGATGACTTCAACATCGGTGCGCCGATGATCAGTGGTGCTAAAGTCTCTGCCGAGGTGGTTTCCCACGGCCGTGGCGATAAAGTGACCATCATCAAGTTCCGTCGTCGTAAGCACCACATGAAGCGTCAGGGCCACCGCCAGTGGTTCACTGAAGTCAAAATTACCGGAATTTCTGCGTAAGCGGTCAATTCCCTTAGGAGGATTTTGCAATGGCACATAAAAAGGCAGCTGGCTCCACGCGTAACGGTCGCGATTCCGAGTCCAAACGCTTAGGTGTAAAACTCTTCGGTGGCCAAGCGGCGACTGCGGGTAACATCATCGTGCGTCAGCGCGGCACGCGTTTCCACGCGGGCACAGGCGTAGGCCTAGGCCGTGACCACACGCTGTTCGCACTGAGCGACGGTTTTGTGAAGTTTGAGACCAAAGGTCCCAAAAACCGCAAGTTTGTTAGCATTGTTTCTGCCTAAACGGCGAATGCTATGCTCGTGACTGTGCAAGTTTGGTGACGAGAAAAAGGCCCCGCTATGGCGGGGCTTTTTTGTCGGTTAAATCTCTTTTCCAATACGCTTCACCACGATGTTTTTACCACCATGTCTTTATCAGTATGCTGGTGGGCATAAAGGGTTGGGCAACGAGTTGGAAAAAAAGTAGTGCATATTAGGGCGGCGGAAGCGGCCGGGAGAATCCAATGCAGTTCGTCGATGAAGCCTCGATTATTATTGAGGCAGGCAAAGGCGGCAATGGCTGTCTGAGCTTTCGCCGCGAAAAATATGTGCCCAGGGGCGGCCCCGATGGGGGCGATGGCGGCCATGGCGGCAGCGTTTACCTGATTGGTGACGATGCGCTCAACACCCTGATCGATTTTAAATTCCAGCGCTTCTATAAGGCCCAAAACGGTCAGGGCGGCATGGGCCGTCAGATGAGCGGCAAAGCCGGTGAAGACCTGCACGTCAAAGTGCCGGTGGGCACCACGGTCATTGATGAAGATACCCTGGAAGTCATCGCCGATGTGACCGACATTGGTCAAGTGGTGTTGGTAGGCGAAGGGGGCCGACGTGGGCTGGGTAATATTCACTTCAAGTCGTCGACCAACCGCGCACCGCGGCGCACCACGCCGGGCACCGAAGGCGATCGCCGTAACCTGCGCCTGGAAATGAAAGTCATGGCCGATGTGGGGCTGCTGGGAATGCCCAACGCGGGCAAATCCACGCTGATTCGCTCGGTGTCTGCGGCCAAACCTAAAGTCGCCAACTACCCGTTTACCACTCTGGTACCCAACTTGGGCGTGGTGAAACTGGGTATGCACGAGCACTTCGTAATGGCCGACGTACCCGGCTTGATTGAAGGGGCCTCAGAAGGCGCTGGTTTAGGGCTACGTTTTTTGAAGCACCTGACGCGCACGCGGCTGCTGTTTCATGTGGTCGATGTGGCGCCGTTCGATGAGTCTGACCCGGTCGAGGCCGCCAAGGCGATTGTTCACGAGTTGGGTCAGTTCTCCCCCGCGCTATCTGAGCGCCCCCGTTGGCTGGTGTTGAACAAGTTCGACCTGCTGCCAGAAGATGAGCGCGAAGAGCGCGCCCAGGCAATTATCCAGGCACTGAATTGGGAAGGCCCGGTATTCCGCATTTCCGCGATCAGTAGCGATGGCACCGATAAGCTGGTGCAGGCGGCCTACCGCTGGTTGACCGAGCAGCGTCGTCTAGAGAACGAAGATGAAGAGGCGCTGGCGCGCGAGCAGGAAATGCGTCGCCGAATGGAAGAGGAGTCGGTCGCGCGCACCGAGGCGCGCCTGGGTCGTCGTCGCAAGCGTGACGATGAAGATGATGACGATTTTGACGATGATGATTATGAAGTTGAAGTCGAATACGCCCCTTAGTGGTATGGCGCGGGTGTCTTCAGTAGTAAGCTTAAGTTGATAAGCAAAAAAGGGGCTGCGTTCGCGTGGCCCCTTTTGTAAGTGTCGGATTGAGGCGGGGTGGCATGGAAAGTAACGAGCAAATCCTAGGACGCGGCGCGTTGAGCCGTGCACGGCGGGTAGTGGTGAAGATAGGCAGTGCGCTACTCACCAACGATGGGCGCGGGCTGGATGAAACCGCCATTGGCGGCTGGGTCGATCAAATCGCCGCCTTGCACCAGCGGGGCGTCGAAGTGGTGCTGGTCTCATCAGGCGCCGTGGCGGCAGGTATGGTGCGCCTGGGTTGGCAGGTGCGCCCCAGCGCCGTGCATGAACTGCAGGCCGCCGCCGCGGTAGGCCAGAATGGCCTGACTCAGTGCTATGAACAGCACTTTGCCCGTCATCGCATGCTCACCGCGCAGATTTTGCTTACCCACGATGACCTTTCCAACCGCAAGCGCTACCTGAATGCGCTCTCGGCGCTGCGTACGCTGGTGGAGATGCGCGTGGTGCCGGTAATCAATGAAAACGACACCGTTGTAACCGACGAGATCCGCTTCGGCGATAATGATACGCTAGGGGCGCTGGTCGCCAATCTGCTGGAAGCGGACGCGCTGCTGCTATTGACCGACCAGGAAGGCTTGTTTGACGCCGACCCGCGGCACAACCCCAACGCCCAGATGATTGCCGAAGGGCGCGCGGACGACCCGCGCCTAGCCGCTATGGCAGGAAGCGGGGGAGCGCTGGGGCGGGGCGGTATGACCACCAAAGTGCGCGCGGCGCAGTTAGCGGCGCGCTCTGGGGCGGTCACGGTGATTGCCAGTGGACGCCAGCCTGATGTTATCAACCGGATTATGGCGGGCGAGTCGTTAGGCACGCTGTTGCGCCCGGATCAAGTGCCTATGGCGGCACGCAAACGTTGGTTGGCGGGGCAATTGCAGGTGCGCGGCACGCTGGTACTGGATGCCGGTGCGGTGAAAGTACTGCGCGATAAAGGCTCTAGCCTATTAGCGGTCGGCGTGCGCAATGTGCAGGGCAGCTTCAAGCGCGGTGATATGGTGGTGTGTGTGGATGAGCAGGGCGCCTCAGTGGCCAAGGGCTTGGTTAACTACGGCGCCGATGAAGCGCGCCAGTTGGCAGGCCAGCCCAGCCACCAGATTGAAGCGATTCTTGGCTACGTGGAAGCCCACGAGCTGATTCACCGCGATAACCTTGTGGTGGTTTAAACGTATCGTCGCTAGCGTATTACCGGCGGAAGAGGTACTTGGCGCGGCCAGTTGTCGGGCACCAAAAACAGCCGCTCATAGCGCTGCTGCTGCGGGTAATACAGCATCACTTGCTGGGGTGAGCGCCAGGCATGCACCTTTTCGAAAATGGCGGGCAACTGTTCTGCCATCGGGCGAAAGGCGCTGTGAAGGGGCGGTGCTAGCCAGTGAGGTTTTTCCAGCCATGCCATTTCAGGCCTTTCGGTTACACTCGCCGCCAGCGCAGGCCAATCGCGTAAGTAACACCACGTCCCACGGCGGTGATCGGCTGTCGCGCCTTCGGGCGCTGGCATTGCCGCGTGCCAGGGATAATAGAGTACGCCCGGCATTGCCAGTCGCTGGGTTAGCTGCTCGCCTAACTCACTACTTGAAACCCCAATGTCCCGTGGCGTCAGCCAGTGAGCGAGTGTTTCCAACGCGGGTGCCGTGGTGGAAAGTGGCAATTGATGGCGGCGCAAATGGCCGCACTTCAGCGCTAGGCTGTCTAACCCGCCGGGGCCAATCCAGCGGCTTTGGCTGGTGGCAGCGCCAGGCCCCTCCGGCAGCCCCAGGTAGAACTTGATTGCCACTTCCAAATGCACCGGTGCCGGGTTAGCACGCGTTCGGTAGAGCATATCCAGCTCGCCGAGCGTATTGCGCTTTCGGCTGATACGCACGTTGCGGGCCAGCAGCCGTGTATTCGGTGCGTGGTTTAACAGCGTGTGCCATAGGCGTTCGTGATAATGCCCCATGCGCATCGCCCGGCTGCCGTTCAATGCGCTCAACGGCGGTTGGCCAAGCTGGCGTAGCCAGGGAAGCAGTGTGCGCGCAAGTCCTAACTCTTCCATGGTGGGACGTCCTGCGCAGGGAATGGGCGGCGGCAGCTCCACAATATCCGGTGTGGCGATTAGCCAAGCTATATCGCGTAGTACGGGGTCACTAAGCCCTGAATAAAAGTGTCCGGAATCCAACCGCACCGTTGTGCCGGTTTTCTCATCATCCAACGCGCCATCACCGCCTTCATTCAGCACGAATTTCTCCTCAACACATTGATTAGCTCAGCGCTATGGTTTGGCCGCCAGCTGCTACGCTGTAAACACGTTATAACGTTAATCTCTTGAAATCCTACCCTGGCCAAGGAAAGGAGCGTATTGCATGGGTAATGCTAAGGCGAAAAAGGCTAAATCGAAAAATCAAACGGCCAAAACGACGAATAGCCAAGTGCCCCAAAAGCAAGCTGAAAAAACGGCTCCTCGAACACTAACACCAGAAATAGGTGCGGCGCTGTTTGAGGATGCCCGTTCACGCTTAGAAGATGTGTTCAACGCGCTCGATATTCACGCGGATGCCCAGGCGCGCCTGATGCAGCCCAGTCTTTCGCTGCAGGTGAGTATTCCCGTGCGGATGGACGACGGCAGCTTAAAAGCTTTTCCCGCCTGGCGAGTCCACTATGACACCAGTTTAGGGCCAGCCAAGGGGGGGGGTGCGTTTTCATCCCGATGTTAACCAGCATGAAGTCACTACGCTAAGTTTCTGGATGGCGGTTAAATGCGCGGTGGTTGGCTTACCTTATGGCGGCGGGAAAGGCGGCGTCCAGGTGGATGCCAAGGCGCTCTCTTCACTAGAGATTGAGCGGCTGGCGCGCGGCTACATCCGCGCCATTGCCGATATCATGGGGCCCGATCGGGATATTCCGGCGCCTGATGTGAACACCGACGCGACGGTCATGGGGTGGATGATCGATGAGTATGAGCAAATCGTGCGGGCTAAAGTGCCCGCGGCCATTACCGGAAAGCCATTACCGCTAGGCGGTTCGCCAGGGCGAGTGGCCGCCACGGGGCGAGGCGCGCTAAAAGTGCTCGATTTGTGGGCCGAGCGTGAAAAGCGACAACCGGAAGAGACCACTGTGGCGGTGCAGGGGTTTGGTAACGCGGCTTACCACTTTGCGCGGTTAGCCAGTGAACGTGGCTATCGTATCGTCGCGGTATCCGATACCACTGGTGCTTGCTACCACTCAGATGGACTCGATATTGAGGCTGTTAAACAGGCTAAGTCGAATAGCGGTAAGGTGACCGACAGCCAAGCAGGGAAAGCGATGACGGGGGATGAGCTGCTGGCGTTGGACGTGGATGTATTAGCGCTGGCGGCGCTTGAAAACCAAATTCACTGCGACAATGTGCACGAGGTGAAAGCAGGCGCTATCTTAGAGATCGCCAATGGACCACTGACTAGCGATGCTGATCAAACGCTTGCCAAGCGTAATGTGCCGGTGCTGCCGGATGTGCTCGCCAATACAGGCGGCGTGATCGTCAGTTATTTTGAGTGGCTGCAAAACCGGGCGGGAGAAAAGTGGAGTGAAGCCCAGGTGAATGAACGCTTGGACGCACTGCTGAGTGAAGAGGCTGGCAAGGTGTTAACGCGCGCAGGCACGGAGGATATCACCTACCGACAAGCTGCCTATCGCCAGGGCATCGAACGCATTGCGGCCGCTATTATGGCCCGGGGAAACTGTCAGGACTGTCGTTGATTAAAGACGCTTAAAGCGCAGCGGGCTCCCTATAGGGAGCCCGCAAAGCGATTAGCTAAGACCGTTAATCGCGGTCAATTTGGGTAACTTCAGAAGAGCCCTGACGCACACTGATTTCCAGCTCACGGCCATTTTCACCGCGGCCTTCGATATCGATGATGCCGCTCTTGTCGATATCAAGGTCTTCAAACTCAACCATACCTTCCTGGCGGGCAACGTCTAAGGCCTGGCGGATATCGTCTTCGCTCATGCCCCAGGCACCGGTAATTAGGCGCTCGCGTTTCTCTTCTAGCGTATCACCGTTATCAAGGGAGAAATCCACATCCGCGTACCACTCTTCGTCCAGCCAGCCTTCTACTTCTACGCGGCCGCGACCTTTAACGCTAATTTCTTCGTAGTGGCTGAACCCGTAATCATTGGAATGGGTCAATACGTCATCGATGCGATCCATCGGCAGCGAATCGGCCTGGGCACTGCCCGCCGCCGCTGCAAGTAGCAGGGCAGAGGTTGGGATCAGCAGCATTTTTTTCATGGTATTCATAGCAAATTCCTTCTTTACGTATTTAAACGTGAATGAGTGACTGACACTCAACGAATGCGACAGGGAATTTATACCATCGCTATACTTTCCTTAAGCTGACAAAACTGTTCATCTAGCGTTCATGTTGTCTTTGGCATGCTGGCACTATGAGTAAACTCCTATGTCACTTCATCAAGCCGCTACGCAGCGTACAGCGAAGCGCTCGGCGCAATGTCACTGGCTTGGCCCTGCTGCTATTGCTGGCGGGTAGTGCGGTGGGTGACCAGCCATGGGAATCGCTGCATGGCGAAGTAGGCCGCGGAGAGGTTGTTTCCCTCGACACCATCTTAGATTGGCTGGAAGCTCACTACATAGGCGACGTGCTGGAGGTGGAAGTGGAGCGTGAAGGAGGGTACGTGGAGTACGAAATCAAGCTGCTCGGCCCGCAGGGTCAAGTCGTCGAATTTGAATTCGATGGCCATAATGGCCAGCTGATGTCTATCGAGGGCGTGCGTATTAATGATATGCGTCGCTAGTGCCGTTACGACAAGCCTCGTTGCCATCGCGTTATTTGTATTCCCAAGTCGTTATCGAAAAGGGTAGTTAGCCAATGAAGTGTTTGCTGGTAGAGGACGACCAAGCGCTAGCGCGTGAGCTGAGCCAAGCGTTGCGCGATGGTGACTGGCTGGTAGAGCATGCGGCTAACGGCCAGGATGCCGATTTTCTAGTACGTACTGAAGCTTACGACACACTGATTTTAGATGTAGGGCTACCCGATGGGGATGGGACTCGCTGGCTGGCGGCGTGGCGGGAAGACGGTATTGATCTGCCTGTGCTGATTCTAACCGCTCGTGAGCGGTGGGCGGATAAAGCCGCGGGATTTACCGCTGGGGCAGATGACTACGTCACGAAGCCGTTCGAGCCAGCGGAAGTGCTGTTTCGCTTGCGTGCGCTTGTACGCCGCAGCCACGGTCACGCTCACCCAGTATTAAAAGTGGGCGAATTGAGTTTAGACACCCACACTCAGCACGTGACGTTGATAGGGCGCCCGGTCGGCTTAACCGCACAGGAGACGCGCCTGCTGGGCTATTTAATGCACGCGGCACCGCGAGTGGTGAGTCGTACCGAGCTTTCAGAGCATGTTTACGACCGCGACCATGAACCTGACTCTAACGTGATTGACGTTCAGGTCAGCCGCCTGCGCCGTAAGTTGGGCAGTTGGCGAATTGCCACTCAGCGGGGCCAGGGTTATCGGCTGTTAGCAGAAGAGCCTGGCAGCGAATGAGTCAAGCCAAAACGGCTTGGCGGGGTCGTTGGGCGCGGCGTTCCATCAGCCTGCGGCTATTGCTGGCCGTATTAGTGATGGTGGGGCTGGCCCTGCCTATCGCTGGCACGCTACTTTCTCACCATTACCATACCTCGGCCACTCAGGCCTTTGATGATCGTCTTGGCGCGACGCTTAATGTCATCATGGCGGGCGTGACTTATGACCGTTTAGCGCAGCAGCTTGTCCACGACCGGGCGCTGGGCGACCCGCGTTTTGAGAATGTCTACTCCGGCTGGTACTGGCAAATCACCGATGGCGGGCAACATACCCTGGCCTCTCGCTCACTATGGGATCAACGCCTGCCAGTGGTGGAGAATGAAAACCTCAGTGCGCGCTCATTAATCGGCCCGCGGGGGCAATCGCTGCGCGTGGTGGAGCGCGATATCTACCTGGCCCCGTTAGAGGAACCGCTACATATTAGCGTGGCCGCCCGAGACGATGTGCTCACCAACGATATCCGTGAATTCCAATATCTGTTGTGGGGCGGGTTGATCGGCTTGGGCGTGTTGCTACTCGGCGTGTTAGCACTGCAAGTTCGCTGGGGGTTAGCGCCGCTGCGCCGCATGCACGCCAATCTTCATGATGTGGAACAGGGCCGCAGCGAACAGTTAGATACCCGCTTGCCGGAAGAGTTAGCGACACTGGCGGCCTCAATGAACGCGGTGTTGGCACGCGATCAGCGCTTAATCGAGCGCGGACGCCATACCGCGGGCAATCTTGCCCATGCGTTGAAAACACCGCTGAGTGTGATGCGCCTGCAGCTTCGCCAGCTTCCAGAAGCGAACCGTGCCGCCTGGGCGGTAGAGTTGGAACGCTTGGATAGCGCGGTACGTCATCACTTGGCCCGAGCCTCCGCGGCGGGTGAAGGCGTGCGCTTTGCACCTATTGATCTACACCCTACGCTAACACCGCTACTTAATGGACTCTCCAGGCTTGCCCAGCGGCGCGGCATTGTGCTGCGCCAAACCTGGGGCCAGAAAATCAGAGTGCACATGGATGAGCAAGATATCCAAGAGCTGGTGGGTAACTTGATGGATAATGCGCTGCGCTGGGCGCATAGCGAGGTGCAGCTTAACGTGAAAATTGACGGTCAGAAGTTGATTTTAACCGTTAGCGATAACGGCCCTGGCATGTCGGAGGCAGAGTGCCAGCAGGCGGTTCAGCGTGGTCAACGGTTAGATGAGCACCGCTCTGGCAGTGGCCTGGGGCTGGCCATTGTGACCGATCTTGTCGCCCTGTATAGCGGCCAAATGCATCTTACTCGCGCCAGCACCGGCGGGTTAGAGGTAGTCGTCGAGCTGCCTGTGGTGGCGCATGGATAACGGAGACTTCATTGGATGAATGGCACTGATACGCTGCCCGATATATTAGCCGGCCCCTTATTAAGACGCATCAGCACGACTCGGCTGGTACTTTGGATGGTCGCCACTCGGCGATTAAATATGACGCTAATACTGCGGCCTGGGCAGAGTAATGCCGCGTCGATTGGTTTGGCGCATCATCAGCAGTGCATTCCTATCGGCCAGCGCGCCTTTATCTATCTAATTGATATTGATCTGGATTCACCGCTGCCCTGCGATGAGCGCATCGAGTATGACCTGCAAGTTGAAACGACAACGGGTAATTGGCGCTCATTGCCCGAATGGGCGCCATGGCTATGTTATGACGGCGCCGCTTATCCCGCCTTTGTGATTGCCTCGCGGCATCACCGGCTTATGCATGGTTCCTGCCGCAAACCCCATCACGACAGTGACGATGGTTTGGTGCGCGCCGATAGCTGGCTCGCCGAGCAGCAAGACGCCCCGGCAGAGTGGCCCGCTTGGCTGCTGATGACCGGTGATCAAATTTATGCTGATGATGTAGCCGGCCCTATGCTGCGCGCCGTGCATGCGCTCATAGCGCGGCTAGGGTTGGTGGATGAGTGGCTGGAAGGCGCCACGGTGGACGATAGCCAAGCCCTCTACGACTCGCCCGATAGTTACTATCAGCGCGCTGAGTTGCTGCCGGATGTGACCAAGAATGTGGCGCTACGCAAGCGCTTTTTTAGCGGCGTCAAGAAGCCGGTCTTTACGTCGGCGAATGCGCAGAACCATTTAATGACACTGGCTGAAATGCTCGCCATGTACTGCTTGGTATGGTCCCCCGAGCCCTGGCGAGTGATGACGTTCGACGCGCCTGCTTTAGATCAAAAAAATGCCGAGCTCTATCGTCAGGAGCAGGCGGTGATAGACAGCTTCGTGGCTGGTTTGCCGCAGTGCGCGCGGTTAATGGCGCACTTACCCAGCCTGATGATCTTCGATGACCACGATGTGACCGATGACTGGAACCTTTCCGCTGACTGGGAGCTCGCCGCTTACGGCCATCCGTTCTCGAAGCGCATTATCGGTAACGCCCTGGTGGCCTATTTGCTCTGTCAGGCCTGGGGGAATGACCCTGATAAGCTCAATCCATTAACCCATCACGCCTCGACGCTGCTGGGTGATGGCAGCCAGCCGCTGGTATGCGCCGAGCAAGATGGCTTCATTGAGCGGCTACTGCGTTTTCAGGGCTGGGAGTTTCAAGTGCCGGGTACGCCTACCTTAATCGTGCTGGATACCCGAACCCGCCGTTGGCGCAGCGAGCGCAATCTTAATCACCCTTCTGGGCTGATGGATTGGGAAGCGCTGATGGAGATGCAACAAGCGCTAATGGGGGCCAAAAGCGCGGTGATCATTTCGCCCGCCCCGATGTTTGGCGTCAAATTGATTGAGAGTATTCAAAGAATCTTTACCGCGGTGGGTAAGCCATTAGTGGTCGATGCTGAGAACTGGATGGCCCATCGCGGGGCGGCCAATACGCTGCTGCAAATATGGCAACACTCCAAAACCCCCGGCAACTACGTGATCTTGTCGGGCGATGTGCACTACTCGTTTGTCTACGACATCGTGGTTCGTCATCAGCGGCGTTCCCCCCACCTATGGCAAATCACGTCGAGTGGGATTAAAAACACCTTTCCCACCACTCTGCTCAATACCTTTGATCGGTTGAACCGCTGGTTATATGCGCCGTTGTCGCCACTCAACTGGTTTACCAAGCGTCGCAAACTGAGCGTTCACCCCCGAGACCCCGACCGCGCCAGCGCGGGCGAACGGCTCTGGAACGCCAGCGGCATTGGCTTGGTAACGCTGGACGAAAAAGGGCACCCGATTGATATTCGCCAGCTGGATGCTGATGGCTGCGATGTGGTCTTTCCGCCGCCCGAAAAGCCTCTTCAGTAAATAGCGTCTGTCGTTCAAAGCGGTTGGGTGTTCACTGCCTGATTAGTCATTTGTCATGATAGCGTCACGAAAATGACGCATGCTTGCAGCTTACCAATCACCGCTAGGGAAGGCTGCACATCAGTACCCGGCTGCCTTGTGAAGGTAAACGGGGGCTGATGAATAGGACAGTAGGCAAATGACCGCACAAGAAGCGCAGTGGCTTAATCAAATTATTGCGACCGAAGAGCTGCAGGTGCTCTTTCAGCCCATTGTGGATGCCAACCAGCAGGCGATTTATGGCTACGAAGCACTGATTCGTGGCCCCAAAACGTCACCGCTGCACTCGCCGTTACGGCTGTTTGATGTGGCCACCCAGGCAGGGCAGCTAGTGGAGTTAGATTTACTCTGCCGACGCTTGGCGATTCAACGCTTTGCCGAACTTGAACTGCCCGGCCTGCTATTTCTTAACGTCATGCCGTTAACCATCGTTGAGCGTGATTTTCGCGAAGGCTTAACGCTGGGCTTCATTCGCGAGAGCGGCCTTCCCCCAGAGCGAGTAGTGATTGAGCTCACCGAGCATGTGCCGATTCATGACTATGAGCTAATGCGCCAAGCGGTGGATCATTACCGTGACATGGGCTTTCAGGTGGCGCTGGACGATTTGGGGGCAGGGCACTCAAGCCTGCGCCACTGGTCAGAACTGCGGCCCGATTTCGTCAAGCTTGATCGGCACTTTATCTCAGGGATTGATCAGGAGCCTGCGAAGCGCGAATTTCTCCGCTCGATTCTTGATGTGGCGCGTAGCCTGGATTGCCAGCTAATAGCCGAAGGCGTGGAGACTGCGGCGGAGCATCTCTGCTTGTGGGAACTCGACCGTGGGCTCGCGCTACTGCAAGGCTTCTATTTTGCTCGGCCAAGCCCGCAGCCGCCTTTACAGCTCAACATGGTGCTGCCCGCGACAACCCAGTTAAAAAGCCCTGCTGGCCGCACTGCGCGCTCGATTTTGCGCACGATTGAGGCCATCACCACTGACTGCGCAGTGCCACTCATCTCCGAGCGGTTTCGCCGCCAACCCAGCTTACGCTGTGTGGCCGTATTGGAGGACGGTAAGCCCGTGGCAGTGGTGCGTCGCAATGCTTTTTTAACCCTGTTCACCAACCCTTATAGCCATGCGCTGTATGCCAAACGCTGCGTATTGGACGTGGCCGATGTACGCATGCTGGTGGCTGAAGCAGATACCCCGCTTGAGGTGTTGAGCCAGCAACTGACCGATAGCCACGATATTGAGCAGGAAGACTTTGTGATCACCAATGATGAAGGTGATTACGTGGGCATGGGTAATATCGTTGACCTTTTGCGTGAAATCACCGCGATTCAGGTGCGCCACGCGCGCCATGCCAATCCGTTGACCGGCTTGCCAGGCAATATCCTGATTAACGAAACGCTGGTCGCTTATTTAGCCGCCGAGCAGGGCTTTGCCGCCGCTTATGTCGATTTGGATAATTTTAAAGCGTTTAACGATGCTTACGGCTATGCCCGGGGCGATCAGGTGATTATTTCGCTATCGCGGCTGCTGCAGGCCCAGGTAGAAAGCGCTGGTGGCTTTATCGGCCATATTGGCGGTGATGATTTTATGATGTTGCTACCGCACAGCCATTGGGAAAGCGTTTGCGGCCAAATCCTGCGCTCATTTGAAGTGATGGCCCCCGGTTTCTATGAAGAAGCGGACCGGCTGAAAGGCGGGATTCAGACTGAAAGCCGACAAAATAGCGTGACGTTTTTCCCCTTTGTCAGCGTGTCGATTGCAGTAAAACCTGTCACCGATACAGCTACTTGCAGAGCGCTGGATATTGCCGCTGAGCTGTCTGAACTGAAGCATCAAGCCAAAAAAATTCCTGGTAACAGCCTGTTTGTTGAGCGTCGCGGTAGCTGCGTTAGCCAGTAAAGCGCCAATGTCATGTTACGTTAGCAAAATCGTCACCAAGCGGTCATATAAATGCCCCGTCGTTGTCATCTGAAATGGTCAGGATTGTGGCTATCTTTTAACAACACGTTAGGTGCCCCATGCAGATCTCCTCACTAGCCCATGCGCTTCCCCGCACATTGATCAGCGCCGCCGTTGCCAGCGCTTTTGCGTTGGTCGCGGTGAATGCCTCAGCGGATCTTTCATCGCGTTATGTCGATAACGATGGCGATATGATCGCTGATGCGCCTAGCGATGAGTCACAGTGGGCCGATCCCGATACGCTCGTGTTCGCCTACACGCCAGTGGAAGATCCGGCGGTTTACGCCGACGTGTGGTCTGACTTCCTGGAGCACCTAAGCGAAGCAACCGGTAAAGAAGTTCAGTTCTTCCCCGTGCAGTCCAACGCCGCCCAGCAGGAAGCACTGCGCGCTGGCCGTTTGCACGTCGCCGGTTTTAACACCGGTGGTGTACCGGTCGCGGTCAACTGCGGTGGTTTCCGCCCGTTTGCCATGATGGCGGCCGAGGACGGTAGCTTTGGCTACGAAATGGAGATCATCACTTATCCTGGCAGCGGCATCGAGACCGTTGAAGACCTGGAAGGACGCCAGCTAGCCTTTACCTCTGAGACCTCTAACTCTGGTTTTCGCGCGCCCTCCGCACTGCTGCGCTCCGAGTACGGCATGGAAGCGGGCGAAGATTTTGAAACCGCCTTTTCTGGCTCCCACGACAACTCCATCTTAGGTGTTGTGAACGAAGACTACGATGCCGCTGCCATCGCCAACTCAGTGGCACGCCGCATGCTGGCACGTGATGTTGTGGCAGAGGGCGATTACGAAGTGATCTACACCTCCGATACCTTCCCCACCACCGCTTACGGGCTGGCGAATAACCTGAACCCGGAACTTGCCGAGAAAATTCAGGATGCGTTCTTCAGCTATGACTGGGCAGGTACCCCGCTGGAAGCGGAATTCGCCAACTCCGGTGAAGCGCAGTTCATTCCGATTACTTATCAGGAAAACTGGTCGGTCATTCGCACCATTGCCGATGCTAACGGTGTGACTTACGACTGTGACTGATCGTTAAGGTAAACGGTACTGCACGGCCAGGAAGGCATCCCTTTCTGGCCGTTTCGCTATAAAAACGAGGCGGGAAAATGTTGACACTAAGCGGCGTTGGCAAGCGTTACCCCACCGGGGATCGGGCGCTGACGGACATTGAACTCACGCTGCCCAAAGGCCAGGTAATGGCGCTGATTGGGCCATCCGGCGCGGGTAAAAGCACCCTCATTCGCTGCGTGAATCGGTTAGTGGAGCCCACCCAGGGCAGCATTCGCCTGGAAGGCACGGAACTGACCAGGCTCTCAGGTCATAAGCTTCGCCACGCGCGCCGCTCAATGGGGATGATTTTCCAGGAGTATGCCCTGGTAGACCGGCTCACCGTGATGGAAAACGTACTCTCCGGCCAGCTCGGCTATGTGGGTTTTTGGCGCAGTTTTTTACGTCGCTACCCACAGGAAGCGGTCGTCGAAGCCTTTCGACTACTCGAGCGGGTAGGGCTGCCTCACGCCATCGATAAGCGCGCTGATGCGCTTTCCGGCGGCCAGCGCCAGCGCGTGGGCATCGCCCGGGCGCTTTTACAAAGCCCCAAGCTACTGCTGGTTGACGAGCCAACCGCCAGCCTCGACCCGAAAACGTCGCGCCAGATCATGCGCTTGATTCGCGAGCTATGCGCTGAGCGCGACTTGGCGGCAATCATCAATATTCATGATGTGGCCTTGGCGCAGCAATTTGCCGACCGGATTGTCGGCCTGCGCGCTGGGCAAATCGTCTTTGATGGACTGCCGAGTGAACTCACTAGCGAAATGCTCACGACCATTTATGGCGAAGAGGATTGGGATACCACCCCCGAGCCGCTGGATGACGAGGCCGATGACTCGGAAACGACTTCATACCAGCGCGACCTGCCGACGATGGCAGCCGGGAGTGCTCGATGAGCGAACGGGCAGAAACACGGCTATCACAGGGGCAAGCACGTCAGCAGGCGGCCCAGCGGGGCCAGTGGCGGCGTCTGCCGTTGATTGAAAGCCCGCGCTTGCGTTGGGGGTTGGCCGTAGGTGCGGTGATTTACGTAGTGCTGGCGCTCGCCTCGGTCGAAGTGAACTGGGCGCGGGTAGCCGAAGGCGCGGGGCGGGCGGTTAACTTCTTGGGCGCCTTTATGCAGCCTGATTTTGTTAGCCGCTACGACGACATCGTGGCGGGGCTGCTGGAAAGTTTGACCATGACGCTGACCTCCACGGTAGTAGGCGTGCTGTTGGCGATCCCGGTGGGCCTGGGCGCCGCGAGGAACATTTCGCCGCTACCGATCTACTTTATATGTCGCGCGATCATTGCCGTTTCGCGGACGTTTCAAGAAATCATTATCGCGATTCTGTTTGTGGTCATGTTTGGCTTTGGGCCGCTGGCGGGGATGATCACCCTGGCCTTTGCGACGATTGGCTTCATGGCCAAGCTGTTAGCGGAAGACATCGAAGACCTGGACTGGCGCCAGGTGGAAGCCGTGCGGGCAACGGGGGCAAGCTGGTGGCAAACCATGAACCATGCGGTTCAGCCCCAGGTCATGCCGCGCTTGATTGGGCTTTCGGTTTACCGGCTGGATATCAATTTTCGTGAGTCGTCGGTGATTGGCATTGTGGGCGCGGGCGGCATTGGCGCCACGTTGAACACCTCGCTGAGTCGCTATGAGTACGATACCTCTGCCGCTATTTTGCTGATCATTATCGCCATCGTGTTGCTGTGCGAGTACAGCTCGAGCCATGTCCGCCGCTGGACCCAGTGAGCGCTTATTAGCCGCCCCTGGCCTGTTATATTTGGAGAATCGCGATGCCAGTATCTACTAACACCCAGGGTCTGCCGGTTTGGCGGCGGCGCACCACCCGCGCCCAATGGCTGCAGTACCTGGCTTGGCTGGCGGGTGTCAGTCTCTTTCTGCTCTGCTGGAAGATGATTTCCGACAATACCATGTGGGTGTTTGTCGAAGACGCTGGACGCCAAGGGGCGGACCTGATCAGCCGCATGACGCCGCCGGAGTGGGGCTACGCCAATGTGCTCTGGAAGCCCATGTGGGACACCATTAACATCGCCACCCTGGGCACTGCCATTGGCATTATGATGGCGTTTCCCGTGGCGTTTATGGCCGCACGTAATACCACGCCGCACCCGCTGGTGCGCAGTCTGGCGCTGATGATCATTGTCTCATCCCGCTCGATCAACTCGCTGATCTGGGCGATGCTGCTAGTCACCATTCTCGGCCCTGGCGTGTTGGCGGGGATTATCGCCATCGCCCTGCGCTCGATTGGCTTTGTCGGCAAGCTGCTTTATGAGGCGATCGAAGAGATCCATCCGACGCCCGTCGAGGCGATAAGCGCGACCGGGGCAAGCCGCCTACAGGTGATGAACTATGGCGTGTTGCCGCAAGTCATGCCTGCCTTTGCCGGTATTAGCGTCTATCGCTGGGATATCAATATCCGCGAATCGACGGTGTTAGGGTTGGTCGGCGCAGGCGGGATCGGTTTGCAGTTAAATGCCTCGATCAACAGCCTCGCCTGGGACCAGGTCAGCGTTATTTTCATTATGATTTTCGCTACCGTGCTGGTGTCCGAGTGGGTTTCCGCGCGTGTGCGTCACGCGATTATTTAATCGACAGTGGCATCAATAAACGAGGGCTGAGTATGCGTTTTCCCGATGCGGAGATCACCACCATTGATTTATTGCGCCACGGTGAACCGGTGGGAGGACGTATGCTACGCGGCTCCACCGATCACCCACTGAGTGAGACGGGTTGGCAGCAGGTGACCGATGCCGTTATGCGCCATACGGTCGAAGGCCATCTGCCTTATGATGCGATTGTCACCTCGCCATTAACACGCTGTCGTGAGTTTGCGCTGTGGCTGGGCGAAGAGTTTGATCTACCCGTTCAGGTAGAGGATGACCTAGCCGAGCTGCATTTGGGGCAGTGGGAGGGTAAAACCCACGCCCAGGTGTTTGCGGAAGAGGGCACCGAACGAATGAGTGCGTTTTGGTATGACCCAACAACGGTGTCACCGCCAGACGGCGAAACGATACAGGCCTTTGATGCGCGCCTCGCTGAGGTATGGCAGCAGCTGTTAATCAGTCCGCCCGGTAAGCATGTGCTGGTCGTGGCGCATCTATTTGTCTGCAATGGACTACTGCGCCAAGTTATTGAGCAGCCGCTTTCGCGGGTGCTGGCGATGGATTTGCCCTACGCGGCGCTAAGCCGTGTGCGCCATGAGCGCCACTTGCTTGGTGAGACGACCTTTATTGAGTGGATTGGTCGTTAATCATTACCGTTAACCATGGGCGGCTAGGCATGCTTTTTGGGCGCCGCCCGTCACTCCCGTCCCATCTTGCGCTTTCCTAACTATCCTCGCTTTCCTATGACCGCCATCAATAAATGCAGCGCTTAGCCCCTTATACTGCGCCATGTTTTGCGGTGTAATACAAACGTCGCAAATACATTTAATTAAGTGGCTGAGTGCGGCAAACTCACATACACGCGTTACACGACGCGAATACTAATAATTGAGTACGCCGCTTACCTACCTGACACGTTATCAGTCTGAGGCTAAGCAATGAAAAATATCGTTAACCGCATTCCAATGCGGTTTAAATTTGCCTGTGTGCTACTGCTACCCTTGCTCGCGCTGGCGTGGTTCGCGGCTCAGGGCATCATGGAGCGCCGTACAGCACTGCAAGAGTTTGACCGCCTTCACACGATGACCGAGCTCGCCCAGCGAGCGGGGGATGCCGTTCACCAAATGCAGCTTGAACGCGGTATGACAGCGGGCTTTCTGGGCAGCGAGGGCGAGGCATTTGGTAACCGGCTGCGCGAGCAGCGGCCCAAGACCGATGATGCCGTCAACGCGTTTCAAGCTCAGCAGGCCTCTCTGGATCAAGCGCTCCTGACGCCTGCTGTTCAGCAGCAACTGCGTGAGATTGATGAGCGTTGGCAGCGTCAGGCAGCACTGCGTGAACGCGTTAGTGCGTTAGAGGTCACGACGGGCGAGGCATTAGGTCACTATACCGGCATTAACGGTCAGCTAATGGCCTTTGTGGGCTCGTTGGCACACCTCACTCGCGAGGGTGATATTACCCGCCAATTGAGTGCGTATTATCAACTTCTGGAAGCTAAAGACCTGGCTGGCATTGAGCGGGCGCTGCTGGCCAATACGTTTGCAGCAGATGGGATGCCACCGGATATGCTGCGGCGTTTTTTATCACTGCTTGGCGAAGAGCAGGCTTTTCTGGATGGTTTTCGCGTTCTGGCAGGGGAGCAAAGTCGCCAGCAGCTTGACCTAGCGTTAAGCGGTGTTGAGATCGATCGGTTGATGGAGCGGCGTGAGCTGGCGATCAGCCAAGCCAGTGAAGGTGGCTATGGCGTCGATCCGGAAGAGTGGTTTGAGTGGCAGACGGTAAAAATTGGCCGCTTGAAAGCATTAGAAGATCAAGTGGTTAACGCGGTGGTAACCGAGACAGTGACGCTACGTCAGGCAGCGCAGCAGGCGCTTTGGTTATATGCGGTGATTGCGCTGGTCGCGAGTTTATTGGCGATCATCACCGCTATACTGATCGTGCGTGCGATTACGACGCCATTGAGCCAAGCGCTATGTAGCATCGCCACCCGCGATAATGATTTAACCCAGCGATTAATCGTCCCTGGGAGCGATGAGCTTTCCCAGCTCTATCAAGCCTTCAATGAGTCCTCGGCAACGACCGAGACGCTAGTCGCTGATATCACCCGCAACGCACAGTCAGTGGCGGTGGCCAGTAATCAGATTGCTCAGGGAAATCAGGATCTAGCGCAGAGAACGGAAGAGCAGTCCGCCTCGCTGGTACAAACCGCATCAAGTATGGAGCAAATTACTGCGACGGTACGTCAAAGCGCTGATAATGCAAAGCAAGCCCAGCAGATGACCGATGATGTGGCTCACCAAGCTAAGGAAGCAAGCCTAGTGGCTTCACAAGCTCAGCAGGCAATGCAGCTTATCTTGCAAGCGAACGAACAGGTGACCAGCATTGTCGGGACTATCGACAATATCTCTTTCCAAACCAATTTGCTGGCGCTCAATGCATCGGTTGAAGCCGCGCGTGCGGGTGAGCATGGGCGTGGCTTTGCGGTGGTCGCTGATGAAGTGCGTAAACTGGCTAGCCGCAGCACAGAGGAAGCCAATCAAATTCGCCAGTTGATCGACAATAATGTAGCGAAGATTGCGGAAGGCGAAACGCTGGTCAACTCGACGAATGAAACCCTGGGGCACATTGCTCAGCGCGTTGAGCAAATGGCTCACTTAATGGATGAAATGGTCTCTGCCACACACGAGCAGTCGGCAGGGATCGAGCAAATTAATCGAGCCATGGCTCAGCTAGAGGACGTCACTCAGCAAAATGCGTCGCTAGTGGAGGAAGTCGCGGCAGCGAGCCGCTCGCTTGATGAGCAGGCCGACGATATGACTCGCCAAATGAGTCGTTACCAAGTGAGTGATAGCTACCCGCAAGAAAGCCGTCTCGCAATGTCTGTTGCATATAGCTAGTGTCATGACGACTGGCAGCCGCTCTTTTGGGCGCTGCCAGTCCTGCCCCTTAAGTTATTGCTCCTGCCGTCGATAATGTATTGTGTCGTTCAAAGAGCCTAAGCAGTAAGACGGTGTTAATATCGATCCTTATTCGAAGGAGATGTGGCGAAGTAGATTTAATATAGCCTATCTACGATACTATCTATCTAGAACAAACTATCGATAACAGATGATGGACGAGGAGAGCAGAGACATATGTATCAATCCTTGAATCTACAAAAGGAACAGTCTTTGTCTCAACAGCCCTCTGAGCCCACATCCCCACTTCCCCGCTCTAATGCGATGCCGACGGCGTCCGTTAGCAATACCGCGTCTCCTGTTGAATCCGCCTTTTGCTACGCCAATGAAGCGATCATTATTACCGATGCGGAAAACCGGGTAGTGGAAGTGAACCCCGCTTTTTGTGAGTTAACGGGGATGATACTGGGTGATGTGCAAGGCAAAACGCCTGAAGCGTTTAGTATTTTACCGTTGGATGATAGCCGTACAACGCGCTTGATGCGTGAAGAATTACAATTGCGGGATCGTAGTAAAAGCCAAGTGAGCTATCGCAGCCACGACGGCCAGTTTTACCCTGGCATGATGTCGATTAATCGCGTGCGCGATGAGCACGGTGCAATCGACCACCATGTGATTGTGCTTGCTGACCTTTCGGCCATTCCGGCGCATGCGCGCCATCTTAATCGAGAAGTCTATTTTGACGCGTTAACAGGGTTACCCAATCTGCAGTTGCTGACGCAATTGATCCAGGAATCTATGCAGCACGCAGAGGCTAAGCAGCTGCCGTTGGCGGTATGCTCGCTGGATATCGATTTCTTTAAAAACATTAATGATCGGCTTGGTACGTCGGTGGGCGATGCGCTGCTTTCCTCATTTTCACAGCGCATAAGCCATCTACTGTTCGGTGATGATGTACTGGCGCGGGTGGGCGGCGACGAGTTTGTGCTGTTACTCCACCATGGCGTAGACGAAGATTTTTTTGAGAAGTTGTTAGCCTCCATTCGCCAGCCACTTATGGTTGATGGCCAGAGTATTCATCTGACGGCAAGCTTAGGGGTGACGCGCTACCCGAATGATCACGTTCAGGGCGATGTATTGTTGCGCCATGCCAACCAGGCAATGTATCGCGCTAAACAGCGCGGTCGCGATACGTTCCACTTGTTTGATCCTAACCATGACCGTTTGCTGCAGGTGCGCCATGAGCAGCGTCAGCGGTTTATTGATGGACTCAATCATAATGAGCTGTGTCTTTACTATCAGCCCCAGGTCGATATGCGCAGTGGCAAAGTAGTCGGGGTCGAGGCGCTGATTCGTTGGCAGCACCCTGAAGAAGGATTGCTTGCCCCTGGCCAGTTTTTACCCATCATTGATACCACCCCGCTAGAAGTAAGTTTAGGCGAGTGGGTCATTGAGCGGGCACTTTGCCAATTAACGGAATGGCATGCCCAAGGCATCGCGCTGCCCATCAATGTGAATATCAGCCCTACGCATCTGTTAGTGAGTAGCTTTAGCCAACGTTTAGCCGAGCTATTGGCATGCCACCCTGATGTGCCGCCATCAATGCTAAAGCTCGAGGTGCTTGAGAGCGCCGCGATGCATGATGTTCAGGCCGCGCTGCACAATATGTCGCTCTGTCAGGCGCTAGCCCGGATTTCTCATAGCACCTCAGCAAGTACTGCACCCAAGACGGAATGCCACTAAAAAACTGTTGGCACGGCTTAAATTGCCTACTTTTTAACCACTCCCCGTCGTTCAGACACACTTCCCCCTTTCCCCCATTGCGTCGGGCCGGGGGCGCCCGAGCATTCAGCTCGGCACCAACCGCCTGACGAGATCGGATAGTTCCGCTTTATAGGGGTAACTGTCACTCATCAACACA